>JAIEAO010000146.1 GCA_029071345.1 Muribaculaceae bacterium | reverse complement strand
GGCACTTAGACCCAGACTGACAAATATCGTAAGATATTCGCAGGTCGGCTAAGAGCGAACGTCGGCCGATAGGCCGGTGCGCGATGCCGCAGGCACTTAGACCGACTGCAAAAGTAACCAAAACCTCATGATCTTGCAAATAAAAAAGGGAGCCATGACAGAACATTGTTATGCAAAGAAAATGGGCTTTAACGCACTGCGAAAGTATGGTAAAGTCCTCTATGCGGAAAAGACATCAGTCGAAATTGATTATCATATAAATCCCGAAAATAATTATAGGAGAAAAGAAGTACACATATGCCCACAAACTTGTTGTATTATTATATTTACGCAACCATGTTTTCAATCTAACTTTCTTTTTGGGGAGTAAGATATACGTTAAGAGATAAAGTAGAAAACCATACACCAGATAAATGAGAATAAAAACAAACTCATTAAGTCCCTTGGGGAATAATGGTATGCTAAAGAATGCTGTTAATTCCCACATGGGCCACACAATAAAGGAACGACCATTCAATTTATAATTAAATGTCGTTTCTCCTTTTGTATATAGATAATGAAGAATGTTCATACGTGTAAATTTAGTAAAATATTGAGTATTAAACAAGTAAAAGCGGCTCCCGAAGTGGGAGCCGCCGCAGGTGGTTATAGTATGAGAATCTACTTTTTTACTTTAAATTCTTCCCATTTATCCCCATAAGTATTAACTTTCAATGTATTAGAATTGACAATCTTAATGACATAAGATACTATTCCATCTCCGGGATTCCTTGAGACTGTAATCTCGTTAGATGATTTCTTTTTCCATGTTAATTTTTGGGTAAATTCACTGAGTGATCCGTCATATGATTCTTCACTCATAATCCATGACCCTGTTCCGTTAGATTTGAAAACATAGGCATAAGTACCTGATTCATCCTCATACTTAACGTTAAACTTCAGATTTGTTGAAGCATGGGATTGTGCTAATCCAATAAGAGGGATTAACAGCGTAAAAAATAAAATAAATTTTTTCATCTATGTAGCGATGATTTGCGGTCTAACAGTCCCATCGACCATTAAAATAGAGAAACGTGGACTGAATTGCCACACTTTGTTAGAAGGTCGTAGGAAACCTAAAGATGAAGATGTAGGAATAGCAGCCCACGCCTATGGCGTGAGAACCGCTTGTCTTCCTTGCATCTTTGAAAATTTCCTACGTTTTCTAACACAAGTAAAAGCAAACGCTTCTTGTTAATAAGTATGTCTTTGCCAATCGGAGAATTGACGGTGCAAATATACTAAGAATATTTGAGATTTTTACAATATCCTCCAAAATTCGGTTAAAAGAAATAGCCGGTGGCTTTATTCTCGTTACGGAATATGGGCGGAGTGAACAGTTTGGCGGTGTCGGACTGATGCCACTCGCTGAAAGATTCAGGATTTAGCCGGATGTAGTTCACTATGTCGGCTAGCCGTCGGGAGTTGAACGACCCGGAGCGTAGGCAGCCCACGACTTGGGCTTTTATTTGCTGCACTACGATTCCTCTTTTCTCGGTCAGATCTGAAGGCAGGTTTTCGGCGCGAAGTACTGACATCAGTTCAGGCGAGAGCCATTCTTCCGAGAGCGATGTTTCGAGCTCAATAATCTGCGAGCGCAACTCCAAGTATTTATCCCAAAGTCGTTATGTTACCCCCGACTGTGTAGCAACATCAAGGGTCGGGAACAGCAGGACACCGAACCACCGCCCCTACGTGGTGTCGGTCCAGCCCTCGACGGAGGATAATACAGGAAGTAGTAGGCCCACCGCTCTATCCCTTTCGGCAATGAGATCGCCGACGAGCCTATCGACGCGCGACTTGTAAGCCAGAGCGAGGTTTGAGGTATCGATTACCGCGGAAGTGATGATAACAAACTATGGAGTCGCGGAGCGACGATGTTATGCACTGTCTCTTTTGTTCATAACATCATGCCTCCGGCACTCTGCATTATTAGTGCCTTATACCCCACACCATTCCGTGGCTTCATGCGGGGATATTATCGAATCGCCCTTTCAGGGCTTTATCCGGCTACCAATTAATTTCGGAGTAGCAAGTTAGTAATTATTATGATTAGTTAAAGTTAATTGCAAGGTTGTGAATATCATAAATTTTGAGTAAATTGCGAATATTTTTATTCAATAAAACTTATTAAATCGTGAAAAGAATTCTAAAATATATACTCATAGGGACCGCGTTGACGCAGATTCACTGTTCTGCACAGGCTGCCCTGCGTCCCTTTGGCTCAGCTCCGAAATTAATAGAGGTTGCGCCCGGATATAGCGGTACTTCGGTGAACACTGCGATCTTTCGCGCCAACTCGATAGTTACTCACGGCGATACTCAATATGTCTGTTTCTATGATCCGGAAGGGTATGTGACTCTGGCGAAACGTAAGCTGAAATCTACCGACTGGGAAGTGAAACGCACACAGTATAAGGGGAATGTCAAAGACGCACATAATGTGATTTGTATGGGTGTAGACGGCAATGGATTTCTTCATGTGGCATTCGATCATCATGGCAATAAGCTCAATTATGTGCGGAGTGTGGATGCCGGGAGTCTGGAGATGGGAAATCTTCAGCCGATGACCGGTATCGATGAAGATAACGTGACTTATCCGGAATTCTATTCACTCCCTGATGGCGATCTGCTATTTGTCTATCGGTCGGGTGCATCAGGACGAGGAAATATGGCTATCAACCGATATGATGCGCGCTCCGGAGTGTGGAACCGTGTTCAGGATACGCTTATAGATGGCGAAGAGGAGCGGAGTCCATATTGGCAGATCAATGTCGACGAGAATGGCGTTATTCATGTGTCGTGGGTATGGCGTGAAAGCTGGCTTGTGGAGACAAACCATGACCTCTGCTATGCCAAATCGCCCGACGGAGGAAGAACATGGATGCGTTCGGATGGCTCTCTTTATACGCTTCCAATTACGGCCGAGAATGCCGAATACGCCATTAAAATTCCCGAAAACTCAGAACTCATCAACCAGACTTCGATGACTGCCGACAGATGGTCTAATCCTTATATAGTGAGCTATTGGCGTTCGCCGGATTCCGAAGTGCCTCAATTTCGTTTGGTCTGGAATGACGGTAACGGATGGAGGCAACGTGAAATCTCAAATCGCACAACGCCGTTCACACTTTCAGGCGGAGGCACGAAGATGATACCTGTGTCGCGTCCGCGGGTGGTGGCCGACGGATCATTTATCGCGGTGCTGTATCGTGATCAGGAGAGAGGCGGAAAGGTGTCAATGACGGCCACGTTTAATGGTCCGGATGGTGATTGGGAGATAGAGGATCTCACAGATTTTGATGTCAACGCATGGGAACCTACAATCGATAATCAATTATGGCGCGACCGCAAGAAGATACACGTTTTCGTGCAGAACACATATCAGGGCGACGGCGAAAAAGCCCTTGAGACAGAACCAACCACAGTCTATGTCTTACAATACTAACACAAAAAGTTACTATAACAGAGAGGCGGCCTCATCGCGTGGAGGTCGCCTCTCTGTTAAGTTACGTTTACGTCTTGAACGTAAGGGATTCTAATTATCAGTTCTGCGGATTCAGATGATAAGTCAAAGCTACGTTTCCGAGTGTCGAACCTTCGGGAAGGTCTTCCACCGCAGGCACAACGGTCACAACTGTAGAGAGCTGTGCATAAGCAATAGACTTGTCGACCTGTAGCACATCGAATGCAAGTGTAAGGAGATGATTGCCTGCGGGAAGAAGGTTAGCACTGATAGTTCCGCCAAACGGCTGAACGATGTTGTAACCGATTCCGACATGGTCAAGCACATAGTTTACGCCACTGATGCCTGAAGCTTTGCCGTTAAGGCTCTTCACGTCAATGCCTGCTACTGTCAGAGGTTCACCCTCAACAATATAGATTTTACCATTGGCGTCTACGGCATTCTCAATGTTCACAGTGATATCCACAGAGGGGAGATCCTTATCGTCGCTGCAGGATGCAAAAAATCCGAGCGGCAGTAATAATAAGAGATAAAGTAGTTTCTTCATGTCCAATCAAAATTTATTAAAGTGTTTTTCAATAGTTTTAAGTGCTTCTCATGTTTAGTTAAAGATCGCGCGCGATATCGAATAAGCCAGGCAGCGCGATGCTTTAAAGTGTTTTTTAATAGTTTTTACTTCTATAACACTTGCAGACGAGATAAGATTAATCCACAAGATAATTTAACATGAAATTAACAATACCCATAAATACGACCGCCACCCCGGGAGGGATAGCGGTCGTCAAGGTATTGAATCTTATTTTCAGGAGAGGAGCGCAGTTAGTCGGGAGATTAGAGGTCTTCGGAGAGGGCGGGGGTCTCTTCGGGTTGCTCGTTCTTCTTTTCGTTGATGAGGAAGACGCAGGCTGCACCGATGATCAATGATATGCCGGCGACGAACATCATCATGTATTCGGGGGCAAGTTCGCCGGGGGTGCTGAGCATATGGAGTATCCAGCCGCCGGCAAGTGCAGCCACGATCTGCGGAATACAGATGGTGCAGTTGAAGAGGCCAAGGTATCCGCCGATGTTGCCTCCCTTGATGGAGTTTGTAAGGATGGTGAACGGCCAGGCGAGCATCGCAGCCCATGCGCATCCGATGAGGATGAAGGCTATGAAGAGAAGATACTGGTTGGTGATGAAGGCGGTCATGATGAAGCCTGCAGCTCCGAGCAGCAGTGAGAGGATATAGGAGAAGCGACGGCTGCGGAAACGCGGGAGAACTACGGCCCAGAGCACCGAACCTACAGCCTGCACTGCGAAGAGGAGACCGAGCCAGTTGCCTGCATCGTTATATTGCTGAGTAGATGCGTTGAGAACAGTCTTATAAACCGGGCGTATATCTTTTGGATTAGAGATTTCGTAAGATGTGGCTTCATTGGTTTCGAGTGATCCATCTTTCTCCACTGCGATGGCGGCAACGGTGAGAGTGAAGGGTTCGGTAGCGGTTTCGAGAATATTGTTAACCTCTTTGCCATGCTCAACGAGTATAGTAGAGCCATTATAAATAAAGTAATTCCCTTTGTATAGATGCCCGTCATATTCGAGGCCGGTGATGGTCTGCACGGTAGGGGTGTTAAAGGCGTTGTATGCTACGGTGTTTGTGGCGTAGGTCCAGAGGAAGAGGAATGCGAACCAGCAGAAGAACTGAACCACACCTACGGTCCAGAATGTGGAGGGTGCGTGTTTCAGTAGCGATATTACACCGGCACTTTTCTTATCTTTGTTTTCCGATACGCCGTTGTATTCGTTGTAAGTTTGCGGAGGCCATTCCTTAACTTTGATTAGTGAATAGATCACGCAGATAAGAAGTATGGCAGCTCCGAGATAGAACGACCATATCACAGTGTCGGGCACGACACCGGCGGGGGCGACGTTTTTCATTCCGAGCCACATCAGCACGAATGGGAAGATGTAACCTACGATCGAGCCGGCGTTGCAGAGGAAACTCTGGATTGAGTAGGCGAGACCTTTCTGTTTCTCGTTGACCATATCGCCTACAAGCATCTTGAATGGCTGCATCGCCATATTGATGGAGGTGTCGAGCATCATAAGGGCCACGAGACCGAAGATGATGGCGCTTGAGATTGTGAAGTGGAAACTTCCGGCATTCGGCAGCAGGCACATCACGATAACGGCTATCAGGGCCCCGAAAATCAGATAGGGGAGACGGCGCCCGAAGCGGTTCCAGGTGCGGTCGGACATCATGCCGACGATCGGCTGCACGATAAGACCCATGAGCGGAGGGAGAATCCAGAAGTAACTCAAATCGTGCGGGTCCGCACCGATAGTGGTGAAGATACGCGACACGTTGGCACTCTGCAGTGCGTAGGCTATCTGAACGCCGAAGAAACCGAACGACAGGTTCCACAGCTTCCAGAAGCTCAAATCGGGTTTAGTTTTCATATATCTTTAGGTTTTTAGGTTAAATTTTAAGTCTAAGGCATTGCGTCTTAGAATTTCGGGCTCGCGCCCTCAACACAGTCTGACTCCAAACAGCCAGATTTATGATTTGATTTTGGAGTAGAGCCAGGCGATTTCTTCGGGCCAGAGCTTGTCGTCGGGAGTTTCGAGGATGATCGGCATATCATCGAAACGCGGGTCGTTGACAAAGCGGATGAAGAAGTCTTCGCCCAATGTGCCTTTCCCGATTTCAGCATGGCGGTCGATACGCGATCCAAGTTCCCGCTTATCATCGTTCAAGTGAATAGCCCTCAGATAATTTGCGCCGATTATGTCGTCAAAAGCTTTCCATGTCGCTTTATACCCATCTTCATTTCTGAGATCGTAACCGGCGGAATATGTGTGGCAAGTGTCGACGCACACTCCGACGCGGCTCTTATCTTCCACTTTATCGATCACATGCGCCAAATGCTCGAATTCATATCCTAAGTTAGAACCTTGGCCGGCTGTGGATTCGAGAATCGCTGCCACTCCCGATGTGGCGGCGAGCGTGATGTTGATGCTCTCTGCTATACGGTCGAGGCATTCTTCCACACTCAGTTCATTCAGGTGACTTCCCGGGTGAAAGTTAAGCATCGTAAGCCCTAACTGTTCGCAACGCTGCATTTCGTCAAGGAATGATTTACGCGACATGGCGAGTTTCTGACTGTCGGGGCTGCCAAGGTTAATCAGGAAATTATCATGCGGGAGAATATGTTTAGGTTCATAACCTCCTTCTTCACAATATTTCTTGAATTTATCAATTTCCTCAGCCGATATTGGTTTGGAACTCCAGCGGTTGCTCGACCCGGTAAAAAGGGCGAAGGCACGTGCGCCTATCTCTTTTGCGCGGAGCGGAGCATTCGATACTCCACCGCTGACACTTACATGAGCTCCGATATATTTCATAGTCGTAATATTAGATTTATCAGATAAAGAACATTAACGAATCGGCATTTTGCCTGACTACAAAATTAAAGAAATTTTTTCAACTTGGGTTAATCGGGAGGGTGTGAATATTATAAAAAATCACTAATTTCGCGTTCGAGAGTGATTCTGATATTATTTTTCTCCTTTCACATCCTATTTTTAGCGTATGGAACTGTCGAAATCAAAAGAAAGTCTATATTCTCAGCTTGGCCGAAAAAAGATGCGCGACAAGCATTCCCTATTCATGGCCGAGGGGCGTAAGAGTGTGGCCGACACCATCGGATATTTCGAACCGGAGGCGATAATTGCTGTCAAAGGTGCCGACATTCCTGACTCATGGCTATCTGCCGATTGTTTCTTTGATGTCACTCCCGAAAGGATGGCAAAGATTTCGACGCTCTCGACTCCTCCCGAGGTGTTGGCTGTTTACAGAATTCTGAATAGTAACGGTAAGATTCCCCCTCCGAAAGCTGATGAACTCTATCTACTTTTAGATGAAGTTCAAGATCCGGGCAATTTGGGAACGATAATCCGCACAGCTCATTGGTTTGGCATAAAAAGGATTTACTGCTCGCAGACCACTGCCGATCTTTATAACCCCAAGACCGTGCAGTCCACAATGGGCTCGCTCGGCAGGGTAGATGTGATCTATTGCGACCTTAAGGAACTGATAGAAGCAAATCCCGAAATGCCTGTTTACGGTACGCTGCTGAATGGTGAAAACATCTACAAAGCTCCGTTAGGGAATCATGGATTTATCATTATGGGTAACGAAGGGCGCGGCATCTCTGAAGCATTACGACGCAAAGTAACCTCCCCGTTACTTATTCCACCATACGATGCCAAAGATCATTCCGAATCGCTCAACGTGGCCATCGCCACGGCCGTCACCCTCTCCCAGTTTCGCTCCCACCTCAGTTAATAGAAAATTTGTTATATTAGCAAAATCTATTAATTTTGCATTTAAAGTTATATTTAATGGAATCGAGCCAATATATCGAAATATTAAAAGAAAACTTACCCCGGATTCAAAACGAATTTGGAGTAACTGCTTTGTCGGTATTTGGTTCCATGGCAAGAGGTGATAACACTGACGACAGCGATATTGATATATTTGTTGAGATGCCTCCCAAAATATTTCTAATGAGTGGATTGAAAGATTTTTTAGAATCCATCTTAACGGTTTCTGTTGATTTGATTAGAAAACATTCCCATCTATCCTCCAAATTCCAAAATCAAATATCCCGCGATGCCATCACAATCCTCTAATTCTAAATCTTCCAGAGTATTACTGACTCTTGAGGATATATCTCGGACCATAGATCAGTTGATTGAATGGAATAAGCATATCTCTTCAAGTGAAGAATATTATTTATCACAAAATGGGATGCAGTTGCTTGCGGCTAATTGCACATTGGTAATAGCTATTGGTGAAGGAGTGAATCGAATTGATAGAATACTCCCTGAATTTTTAGGTTCTAATTTCCCTGAAATTCCATGGCGAGCCATTGTTGGAATGAGAAATCATATCACCCACGGATATTTTGAATTGGATGCCGATATCGTCTTTGAAGCAATCAAAAATGATATTCCACCCTTGAAATTAGTTATCAATAAAGCCATTAATCTTCTAAAATAATTATGGCAATCGAGATCGATTGCCATAATGATATTCTGTAGGAAATTAGGTGAGGGGCGGGAGGAAGGCATCTTTGAGGTGATCGAGAGTATATTTCTCAGATGTGCCGGTGATCGTGATGATGTCCATACGGTAGTAGAAAAACTGCTCCTGGCTGCGTAGGTAGACGTCACCCCCTTTTATCATTTTTCTGCGTTTGGCTTCGTTTACTGCTTCGTAAGCCGCAACGCAATCCCCCTTTCTGGCTTTGACTTCGATGAATGCAATAGTAGTGCCTTTCTGCGCTATTATGTCGATTTCTACGCGGTTCGGGCCGTGCCAGTTTCGTTCGCGTATGGCGTACCCCTCGGCAACGAGGTAGTCGCAGGCTATCTGTTCGGCCTGCTTACCCCATTCCCGATTGGCTTCGCCTTGCGTTTTTTTATTCATTGTGTTGCGTATGCCTTAGAATGCCTTGAAGGACATATCAAGACCTTTCACAGAGTGTGTGAGCGCGCCGACAGAGATAAAGTCTACACCGGCCTCGCCGTATGCGCGGAGGTTTTCGAGCGTGATGCCGCCTGATGATTCAGTCTCAACTTTACCGTCAACAAGCGCCACGGCTTCTTTTGTGAGTTCGGGTGTGAAGTTGTCAAACATGATACGGTCCACGCCTCCGTGTGCGAGTACGCGACGGATATCGTCAAGACTGCGAACCTCAACCTCTATCTTGAGGTCTTTGTTGTTGGCCTTGCAATAGTCCTGAGCACGCTGGATAGCTTTCTCGATGTCACCGGCGAAGTCGATATGGTTATCCTTGATGAGGATCATATCGAAAAGACCGATACGGTGGTTGGTTCCTCCACCGAGCTTAACACCCTGCTTTTCGAGGATGCGCATGCCGGGAGTGGTCTTGCGGGTGTCGAGCACGCGCGTATGGAGACCTTTCAGTTCATCCTGATATTTACGGGTCATGGTGGCTACGCCGCTCATGCGCTGCATGATGTTGAGCATCGTGCGCTCGGCGATGAGAAGTGAACGCACGGGTCCTTCGGCGGTGAAGGCGATGTCGCCTTTCTTAACCTCAGCACCGTCTTTGATGAAGACTTCCATCTTGATGGAGGGGTCTACTTTATGAAGCACTTTCTCTGCAACATCCACTCCGGCCAATATGCCGTCTTCCTTGATGATAAGGCGCGAACGACCCATAGCATCAGCGGGAATGGTTGAGAGGGTGGTGTGGTCTCCGTCGCCGAGGTCTTCGGCAAAGGCGAGATTGAGGAGATCGTCGATAAGTTCGTCGGTAGTTTTCATATCTTTTAGTTTTCGGGACCGAGCGCTAAAGCTCTCGGCACGGATTTATAAATTATTATTCGTGGTGGTAAGGCTCACCGCGCAGGATGGTCATTGCGCGGTAAACCTGCTCGGTGAAGAAAAGTCTCACCATTTCGTGGTTAAAAGTCATTTTTGAGAGCGAGAGAAGAGAGTCGGCACGGTCGTAGACAGCTTGTGAGAATCCGTAGGGCCCACCCACTACGAATATCACTTTCTTGCGTCCTGCTATCATCTGCTTTTCGATGAATGAGGAGAATTCGATCGAGGTGTATTGTCGCCCTCGTTCGTCAAGAAGTATCACATAATCACCGTTACTGATACACTCCAATATCTTCTCACCTTCCGCCTCTTTCTGACGCGCCGCATCCATTTTTGCGGCGTTACGGATATCGGGTAGCGATTTGATGGAATAGGGTATATAGTGTTTGAGGCGGCGGGTATATTCTGCAATACCCTCCTCCACGAATTTTATATGTGTCTTGCCTACGGTCAGGAGTTCGAGATCCATGTCTTTTAGTTAGGAGTTAGGAATATTTGGAGTTTTGGGTTTGGTTTTGGCTTCGTATTTATGCGATTTCGGATGACTTAACACTAATCTGCTGAGCATCGGAATCAGGGAGGCGAGGATGAGCAATCCCATAAATGCGAGATAAATCCAGGTGAGGGTATTGAGAATCCAACGGTTGTCACGGGCAAAATCCATAGGTTCTTTGAGGTTCTGATCGGCGACAAAATCATCTGAATTCAAAGCCCTCAGTGAGCTTTTCCATTTCAAAGTTCCATCATGAACATATATGACAGCAGGATTGCCTCTTACCAATTCTTTGATAGATGTGTCGTCGGCAGTATATATCGGATATTCCGGCATGGATAAGTCTTTCCAAGTCGCAATATCCTTCCCCGAGCCGGCGGCTACGGCAATCATCCCGATATTATGAGCCGAGGCCCAGTCGTAAAGCGAGTTGATTTTCCAGACTGTAGAGATCGATACATGTTCCATCTCGGGCATTGTCAGAATGAGAAGATCCCGGTCAGAAGTAATTATATCCTCCGTGACATCCTCGTCACCTTCCCAGATATGGAATTCCTTAGTGTCGTCTTTCAACGCCAATTTCGAGACTTCCTGCCGGGTATTGAGTTCTTTTCTATCTACAAATACCCATCCCTCTTCTTCATCGGGCAAGCTGTCTAACGAGAATTCTTTTTCCACACCGTCTTTGCTGTAGATAAATGTAAATTCTGGTTCGTCGTCATCGGAATCTTCCTTTCCATCAAGCGCGATTACAGAGCCGATGGGGTAAGGACGGAAGTCGATCAGCGGTTGATAAATATAGCCTATAAGTTCGATGATGAATATGAAGAGGGCAGTGGCCATCAGACCGAACCACTGAAGAGCAGGCATTATCAGACACCGGCAGTGGCGGTTATAGATTACCAGCCACAGCGCGCAGACCGTCAGCACCACATTTTTCCAGAAAGTCTCCCAGTTGGAGAGTATCAGAGCGTCGCCGAAGCATCCGCAGTCGGGCACAGGGTCAAAGAGCGCTATCCACAAAGTGAGAGGAAGCATAAAAGCCATGAAGAGTAGTGTCAGCACCGACACGCCGCGCCTGAAGGATCCCGAAGCGAGGAAAACACCGAGCATGAACTCTATGCCGCAAAGGAAGAATACACCTACGGTCACGAGGTTCGGCCATAGGTCAAGGTGCATGACCGAAAGGTAATCATGCACTTTATAAAGCGTGCCCCACGGATCGATAGCCTTGACAAAGCCTGAGAAAATAAAGACACACGCCGTCAGCTCACGAACAATCCATGTGAGCCACTGTGCTGTCCGCGACGAGGGGTCAGGCAAAACGGATCTTGATGAGAGCGAAGAGGGCATAGTTAATCATATCCATATAATTGGCATCCACTCCTTCACTGATAAGTGTTTTGCCGTGGTGATCCTCAATCTCTTTGGTGCGCATCAGTTTCTGCAGGATGATATCGGTAAACGAACTTACGCGCATCTCGCGCCACGCCTCATCGTAGTCGTGGTTCTTGTTCATCATCAGCGCAGTGGCTTTCTTCACCTGCTCGTCGTAGAGCTTGATGGCCTCTCCGGCAGGAATGGGTTCGCCGGCTCCGAGCTGAAGCTGTATCAGAGCGATGGCGCAATAGTTGACGATGCCGATAAATTCCGGCTCTATACCTTCATTGACCGCTGCTTTCTCCACACCCTTTTCTTCGAGCGAACGGATGCGTCGCGCCTTAATGAAGATCTGGTCGGTCAGACTTGACGGGCGCATGATGCGCCAGGATGTGCCGTAATCCTTGAGTTTCTTTTCAAAGATGTCGCGGCAGACGGAAATTACAGCTGAAAATTCTTCTACAGTATTATGATTTGCCATAAATTCAGGGTTCCTAAAAATTAGAGCGGAGAGAGTATTCCACGCGAAAATAATAAAAATTTTTAAGAATCTTTTCAATATTTCATTATTAGTTGTTATTTTTGAGATATGAATAAGAAAGTTCGATTTATAGCGGAGTGGGAAAGCTGCCGGGGAGTGCTTCTGGCATTACCGGAATCTCACACCGACTGGGATTATATTTTAGAGGAAGCCCGCGAGCAATATCGCGAGCTTATAGGTGCGTTGACCTCGCACGGAGTGCATTGCGTAGTGCTTACCGCCGACAGGAAAGGTGCGGAAGAGTTGCTGAAAGATTGCAATGATAAGAATCTGACCCTGATTGAAACAGAGTATAACGATACATGGACACGCGATTACGGTCCGCTGTCGGTGGAACGTGAGGGGAGACTTCGCGCTCTTGACTTCGGTTTCAACGGTTGGGGGTTGAAATTCGCATCGGATAAGGATAATCTTGTCAATCTCCATCTGAACGAGATGGGGGCGTTTAACAAAGGTGTCTACAGCAACGAGCGCGATTTTGAGCTCGAAGGAGGTTCGGTGGATACTGACGGATGCGGAACGGTATTGACCACGAGCCGATGTCTTTGTTCGCCGAACAGAAACGGCGGTAAGGATAAGCGCGAACTTAACGAAATCCTGCACCGCAGACTTGGTGCTGATCATGTGCTTTGGCTCGATTACGGTGCTCTTGCCGGTGATGATACCGACTCACATATCGACACGCTCTGTCGGATGGCTCCCAATGATACCATCCTCTTCACTGGATGTCGCGATATGGATGATCCGCATTTTGAGGAATTGCTGAAGATGCGCGCTCAGCTTACGATGTTCCGTACGCCTGAGGGTGAACCTTACAATTTGGTTGAATTGCCGTTGCCGTCTCCTATCTATGATGAGGAGGGGATGAGGCTTCCGGCTTCTTATGCCAACTACCTTGTCACTCCCACTCATATATTCATGCCCGTCTATGACCAGCCGGAGAATGATCAGCTCGCCTGCTTCACGGTTAAAGTGGCATTTCCGGAACACGTAGTGGTGCCGGTGCGTTGCCTTACTCTGATTAAGCAGCATGGATCGCTGCATTGCGCCACAATGCAGTTGCCGTTTGAAGTTGAGAGTTGAGAAAGGAGAGTTGAGGGTTGAGAGATAATTGCAATAAAATGTAACTATAAACTATATATGAAAACAAAGATTAATAATATATTGCCTGTGGGTATCGTGCAGCATTCTTTTGTGGAGGATATGGATGTGAACCGCGCACGCAATCTTACCGCTATTGAGAATCTTGCATCCGAAGGTGCGCGTCTTGTTGTGCTGTCGGAGCTGCATGATTCGTTATATTTCTGTCAGACAGAAAATGTCGACAACTTTGATCTTGCCCAGACATTGCCCGGTGATTTTACCGAATTCTACGGCAATGCGGCCCGTGACAATAATGTGGTGATCGTTACAAGCACTTTTGAGCGTCGGGCACCCGGTCTTTACCACAACACGGCCGTAGTGTTCGAATCTGACGGCACCGTGGCCGGAATGTACCGCAAGATGCACATTCCTGACGATCCCGGTTTTTATGAGAAATTCTATTTCACACCGGGAGACCTCGGTTTTGAACCGATAGAGACTTCTGTTGGCCGTCTGGGCGTGCTGGTATGCTGGGATCAGTGGTATCCCGAGGCAGCACGACTGATGACTATGCGAGGCGCCGATATGTTGATATATCCCACTGCCATAGGTTGGAATCCCGACGATCCGCAGGATGAAAAAGATCGTCAGCGCGAGGCTTGGGTGACAGTGCAGCGTGGTCATGCTGTGGCTAACGGGTTGCCGGTAATAAGCGTAAACCGTTGCGGATTCGAGGAAGACCCGTCGGGACAGACCTCCGGTATCGACTTCTGGGGTACCAGCTTCGTGGCCGGTCCGCAGGGTGAGTTCCTCTTTAAAGCTCCGGAAAATGCGCCGGCTGAAGAGATCGTGGAAGTGGATCTCGGACGTTCTGAGGATGTACGCCGATGGTGGCCTTTCCTGCGCGATCGTCGCATCGACTGCTATGACAACATTACCCGCAGATTCCTAATGTAGCACTTGTTAACATAAAGTTTAAGAAGAGTTAAAGAATCAAAGCCGGTTAAACCTATCGTTTTTTTGAATGTCTTAAAAGTGTAATTAAATTCACCGGGATTAGATATCAGATAATAGATAACAGATAACAGATATTAGATATTAGATATCAATGGTGAGAAGTAAAATTTAAAAACAAACAAAACAAGACAGATATGAAAAAGACAATTTTAGGTTTAGCTTTTTTGGCAATAGCCAGTGTATCATTTAGCGCAGCTGCGCAGAATGCAAAGAATAACACAGAATGTGCTAACAAGACAGAATGCGTGGCAAAGAAATGCGCTAAAGGAGACAAAGCAGGTAAGCAAAAAGGAGACCGCAAGGCATTTGATGCTAAGAAACAGGCAGCCCGTCAGGCAGCATTGTTCGAGGGAATCAACCTCACCACCGAGCAGAAAGGAAGAATCGAAGCTCTTAACGGAGCTGCAAAGACTTCACGCCAGGAGTTGAAACAGGCAGCCAAGACTGCTCGTCAGAACCATGACACCACTTTCAATATGCGTGCTCAGAACAAGGCGCTCCGTAGCAAATACATCAAGGATCTCGGTGAGATTCTCAATTCCGATCAGATGATCACCTACCTTGAGAATTACTATGTGATGACAGGTGGTCAGAAAGGTCACGGAAAAAGTATGGCAGCTCGCGTCGGAGACCGCAAAGGTGGCAAGATGATGAAAGCAGACCGCAGAGGTAACCTTAAAGACATGAAGGTCCGCAGCGAGCGCAAAGCTGAGTCAGCCCGTGCAAATGCTACCCTTTAAAAGAAAAATCACGAGTACATTAACGTAAATTTCTCATAAACAGGTTAGTTAATAAATAGATTAAAGAAAGAAGTTTCATAAGGTAATTTAGGTAAAATAGTTCAAATTCAGAGGGGTCGACATCGCGATGATGACGACCCTTCTGAATTTTATAAGATTATAGGTTGAGGTAGGATTTCAAGACACTGCTCATAGTGTGAGGATTAAGAGCAGTCGTGATAGAATGCTGAGAAAAAGATAAAGAAGTGTACCTGGATTAGGAGCGGTTATAAAAGACTAAACCCCGAGGTTTGTCATAAGACAGGGACACTCGGGGGATTCCATTGCAAAGTTAGGAATATTTTCGTAAATTTGCAACTCGCAATAAGTTAAAAATCCTGAAGTGAAATATTCCGAGTATGAAAAGGCGTTCTCTCCCGCTCGCCTCAACAAATATTTAGTAGCGTGCGGTGGTAACACTACCAAAGCAATGACGCTATATAGACATAATGTAAAGTTATGCCAAAAGTTTTATGGTATATTGAATATTTTCGAGGTTGTTCTTCGCAATGCTATAAACGATCACTATAAAGTTGTCTTTAATGATTCGGAGTGGGTGGAGAACCAGATGCAAAGTGGCGGCATGATAGAAAACGCACCTCAGAAAAATGAGGTGCTTCGGATTATAACCACATTGAGGCAAAACGGACGATATACAAACGACCGTGTAGTTTCGTCGGTATCTTTCGGCTTTTGGACGCATCTCTTCACGCGTAAACCTTACCGATTAGGAGGTCAAAATCTGTTGCGCATATTTCCGAATCGCACAGCCGGATTAGGCCAACGAGCGGTGTTCAATGAACTTCAAGAGATAAAAACTTTTCGTAATCGCATAGCTCATCATGAAGCTATATGCTTTGATAATAATGGTAATATTGATATGACGAATACCCAAAGTAAGTATGCTCTTATCCTAAAATATATCGACTTTATGGGTTATCAAAGTAGCCATCTATTCTACGGTATAGATATGTCACCGAATTCTACCATTGCCAAAATCGAAGCATTGAAATGAGTATGTAGAAGAATCGATTTTAAAATCAGAGGGGTCGACATCGCGATGATGACGACCCTTCTGAATTTTATAAGATTATAGGTTGAGGTAGGATTTCAAGGCATCCACATATTCTTCAAATGCCTTTATCCCTTCAGCTGTGATTGAGCATGAGGTACGCGGTCGGTTGCCCGACATCCCTTTTTCGACCGCTATATAACCGGCGGAAGAAAGTTTGTCGATCTGCACGCTCAGGTTTCCGGCGGTGGATTCGGTTTTCTCCTTGAGATACACGAAATCAGCTTCTTCCACATTCATCAGAATGGACATTATGGCAAGCCGGAGTTGCGAATGTAGAAGCGGATTCAATTCTTTCATTTCTGATGCTTCGTTTTATGATTAATTATATGACCGGGAACAATCATCATTACAACCCAGAAGAGAATGAAAAGAGGCATAAACCATTTGGCTAAAAGAGGAATATTACCAACCACGCAACATACCGTAACCATTCCTACTGCTAATCCGACAATTCCGCCCCATGTTAAGGATTTTTCCTTAACAATCATTCCTTGTGCTATTTCAGCAACAGGAGCGGCAATAAGTGTATAGACAAGCATTGCAGTCCAGCATTTGATCCCACCAATGAGTGAGAATCCGAGGCAAATTAAGGTTAAAACGATTTCCGAGATTCCGAATATTGACCATAGTCGTGAGGTGATTTTGTCGGAGTAAGTTACTGCACCATAGGTTCTTTTTTCGCGGCGGCGCATTACGAACGTTACCGGCATACCAATGACGGGAATGGCAAACCAAAGCCAGTTCCACACATTTTGATGAGTGTAGGCAAGGAGTATCCATATCAGGATTGATTCAAATACTGCGAGATAGCCCCACATACATAGGATGTTGCCACTGCCGAAGTAGCGGGCTTTCGTACGGGCGATCATCGAAGTTATCACTTCGAGGCTCTCTTTTTCAGTTAATTTTCTTTCTTCCATTTTACGGGATTTTTTAGGGTTTTACATTTGGTTTATTTTATAAACCATTTTGATTAAAAAAAGAGCGGTCGCGCGACTCCGCTCTCTGGTCGGATGCAAAGTTAATAAGGTTTATATTATAAACCAAATTTTTCACCTACTTTTTTTAGAAAAAAATTGTGGATGAAAGAACACCGAGTTCTAATAATTTTTTAACTTTGCAGTTGATTCAAAGATGAACCCTCAAGAAAGATATAATTTATATATAGACGAATGTGGCGATCATTATCTCGCCACATATGATCGTAATTTTCCCATATTTACTTTATGTGGGATTCTGATTCCTGTAAAGAAAATTAACAGATTGAAGTTTTCTATTGATAATTTGAAAAGGGAGTTTTGGAATAATACAGATATTATCTTGCATTCAAGAGACATAAGAAAATGCGAGAAACATTTTCAGATTCTATTTAATAATGAAATCAAACAACGTTTCTATTCAAGGGTTAATGAAATATTGGGTCAACAAGATATATATATTATTATCTGTTGCTCAGTATTAAAAGAAGAATGTATTAGAAAGCATGGTGTTGAAGCTGATGTATATGGTACGGCACTAAAATATGTATTGCAAAGAAGTATTTTCTGTATTGATGATTTAAATGCAAATGGTGGAAAGATAAATATTATAGTGGAACGCCGGGGTAAACGAGAAGATGCCTCTCTGCTACAATATTTCAATGGACTCTTAGCAACGGGAATGCATTATATAACCCCGGAACGTTTGAATGAACATATCGATAATTTCAGATTTAGCCATAAGAAAGAGAATGTTTTCGGGCTTCAAATTGCTGATTTAATTGCATATCCAATTTCTCGATATGTTATGAATCCTGAAAAAACTAATATAGCGTTTGATGTCATTGCTCCCAATATTTATCAGAGCAATGGGAAGATGCTGGGATTAAAGATATTTCCGGACAAATAAAAAAAGGGAATCTCAACTGAGAACCCTTTTCCGACCGGGAGACACCCCAGCCCCTAAAATCGTTGCTTGCGCACTCGAAGTATTTCTTTATGGGGAAACTACCCTTAAGTTACATGCAAAGTTACTAATATTTTTGCAACATACAAATATATAACGAAAAAAAGCACGTTTAATTTCATTTATATAATGAATTAAGTTATTTTATGGTTTCTGATGCGGGGTTGTGGAAGAGGTAATTGCGATGGGCGGAGGAGGGAGTGGTGTTGGCGTAGCAGTAGAGGCAACCGTGCGGGCAGGTGTCGTATTGGCCGATATCTTTTGCCGGGATACATCCGCAGAATTGTCGCTGGCCTTTGTCTTTAAGTGATTTTTTATATAATCTCATCGCATAGTTATTATCTGGTAATGGCAATGCAGAATCATGGATATTCTCTTCTCCAAAGAGGATATTCCCAACTTCTTTTACTTCCCATCCGATATGGCGCATCAGGTCTGCATCATGCCACGCAAGTTTTACTATCCGTTCATCGTCAATGCAGCGATTATGCAAAATACCAAACTCCTCGAGGTTGATTTTTTCGCAACATGTACGGAGTTTAAAGTTCCAACCTTTCTGCTCATTAAGCAATGATAACTTACTGGCAAATTCGCGCATAGTTTCCTCTGTCCACTCCTTGTAGTTGATTCCTGAATAATCGAGATTAGTTTTAACTTTTCTATATGAAGATATATCGGCAAAACTGAAAACCAAGGTGTCTGTATAATCCCTAAGTTCATTCGCGATTCCTTCAATCTTTCTTAATAAAGCGTCAATGCCA
Source organism: Muribaculaceae bacterium (assembly GCA_029071345.1). Taxonomy (GTDB): domain Bacteria; phylum Bacteroidota; class Bacteroidia; order Bacteroidales; family Muribaculaceae; genus Lepagella. Next base: position 6,938 of record JAIEAO010000146.1, on the reverse strand, counting down.
ATTCTATCAGTGAGAATCATCGGATCAAAGCGCCACACCACGGAATTATTACCTAAAAGTTCCACTAATTTTTTGAATGTCGCTATCCTTTGGTTTATAGGGGGTACGTTAGGCTCTAATCCTTCGGCTTCATAGTCATTGAGTGTATATTGGATATAACATTCGATACCCATTTCTTTGAGGATGGGAATATAAGGTATCAACGGCGCCGGATTCTTCGACCAGAACACAATGAATCGGACATTATGAAAAGACACATAATAATCGGCACCATTGAAAGGATTCATCCACTTGGAATATCCCGCTTCCAGTCTACGAAAGAACCATTCTGTGTAAAAAGCCGGAATGTCAGTGGCACGGCTAACAGATAATATCATCGGAGCCAAAGCCTCAACTTCCTCTCCGTTTTCAATTATAATAGTTGTCTTTTTCTGCTTCATTTTGCAAAGCTAATAAATTCTACTGCAATTATATTGCAGCAAGTCTTTAAACTTTGTTAACATTGCGAAATTAATCGGCTGCAGCACATAGTCAGTGTGTAAAAGCGTTGCGAGTGGGGATTTGTGGGAGTGGAGGAATATTATTAATTTTACGGCAAAATTGAAACAGGAGGCGTTGCCGATGCGTGATGCCGTAATCTCTATTAAGGATGAAAAAAGTCTATCTAAGTGTTCTTGCCGGGGTGGCTATAGGTATCGCCGCTATCTGCAATCTTAAATCGGGTGGTATCATCGGTGCCTCGCTCTTCGCGTTTGCTCTCTCGGCTATCGTTTGGAATAAGTGGATTCTCTTTACGGGGAAAGCCGGTTTTGCAGGTACGCGCAAGGAATGGTTCGAGTTGGTTCCGATGTTGTTTTACAACGCCGTTGGTGTGGTGCTTGCCGTCTATATGTCTTGCTGCGTTGAGGCTGTTATGCCAGCTGCTATGAAATTGGTGGAGGCGCGCAAGGCTGCCGGTTTCGGTATCATACTGCCATCGATACTTACAGGTCTGATTATGACGGTTAGTGTGAAGAGCGCGAGGGAAGGGCAGTGGATACCGCTTCTGTTGGGTATCCCCACGTTCGTGATGAGCGGTTTCCCTCACTGCGTTGCAGACATCGCCTATTATTGCGTGGCTAAGGAATATCCGATAGGGTTGTGGGTATTATCGATAATAGGTAATTTCATCGGATGCAATCTTCCGACGATATTCCGCTTCATTAAAGAGCAAAAAACAGAAAAGTGCTAAATTGAGATGCGCCCCAAAAGTTTGATACAAAACTTTTGGGGCGCATTATGTATAGACGTTCATCAGTCCTCCTTTTAATTGGATGACGTGGGGTTATTGGTGAGATAGGAGTCTATAAAATTGATATAGACCATAGGATCCTTTTGTATAGCAAGAATTGATTCCTGGCCGGTTTCTTTATCAGGAAAGAAGTGTGATTCTATAGCCTTGGTAAGTTCGGGATTTATTTTTGATATTACATTGTTAATACAAGAACCTCTGGGTCTGTTACATCCATTCTGCAATGGATTGTCAAAAAATATTGAAACCCGACCGCTGTCACGAAATCTTACGAGCCAATATTCCATGAGTTGATCCATATTTTTGCCACTAACCGTGCAGTTGCCCATATATGTGAGTTTGCACATGTCTGCATTCTTACCGGCATATTCGCGTTTAAGGAACTTGTGAATTTTGCGGCCGCCCAGAGTATTGGTCTGGCCATTAAACGATACATAGAAGTCTCCAGCCTTGAAATCCGGGTGTGTACTACCGGTTATCATTATAGAATCCGTGTCCTTTGCACCATGTTTCATAGACTTGCCGTCAGGGCCCGCTATATGAAAATCATGGGCGGGCATCATAAATGTTTGTCTATAAGTACGCCAATGCTTAAGAAGCGGGCCCTCGTAGACGCTTCCGTCTTTAAACCATACTTTAGCCGTAATTGTCTGATCATTGTTTTCTTTTTTACTATGAGCGCTTAATGATAAAGTAAGTACCGTTATCACTGCGATGGCAGACTTAAGGAAAAGAGTTGGTTTTATCATATCATACCTTTTAATGGTGTTGCAACTGAAATTATTCCGAATGACGCTCTTTTTTTAATTAGCGGTTGTTGATCAGTATCAATCTTTAAGATAGTAAACGATTGTGGAGACAACGCGAACACGCTTGATGTAAGGAGTATATTGGTCGCGGTCTTCAATCGAGAACTGACCCTGAGAGGCTGTCTTGATTTTGCCGAGCTTGCTGTCGGAATCATCAGCAAACTTCTTTGCTGCCTCACGCGCATTCTGTGTTGCGTCGGCAATCATGCCGGGTTTGATGCTGTTGAGGTTTGTGTATTCGTAAGAGGTCTGATACTGGTAATCACCTGCGACGATAGCAATACCTTTTTTCAGAAGTTCTGTCTGCTTTTGGATAAGCTGATTAACTTTTTCGACCTGTGACGATGTTACGACCACGACATTGGTGACGTTATAGCGATAGGGCTGCGTATTCGAACTGTAGCGGTCTGCCTGAAGGTCGATCACCTGCGGAGGATTGACAGAAATCTCGGCATCTGAGATTCCGTTAGATTTCAGGAAAGAGAGGATAGCGGAATTAGTGCTTTCTAAGCTTGAATAGATAGTAGATAAGTCATTGCCAACCTCCTTGCTCACGATGGGCCATGTGACCTTATTAGCCTTAACCTCTTTTTCCGAAAGACCGCGGACGGTCACCACGCGCTGGTTATCAGATATGCTTGATAAACCTTTGCGAACCTGAGTGCCAAGTAATAAAAGACCCAGACCGATCAGCAATCCGCAACTCGTAAACGATATATTAAAATTCCTCATAGCAATTCTAATTAATTAAATATCAAATTATTTATTTGTTAAGAAGTTTCAATACCTCCTCTTTGAGCAACGCGAGGTGATTAACAACTATTGCCCAGATTAAATCTGGTTTTAGACTGTCATATCCATGAATCAGGAAATTTCGAGTATTAACGATTCTGCGTACGTCTGTAATAGGGATGTCGGGATTGATTTTCAATACTCGATTCATAGCTTCACCAATGATCGCTATTTCCCATTGAACAGCACTTCTAAAACAAATATCCTCACAGAATACCCTAAACTCTTTAGGTCGAGACATGCAAAATAATTCTATGTTTTCTATAGAATTCAATATATCTCTTAAATATTTTGTAGTTGGATCATCCATAAATCAGATGTTTTGTAGAGTCGAGCTCTTCTTTAAAATATTTGTTTTTGACTGCAGTTTCATCAACTAAATCAATTTTTCTCCCTAATAATTTTTCAAGATCGAAGATGAAATCAAAAAATGTGACAAACAAATCTTCAATTTGATCATAATGGAAAATTACAGAAAAATCGATGTCGCTATTATCGTTGAAGCGAGGTGTAAGGATCGAACCGAACACCCATAACTTAGCCACCTTATACTTCCGGCATAAGGCAGCAATCTTATCCATATTCAGTTCAATCAGTTTCATTTAAATTCTTCTTAGTTATTCCCAATTAATTAAATATCAAATTATTTATTCGGTAAGAAGTGTCAACACCTCCTCTTTTAATAATGGAAGATGTCGGATTACGATACCCCAAATTACATCATGATCAAGACTATCATAACCGTGTATCAAATAATTGCGAGTAGATACAATTTTTCGGGCAGCTGTGATAGGTAGTTCCGGATCAATCTTTAATATACGATTTACGGCCTCACCTATTATAGAAATGTTCATTTGTATAGCCCTGCGAACACAAGTATTCGATAAATAATAATCAAATCGTCTTTGGCCGGGTTCAAAAAACGAATCAACTTCATCTATAACTTGAACGATATCTTCAAGCGATTTCTTAATTATGCGGTCCATAATAATTGCTTTTTTTCATCTACTTCCTCTTTGAAGTATTTATTTTTAATGGCTGTATAATCAGTTAAATCAACTTTACGACCAAACAAATCTTCAAGTTCATAGATGAAATCAAAAAATACATCGGCCATATCGAGCAAGGCAATTTTTGTTTTATCAAAAATTACCAATAGATCTATGTCGCTGTTGTCGTTGAATCGAGGTGTAAGAATCGAACCGAACACCCATAACTTAGCAACCTTATACTTCCGGCATAAGGCAGCAATCTTCTCCATATTCAGTTCAATCAGTTTCATATATGTAGAATAAAAGCCTCTGGGTGGCAGAGGCTTGGTTGGGAATGATGTGTGGAGTATAGCGGACTCGAACCGCTCACCTCGACACTGCCAGTGTTGCAACTGCCTCTGATTATCAGTGTGTTATGTGAATTAGTCGACGTTTTTTGTCGGCGTTTATGCAAAAATACATCAAAGTCCCTGTATTGCAAATAGTTACAATGTTAATATTTGTTAAACAATTAATTTTTCATCTCTCAAACGTTCGTTAAACTCCTGATATTTAGTATATTTGCAGTATAAATTAAAAATGTAGAACTGAATATGGCAAATTTCATAGCATACTATCGGGTTTCAACTAACAAGCAAAATTTAGGTCTCGATGCACAGCGTGCAGCCGTAGCAAATTACCTCCGCAATATTGATTCCGCTAACATAATTGCAGAATTTAGCGAGCATGAGAGTGGCAAGCGTGACAATCGCACAGAATTGCTGAGTGCCATTGCTGAATGCAAAAGGACTAATTCAACGCTTATCATAGCAAAATTGGATAGGCTCTCTAGAAATGTGTCTTTTGTATTTTCTCTGAAAGATAGCGGAGTCGAATTTGTAGCCTGCGACCTCCCCCAATTCAACACGCTCACGTTAGCCATATTTATTGGTCTCGCGCAACAAGAAAGGGAACTAATCAGCCAGAGAACAAAAGCAGCGTTAGCGGTAAAGCGTGAACAATTGGCAGCGCAAGGGAAAAAGTTAGGCAGACCTAACGCCTCATTTTCAGATAAAGACAGAGCGAAAGCAAGCCAGAGCAATAAAAATAAATCGTTGAATCACCCCAATAATGTTAAAGCATTAGCGGTAATTAGATTATTATTAAAACAGACTTGTAGCCTGACAGAGATTGCAAAGCACCTCAACGATGGGGGTTTTAGGACAATGAACGAGAAATTATTTACACCTTGCAGTGTTTCCAGATTAATCAAGCGTATAGGTTGAACGATGCAATTTGTAACCGAGCAAATAGAGATTTGCCGCTGTGAGCGGAGAGAATATGATAAATTTGAGAGCCTACATTACTTGAAAGGAATATGCAGTGGGGCAAGTTGCTTTATGTTTAAAATAAATGGTGTTATAGGGGCTTTTGCGTCATTGTTATCTATGCCTATGAAAGGACGTGGAAACGCCCTAATTTTCCATCGGATTGTGGTTCTAAGGCAATTTCAAGGGTTAGGGTTGTCAAGCATGATTGTGAATCTTTTAGGGGGCATTTTCAAAGCGGAGGGAAAAGACATATACCTAAAGACAGATAGCACAAGAATGGGGAAAATGCTTAGAAATAATATCCAGTGGTCTCCCACAATCATGAACCGTAGGACAAGGAAGTTATCAAAACACGACCATGAGCGAAACAAGGCACGCCACCGAAGAGCAGCATTTTCTTTCAAATATATAGGGATAGAAATAAGGGGGTATGAAGCATTGGCAAAGCATATTAGAGAGGTAAGAGACGGTAATCTATTAGGAAAATATGTACCAGTTAATATTGCGGAGATAGCAAAATCAACATATAGGATAAATGAACTAGCATTTTTTCGGGATTCTCTGACGAATTGTTTTGATGTTCTTTCAGAAAAATATGGAGCGAATTTTTTAGAGTGTTCTCAGCCCGCAAAATTATTTACGACCCAATTTGTAATAAAGCGCAAGGAATATAAAGGCGCATCACGTGAATATCTGAAAAGGCTGTTGTTCATAAATGCGATGATACGCATGATCCAGCACAAAAGTACGATAGAATCGTTAATATTCCATCTCTTAAAAGAGAATCATCAGCAGCAGTTCAATTTAAGCAGCGTTGAAGTAGCCAAAATGGCTCTAAAAGCCTATAATACAGATATTTCAAAATACTCCCTACTTGCAAAAAGGATAAAGTCATATTCAAGTTACAGCGTGAACGTCGAGGCTGCAAAAGAAATGGGGATAAACACAAAGGCTGCAAGCAATATTGCTAGAAAACAGATAAGAGCGCAGAAAATTGCAGAGATTTATCGTCCTGATTTAAGTGATATAGAAAATATAAGGCTTATGGCTGCAAATGGTCTTAAAATAAGTATCTCTACATTAAAAAGATGGCGTAAAGATCAAGGATATTCAAAGTATAACAAAAGTGTCATTCCAATTGCATAATAAAGTGGGTTAAATTGATTGTCGAAATTGCCTAGTAGTGTTTTTAGATTGAATGGCTAGAGAACTCGAATTTGAGGACTTATTTTAGGGTATCTTATCTAGTAAAAACAGTTTCGCGTAAAATTTTTTCAAAAAATTTTTAAATAATTGGTCTACTTATCTACTATGACACTATTTATAGTAAATAAGTAACCGAATAATGAATGAATTTACAAAGCACAAAATCAGTCTCTCAATGAGAGGCAGAAAGAAACTTGCCATACACAAACGAAAGATTTCAGAAGCCTTAAAAGATAGGAGTCTTAGCCCGCAACATAAAAATAATATAAGTAAATCTATGAAAGAGGCATGGAAAAAGAGAAAAAGAAAATAAATATTTTAAATTTAAAGGAATATTTTAATAAATCAATACGATTTGAGCGAATTATGTTAGATAAAGATGGAGAAATAATGCTTAATGTAATATATGATGATAGGAAAAACTTTAAAATTTTCTTAGATTGTGGTCTAGAATTGCAGAAATGAGGTAACTTATTAAAATAAAGGCGATAAATTAGAATTTTTGCAATACGAACCTAGATAACAAGTGTGTTCTTAT
>JAIEAO010000145.1 GCA_029071345.1 Muribaculaceae bacterium | reverse complement strand
ATCGTCTAAATTCAAAATTTAACCCCTTATAAACAAAAAAATCCCAAAATTATTTGGAATTTAACATAGAATACGTGTAACTATGATGTACAAAGAAAAGTCATCAGCAGTGCGCCGCATGAGCGCCCTGTTGCTCGCGCCGGCATTGGCAGCGGGCTGTTTCGCAACCTCGATCCCCGCCGTTGCGAGAGTGTTGGATTCATTTGCGGAGGTAACTTTCGCAACCGATTCGGAGAACAAAGTTAGTAAAATTTCCGCAACGCCCGAAATTAAATTGACCGAAGCCGTAGCTCCTACTGTAAATGAGACGGTTGCTTCATTGCCTGAAGAGAGCGTTATAATCGCAGAAACAGAGGCTACGGTCACTGAAAAGGCCGTTGTAGCTGAAGAGGAAGTTGCAGCAGCTGCTGAGGAGAAGAAGGAGCGTAAAGTTCATAAAACAGCTGATAAGATTGCAGAGTTTCCCGGCGGAATGCGTGCCATGATGGAATATCTGAGGGATAATATTAAATATCCTGAAGAGGCGATTAAGAATAATGAGGAAGGTCTGGTAGTGGTCGGCTTCGTAGTGGAAGCTGACGGATCCATCAGCGAGGTTGAGGTGAAAAAGGGTGAGACGGAATCTCTCGATAAAGAGGCGATCCGCGTAGTCGGGAGTATGCCTAAATGGAAGCCGGGAATGCTTGATGGTAAGCCCGTTGCCACCTGGTTTTCACTTCCCGTAAAGTTTTCGCTTGAATCAGCGAAGGAACGTGAGAAGAAATAAGAAAACTGAGCGCTAAAGCGCTCAGCACGGATGAATACGAATGATTTAGAGATATAATCCCAATTTTTAACTACACCCCCTGCACGGCGAAAGCCGTGCAGGGGAGTTGTTGTTAGCGCGGTTCGAGGCAGGCGTCGAGGGCGGCGGAGATGGCTTCGCGGTCAAGGTCGCGGCCGATGAATACGAGTTTGATCATACGATCGCCGTATTCCTCATCCCAGTCGCGACGCAGACCGGGTTCGCGCTCCATCATCACCATCAGTTCCTCTTCCGGGGCTGTGGCGTACCAGTAACCGGCCTCTTTGATGTTTTTCTGAATTCCCGCTTGCTCAAAGAGGATCGACATATCGCGGTTGTGGCTGAAGTAGAGCACACCTTTAGCACGGATCACGTTCTTAGGCCATTCAAGATTGACAAAACGATCGAATTTCTCGAAGTTGAAAGGGCGGCGACGGAAGTAAACGAAAGTGCCGATGCCGTACTCCTCCGCTTCCCCTTCATCGTGATGGTGATGGTGATGTCCGTGTTCATGCTCATGGTGATGGCCGTGCTCATGCTCCTCATGATGGTGCTCATGATCATGTTCGTGGTGATGATGATGATGCTCTTCCTCCTGTTCGGGAGCGGCTTTCTCTATCTCCTGCACCCATGTGGCGGAGGTGGCAACATCCTCGAAGTCGAAGCGTGAGGTGCTGATGATTTTCGCCAGATCCACGTCGCAATAATCGCATTCAATGATTTCCGCTTTCGGCTGAATGGCACGGATTACTGCCTTGATTTCAGCGGCTTCCTCTTTGGTAACCTCCGAAATCTTGTTGAGTAGGATTATATTGCAGAATTCGATCTGCTCGATGATAAGATTTTCGATATCATCCTCGTCGATGTTATCGTTCTGCAGATTTTTACCACATCCGAATTCGCTTTTCATACGCAAGGCATCAACCACGGTGATTACCGCATCAAGGTGCGGACGGTCGATATCCGGTCGTGCGGGATTGATCATCTGCTCCATCGAGCAGATGGTCTGCGCGATTGGTGCGGGTTCGCAGATGCCGCTGGCTTCAATCACGATGTAATCGAAACGTGCCGACTCGATCAGGTCAGAAATCTGTTTGATGAGGTCCGTGCGCAGAGTGCAGCAGATGCAACCGTTCTGCAGTGCCACGAGGTCGCCGGAATCATCCTGACCTACGATTCCTCCTTTCTGGATAAGGTCGGCATCGATGTTGACTTCGCCGATATCATTCACGATTACGGCAAAACGGATGCCTCGTTTATTTGTCAGTATCCGGTTAAGGAGGGTGGTCTTTCCGCTACCGAGATAACCGGTGAGAAGGGTAACTGGGATAGTCATAGCTTAAGGTAAGTATAAAGTATGAAGTATGAAGTATAAAGTATAAAGTATAAAGTATAAAGTGTGCTCACTGCGTTCGCACCACAATCTTTTAATATTAGGAGAGGTGTCGCTTGAGGGATTCGACTGCGAAGGTGGGGATGGAGGTGTCGGATTGGACTACGTCGTGAAGTTCGTAAGCGTAAGCGAGGCGTTTGAGCAGGCGGAAGGCGAGCATATCGCTCTCTTCGGGTGTCTGCGCAGATCGCATGAGTTCGATTGCTTTCTCTTCGCACATCTGATCAAGAGGGAAGAGGTAAGCAGCGAGCAGTCGCGATTCGCGAACCTCTTTGTCGGCCCAAAGCTTATCGGCAAGCTCCATTGACGGTTCCAAACTTCGTGCTATCTGCGCCAACTGCGGCACCTGCAGTCCGAAGATTAGCTTATAAGGCATTCCCGCCTTCCGAAGGGCATCCGCTACGATGCCGTTGCGAAAGGCGAAGAATTCTTTTTTTATGTTTTGAATGTTAGTGTCCATAACTCCTAACTTCTAATTCCTCATTCCTAACTTACTTAGTTAGGGGTGAATAATCGCGGCTGAGGCGGAGCATCTGCTGAACGTAATCCTCAGGATAAGAAATCTGGATGTCAGTGATTTCTCCGGCTGCATCGTAAACGGGGGTATAAACCGGGTTGATAAAGCCGCGATAGGGGGGAATGTCAAGTTTAGAGTAGCGGGTCAACACCTCTTTGTGGAGTTTCGGGTCTACCTTTACGGCATATTTCTGCACAAGGGCGTTTCCGGCGTTGTAATCACCTTCACTCTTGATACGCTGCACTTCGGCAAGAAGCTGACCGAGCAATTCACGCATCTTGGAATAGTCGTTGATCTTGACATAGGTCTTGCCACCTTTCTTGGTCAACTCAACCACGTCTTTACCACCTTTAGCTTTCTTCTTACCGTTTTCGAGCACCCATTTCGCGATGAGCTGACGATTGCGCATGTGAGCCTCCTCTACGTCCTTGCCGGGTTCGATACGGTTAAGCTGGGTCATAAGACCGTTGAGCATATATTTGTAATACTCGGCCTGATAAGCATTAGGATTGTCGAGGATTCCGAGTTCGAGAAGTTTCGGGTCGGCGAGATAATAGAGTGCGAAGAGGTCGGCGCGGGCTTCCTCAAGAGTTGAGCCGTGTTCTTTAAGCGCATCGGGGTCAACACCGGGAAGGAGTTTGCCCGAACCGTGACCGAGGCATTCGTGAAGGTCGGTGTGGAGCATATCGGTGATGTAGAGA
>JAIEAO010000144.1 GCA_029071345.1 Muribaculaceae bacterium | reverse complement strand
TCAATATGTCATCATTATATAATCTAATCATTTAGGATCATAGTTCCAAATATATTCTGAATTAGCACCATAAGGTTGAAGATATTTAAAATAGAAACCATCCTCATCAATAGATAATACATATAAAACATTTCTTACTGTATAAGGATATAAATAATTTCCCTTATTATCAATTACCCAATCAGATCCTTCTTGAGCTACATAAGCTGTCTTTTCCCAAATATATTCAGGGTATTTATTACAATTGGATGCTTTTGCTAATTTTACAAATTCATCATAAGCCGTATCTGGCAGATATTTATGAGCATCAGTAGAACTTAGTAGTACTAATGATACTTCATCATCTCCTGCATAACCACCCTCCATTAATTCATCTAAAGCTTCTATATATGTGTTGCACCAATCATTATTCGATCTGGTGCGGAATTCATTATTTGCAACAGGCTCATCGGAAGAGCAAGAAGAGAAGATGAGTGGCAAGGAAAATGCCATCAAAAGGAAAAATAATTTTTTCATGACTTAAAAATTTTTGGGTTAACTTTAAATTATTATAATCTCTATGGTAAAGATACATAAAATCTTTGACTCACAGAAGAATTATTGGGAATTTTGAAGAATATTAAAAAAATAAAAATAAAGCCCGAGGTTCAATAGAGAACCCCGGGATTAAAAAAACTCAATCAGTATTTTACTTAGGATTTGCGCTCAGCATCAGATTATCCATGTGCCATCTGTATGTCTTGGTACTCTTGAGCTGAGAATCGGCATGTCGAATAGTAATTGTTGTATTTTTTGTAATTTTACCGGGAAGTTCCATTACTATGTGCTGCCATTCATATTTAGCTCCATCAGCAGGTTTTTTATAAGGAACTGGAATTACTGTTTCATCATCACCATTGGCAAGTATCACTACAACTTCAGTAGGATCCCATGTGCCAGATCCCTGTCGTTGTGTACACATATCCATTGACAATGTAACTGCTTCGACACCATCACCCAATTCCGGTATTTTGGGGAGGATAATACCGCCCTGATATTTTCCTTTACCAAATTTTAGATAATTTCGCTGAATATATATACAATCTCCATCAGCTGACCCATCTGCATGATATCTCAAGAATGAATAACCTCGAGACAATAGCTCTTGTTCTGCTGTCTTACCGTCTACAAGACATTTTGCAGATGAAATCTGCGGCTGAACGGTATATGAGCCATCAACACCCACAATATCAGCTGCGGGTCCTTCACCACCTTCATTTCCTTTTGCACACCAGGGCTCTAAATATTCGAAGTCATCGTACAAATAGATAGTCTGATTCAAACCGTGATCTATGATTTGAGCCGGAATAATGTTAACTACCGGCGATGCCATTCCTGCGTAGTAACCGATAATTTCCAGTTTATGTCCAACCAAATCATTGAGATTCATTGATTCAAGAGCATCGATGAAATATACTTTGCATATATTATCACCAACTTTTACTCCTGCTCCATCATAGTCTCCGGTTACAGTTACATACTGATATTTGGTACCGTTGGTGGCGTCAAGAGTTTCATTAATGTCAACAGGAGTTTTATCGGGAACTGCAGCTGTGCCCACTTTTGAAACTCGGTCACCATTGACATAAGCCATTTTCATTGTATTAGTGAATTTCTCACCTACAATATTGACCTTATCTCCAACAGCAACTTCTACACCGTCAGCCAAGTTGGTGATATATACATACTGGTCACCATCAGTAACTACAAAGCCGGTGCCGGTAAGGGCTGTAACAATCATATTAGGAAGAGAAACCACTGTCTCATCTTCGGCAACCTCCATATCATCGATTGTGTAATCTACGGGATCGCGGAATTTGTCACCGCCCTGACGAACGAGAATTGATGCGATACTTTCAAGGTTACGTCCCTTGAAGAGTACACTAACCTTACGGGGATTGTCGAGCAAGCCGTCGCGGTAGTTAGGTGCGACTGAAATCTCAACCTCGGTCTGACCTACAGAACCTTTCGAGGGGGTAACTGTGATCCATTCGGGAGCCTCTACATACCAGTCGCCATCTGAGGTGATGGTAATAAGCTCTACACCCGGAGCTTCGCCGTCATATTCGAGCACTGATACGCTGGCAAGTACTTTGCGCGACAGATCGGTGTCGTCGTCATTGCAGGAGGTCAGTGAGAGTCCGCACACTGCAACCACGGCCAGCATTAGATATTTAAATATATTTTTCATCTCTTTAATTAGTATTTAAAAGTTTAATCGAATTACCATTTCGGGTTCTGAACGAGATTCGGATTAAGCTGAAGTTCATTAGAAGGAATCGGATAGAGATAATCGCGCTCCTCATTGAATCCCTGACGGTTTTCATCTCTTGTGCCATTGATATAACCGGAATTACCGTCAGAAAGGTAAATATCCTTACCAATTTCAAGAAGAGTCTCACCATTATTGGCTGCTGGAGGCACAGTGCCGCTTGCATAGAAGATATAATCATCTTTGCCGTCGCCAGTGAAGTCATAGCTGCCGGGGCCGGGGATATATGCACCGGTGAACGACTGATCGATCATCTTACCGCATTTCCAGCGCATAAGGTCATTCCAACGGCGACCCTCTTGAACCATCTCGACTCCGCGCTCGCGACGGATCTCAAGGATCACACCGAGATTGCTTCCCGAGGGGAGAGTGGTGAAACCGGTCTCGCTGTTCATCAGGTAGGGATCGGGATTAGCGTTTGCTGCAGCCATGCTGAGAGAACCCATACCGACGCGCTCACGGATCTTACCGATAGTGTTGTCAAGGTCAGACTGCTGAAGAGTTTCGAGTTCAGCCTTAGCCTCGGCGAGGTTAAGAAGCACTTCTGCATAGCGGAATTCGGGAAGGTCGCTACTTGTCTCGTTATTCTTGTCGCAGCTATAGTTGCCGATCTTGGATTCGGTCACGAACTTGATGGGCTGATATCCTGTCACAGTGCATCCGAGGTCAGCAGCGAGAATGGCAGTAGCACCCTGACGGTGATAGTTCAGACCGCGTACTGACTGCTGGAGACGCGGATCGCGGTTCTGCATCTCTTCGGCAAACTGCATTGTCTGCCAGCCGGGTTTGTCGGTGAAGCGTGAGCCATCTTTCATAAGATAGGTGCAGACAAACTTGCGGGCGTAACCGGGCTGACCCTGAGTTGCGTTGATTGAATAAGAGTTGGCATTATGCTTGATACCGAGACCCTGATCATATTTCACAGCAAGGATATACTCATCTTTGTTAGCATCCTGAGCTGCAAACATCTCGCGGTAGTTATCTTCGGCTTTACCGGCAACTTTGGCGATGCTGTATTTGCCGTATTTGCCGCTCATAAGCTTCTCGGAAGCGTCGACGCACTGGTTGAGATAATACTTCCAATCATTGCCATCGAGTTGAATTCCGTGATATTTACGGAATGTACCTTCGTAAAGACAGATATTTGATTTCAGAGCGAGAGCCGCACCCTTTGTCAGACGATAAGGAGCTGATGACTCATTCTCTTTCACGGGAAGATTCTCTTCAGCATACTCAAGATCTTCAAGAATCTTGGTCAGGATAAGCTCACGCGAATCGCGGGGAGCATAGAGCTGCGGATCGTCAGATTCGAGCTGACGGTCGATCCAGGGCACATCGCCGAAACGCATCACTTTCTGGGCATAGAAATATGCGCGGAAGAATCTGGCGACACCTATATATTTTTTTGCATCGGCCTCCTCGATACCCTTCGCTGCAGCGTTCTCAAGGGTAGCATATTCGAGGAATGTGTTGATGCGGCGCAGAATACCCCAGCTCCAGCCGCCGCCCGATGAAGGAATGGAACGGCTCTGACCTGCACGAAGTTCAGTTGACAATGGCAACGAGAAGAGGTCGTCGGCCATATTATCAAATGCGGGGTTTCCATCCATGTTCTGAGTCAGAACCTGAGGATAGAAATAGTTGGTGAAAAGCTGAAGGTCGGTTGCAGTATTGAAATACTCGTCAAGACCTATCTTTGACTCCGGCTGCAAGTCGATAGCATCCTCGCAAGAGGTGAAACCGGCCAATGCAATCAGCGCCATGGGGATATATAATAACTTTTTCATTTGAATTCTGATGTTAGGATTAGAATGTTACGTCAAGACCGAACATAAAGCTCTTGGCCCAAGGATAAACCATGTTGTTTGATTCGCCTGAGTGTGTACCGATCTGCTCGGGATCCACATATTTCGAAGCTTTCTTCAGAGGAGACCAATAGCAGAGGTTCTCACCGGTGAAGTATAAGCGTACTTTCTCCATATAAGCCTTGCGGGTCCACTTCTGCGGAAGAGTGTAACCTACAGTAAGGTTCTTGAATCGGAGGTAACGGAGGTTCTGGATGTATCGGTCGTTGGCGAAATCATCTTTAAGATAACCACCGGTGGCCTGATAACCCATAGCACGGGGGAAATAAGCATCGGGGTTGTCTACGCTCCAGATCTTATCCTTGAAGTCAGAAGGATAGAATGAAAGGTAGCACCATGAGTAACCGCCCCAGAAGTCGTAAGTATAACCGTTGGGATACTGATAGTGGTTACCTGTTCCCTGGAAGAATGCACTTACGTCAAAGCCGAAATAGCTGATATTGGCACGGAAACCATAGCTGAGGTGAGGCAGCGAGTTGCCGTATTTGTAGCGGTCACCGGGGGCGTCGGCTGTGTTTTTGCCTACACCGATCTTACCGTCGCCATCGAGGTCGACGAACTTAAGGTCACCTGCCTGCCAGCCTGAGCCGACGTATTTCGACATATTGTTATAGCTGTGGTCGATGCGAGAGGTGTATTCCTGAGCCTCCTCGTCAGTCTTGAAGAAACCGTCGGTCTTGTAAACCCAGATCTCGCCAAGCTCCATACCTACGTAATAGTCTTTGCTGAAGAGTTTATCTTTATTGTCATATTTAGTGATTGTGCTCTTATAGTCTGAAAGGTTCACACCAACGCCATAAGAGAAATCATGACCCCAGAGTTTGAATGAGTCGTTCCAGTTCACAGCCACCTCATAACCTTTGGTGCGGAGGTCGGCCACGTTCATCTGAGGAGTATCTGCACCATACACGCCGGGCAGGTCTACGCCGGGAGCAAGCATATCCTTAGTGTCGCGGATATAGAGGTCGCCGGTGAATGCGAGGCGGTTGTTGAAGAATCCGAGGTCAAGACCGAGGTCATACTGATGAGTAGTCTCCCAAGAGAGGTCGCCGGCGATCGGAGAGCCGAGAGTGGCATACTGTCCTAAAGAGGCACCCTCGCCGAAATAGAAGTTAGAGAGTGTGTTTGTGCCCACTTTGCGGAGGAAGGTATAGTAGTCGGAAACGTTCTGGTTACCGAGAGTACCGTATGATAGACGGATCTTACCGTTGCTCCACCATGTGGAAAGCGGCTCCATGAATTTCTCTTCCGTGAAACGCCAGCCCACTGATCCGGAGGGGAAGAAGCCCCAGCGGTGACCCTTGGCGAAGCGAGAAGAACCGTCGTAACGGCCTGAGATCTCAACGAGATATTTGCCTAAGTAGTCGTAGTTGATACGACCGAAGATACCCTGCAGAGCGTAAGCGTTCTGACCACCGGAAACCTTTGTTACAGTCTCACCCTTATCATTTGTTCCGACAAGGTCGAAGTCGGCCATATCGTCGGCGATAAGATTCTCGGCAGAAGCCGACACCATCTTATATTTGCGGGTCTCATAGTTGTAACCTGCCATTACGGTGAGGTTATGAGCATCCTTGAACGTATCCTTGTATGTTGCGAGAGCGTTGACAGCATAATAGTTGTAAGTGCCTACAGACTCGTCAAGGTCATTGATACCGGCACCTGAGATGTAATACTGCATTGCCTGACCGGGATATGTGCGGTAAGGTATGTTTACATTGCGGCCGGTATTACGGTTCTGGTTGAAACGGTAAGTGAAGTCACCGTGGATGGTGAGCTGTTTGATAGGATTGTAGTTAACGGCTGTAACGTTGGTGAAGTCAGTCTTGCGGTCCACCTGTTTTGATTTACCCTCGGTGAGGAGGACACCACGGCCGTTTGCCACGCTGTATGTAGACCAATCTGTCTTGTAAACGTATGATCCATCGGGGTTGGTTACAGGGAAACAAGCGAGAGCGTGACGCGAAAGACCCTGAAGCACACCTTCCTTAGAACCGAGATAATCGTATTCTGAGCCGTAGAATGAGGTATTATTGCTGAAAGTGATCCATTTGTTAACGGGGAATTCAACTTTAGCGCGGAGGTTATATTTATGATAATTCTCATTATCTGATTTGATATAACCGTCAGCTGCATTCAGACCACCGGAAACGAAGTAACGGATCTTTTTGTAACCGCCGCTCAGCGACACGTTGTGCTGCTGTGAGAACCATTTGTCGCGGAGGAAAGTGTTATACCAGTCATTGTTACCATAATATTTCCAGGCTGCACGACCACTTTTAGTGGTTTCAACAACCCAAGGACGGTCGGAATTCTCGGTCTTGTCGTTTACGCGAGCGAGAAGTTCCTGCATATCATTGTCATCATACTGGATATATTTGCTACCACTATTAGCGGCACCGAAGAATTTATTGACGAGATATACAGACCAGAAACCGGTGTTCTCATATTCCTTGCTTGTCGTAGGCTCCTGCCAACCGAAACGGCCGTTGTAACGTACGGTAGCTTTCTGATCATTTTCCTTACCGTTCTTGGTTGTAACGAGGATCACACCGAATGCGGCGCGCGCACCGTAAACGGCAGCTGCGGAAGCATCCTTGATAACTGAGATTGACTCAACGTCGTTAGGGTTAACGTTATCGATATCGCCGATTGATCCGTCGACGAGCACGAGGGGTGAACCACCGTTGATTGAAGCCTGACCACGGATGTTCAGAGAAGCTGATGAGCCGGGAAGACCGGATGAAGTGGTAACGTTAAGACCGGCTACAGAACCCTGAAGCATATTGGTGATGTTTGCTGCAGGACGGTCTTCGAGAGCTTTACCGTCTACAGAAGCAACCGCACCTGTAAGGTTCACTTTCTTCTGAACGCCGTAACCGACAACCACAGTCTCTTCAAGAGTCTGGGCATCTTCTTTGAGGACAATCTTAAGATTATTCTCTTTCGGACCCACTTTCACGGTCTGAGTCTGATAACCGATGAGAGCGATTTTCAACTGCACGTTTCCGTCGGGAACCTGCAGAGAAAAGTTACCGTCAATGTCGGCCATACATCCCGTCTGGGAGTTAACCAACAACACGCTGGCGCCGATCAGCGGCTCACCCGCTTCGTCGGTCACTGTACCCGTCACCTGACGGCCGGCCGCCCAAGCGGGGAGGCCGGCCATGAGGGCCACCAGCAAAAAGATTAGTCTGCTGACTTGTTTCATAAGGTAGGTATTAGTATAAATAAATGTTAGTTGTTTTCTCTTTAGTGGAGAGTTGAGAGTTGAGAGGATCATCTTCCAGTAGGGACGCGATATATCGCGTCTGGAGCGATGAGTTTCTATTTTGTCGTAGTGGACGCGATTTATCGCGTCCCTACATTTTCTCACTTCTCACTTCTCACTTCTCACTTGATATCTATTTTATAGACATCTTTGTTGAATGCTTTCGGGCGCTCCATTGTCTCGGTCCATGTGTGGCCGAACTCATCCTTAACGGTGATTACGAGGTCGGTGTCGGCATCGGGAGCCACAACTTTGTAGAAGTGGTGACGGTTCTGGGGCGTACCGATCGGAGCGCTGGTGCAGCTTGCGCTGTTCATACGCTGAGTAGCGTTCGCGAGAATCTGCACAGGGTCGTATGCGCTCACGGTGCTTACCGGGAGGTCTTTGCCGTCTGCGGTCTTCACGGTGCAGGTCCAGCGGCTGTTCATCTGCCATGCGTTGATGAGCACCTCGTTCTTACCGACCTGATCTCCATTGTAAGCCTTCGTAATGTCATTCCACTGCTTGATCATGTTGGCATTGGTGAGGTTAGGCACATCTTTATCTTTAGTGAAGACGATGTTGTTGAGGTCGTAAGTGCGGAACTGGAAGTTCTCATCCTTACCGGCGCACTTGTAGATCCATTTGATATCCTTGCCTGAGATGGTCCATACGCCATAGCCCGAGGGTGTGCCGTCAGTAGCCTGGAGGAGACCGGGAGTAAGGTTGCCGCTCCACCACCAGTCTGAGCAGATGGCCGAGAGGTTGTGCTCGTAGATGTTGCGTCCGCCGGTGATTTCGTTCTCAGGAACGATATTGTAGCTGCGGTGAGTATGACCGGTAACATAATGAACGAGATTATAACCGTCGAAAGCTGCGAGGAGCTTATCGCAATCTTTCATGTTCTTGCCAAACTTGTTGACACCCGTAGTGGAGAACACGGGAACGTGCATCATCACGAAGATGGGGGTATCTTTCGACACATATTTCAGGTCTTCGGCAAGCCATGCCCACTGGGGATCGTAAATCTGACCCTCGATGTGGTTGCGGCTTCCATCGCCATTATAGGTTGAGCAATCCACGTTGTCGAGCATGATATAGTGAACATCGCCGATATTGAATGAATAATATGGAGGCGCAACGCTTGCAGCAAAGGGGCTTTTTGCATTCCAGTTGCCGATGGCCTTCATATCGTTGTCGTGGTTACCGATTGTGTGGAAGATCGGGAGACCGGGAAGCACCTCGTTGATGGTCTTCGCATAATCGGCGGGAGCATAATTGCGGTCGTACCAGTAGAGGTCCCAGGTCATGTCGCCGAGAGTGATTGCATAAACCTTGCCAAGAGTCTTATAATAGGAGTTGATCTCCGCAGCGACTTTACGGAACTGACCGAGGTCGTTGTTAACCGTGCGGTTTGCAACGTGCATATCGCCCAAGAAGAGAATCTTGTAATTGCTCTGGTCAACTTTTGTAAGTGTAAAGCTCTGATTCTCGGGCACCGATGCAGAAGTGATAGTACGGCGGTAGTGATCGGGGAAGACGCCGTTGAGCTTGCAGTCATAACCCGAAGGAACGGAGATAAAGACATAACCGAGCTGCTTGTCGGAAGCAAGCTGATATACGCCGTCGGCATCAGTGGTGGTGACATTAATACCATCGCTGACAACGACATTGGAGATAGGACCTTCAGCCGACTCAACCACACCGTAGATTGTGGTGCCCTGAGCAATCTGAATCTGACGGGCAACGACGTTAATGCGGATGTTACCGATGGCAACGCGGCGATCGCCACGTTTCACATGAAGTTTGTAATCGCCCTCTACAAATGTATCGGGGAGTTTGAAAGCGAAATGATCGGCATCAGCCTCCACTACAGAATAAGTGCTGAGTCTACCATCTTTTTCGAGATAGATCATATCGCTGGTGGTAAGGTTGTTCTTACCGGTGATAACGCAGTTCTCACCTTTGACAACATCGACTGTCGTAGGGAGCGTAACCACAATTTCCGAGGAGGTTGAGCCGCCGTTGTTGCCACCGCCGTCGTCGGGCTTATTATTTTCGCCACAGCCTGCCACGGTAACAGTGAGTGCCATTACCAATACGCTCGCTTTCGCAACATTTAAGAGTTTCTTGATCATGATGATAAGTTAATTCTTATTTTAAGGTTTTTCTGTTAATTTCATTTTATTTCCGTAAGATTTCGTCATTCATTGCAAAACACAACGCAACCTTATGATTATCAAAGTATAATGTTTATAAATTCACAAGATCATGTCTGCAATTTCACACAACGAAACCCGTTAAGGCTCAAATTTTGCGTAAATTTACATCAAATTTTCGTATGAAACAAACTTTTAACCTTAAAATATTTCAAAACGTAATTTT
>JAIEAO010000143.1 GCA_029071345.1 Muribaculaceae bacterium | reverse complement strand
GTCATATTATTAATTATGAATTACCTTATAATTATGAGTTTTATCTGCATCGAAGTGGAAGAACAGGTAGAATGCATAGAGAAGGAATCGTATATTCCTTTTATGAAGAGGTTGATGATGCTTATTTAGACAATTTAGCTAAAAAGAAAATTTCTACTAAATATTTTTAATTTAAAGAGATTAAAGCCTTAAAGAAACATAACAAAACCCACTGGTTTTGAATCAAAAATATTTGTGAAAGTTTAGGATGCAAAAAGCCCTGAAAAGGCGTATTAATCGTAACTACATACGGAGCATCGCGGAGTGTGAGGTAGGGGTCTTGTTTCGCCTCTTCGAGGCTTAGACGTTAGCTGTCAGTTAGATAATGAAAATGGATCGGAAAACGAATGCTTCCCGATCTATACAGTGTATCAGTCGATGGAGACGGTTTACTTGATCATGGTTCTTATTGCAGAGCCATTGATATCGAGCACATACATTCCGCGTGTCATGGCAAATTAGCTTTTAGCTTCATTTATAAAGCTAAATGATTGGGAATGTTAAGAAATATATTTATATTTGTAGCAAAATTAAATTTAAGTAATAGTGAAATTCATTAGTAAGTTAGTTGGCGCTTTTGCCCTTGCATTTGTAGCCTTCGGCGCGTCGGCGCAGAGTTATCCGCAGAAGTCGAATCTCCCTACCCTGTATATTGATACGGAGAATCATCAGTCGATCACCAGTAAGGAGACTTATCTGAAGGCGACGTTGCGATATGTCGACGCAAACGGTGAGACGTATTATGATGCCCTCGGGATCCGTGGCCGTGGTAATTCAACATGGGGATTAGCGAAGAAACCTTATCGAATCAAGTTTGATAAGAAACAGGAGTTTTTGGGTCCTGACCATGCAAAGGCAAAGAGCTGGACGCTGCTTGCCAATTATGCCGACAAGAGCCTGATGCGCAACGCCCTTGCCGCCTGTCTCGGTAAATTCGCCGGTCAACCGTTTACGGCCGCTGCGCAGTTTGTGGATTTAGTGCTCAACGGCACATACGTCGGCAACTATCAGATTTCAGACCAAGTCGAGGTAAGGAAGAAACGCGTGGATATCGTGGAACAGGAAGATCCGATGACCGATGATTCCAATATCACGGGTGGTTATCTGCTGGAGGTCGACGGTTTCGCCGATGGAGAACCGTGTTGGTTCCGCACGTCACGAGGCGTAAAGATTACGGTAAAGTCGCCCGACGATGAGATTATCGACCAGCGTCAGGTGAACTATATCCGCAACTATATACAGAATTTTGAGAATGCACTCTTCAGCGCCGACTTCACCAATCCCGCAACAGGTTACCGACAATATGTTGATGAGGAAACGCTCGTGAGCTGGTATGTGGCCTCGGAGATGACGGCTAACCCCGATGCATTCTGGAGCACATATATCTATAAAAATCAGGATGATCCCAAGATTTATTGGGGTCCGCTATGGGATTACGACATTGCCTTCAACAACTGCCAGCGTCAAGGCGACATGACCAAACGAATGGTGCTCAAGGATGGCTTCGGAGCTGACCTCACGGGTGTGTGGGTGCGCCGTATGTGGGAAGACCCGTGGTTTGTCAACGCAGTCAACGATAAATGGAAGAGTATGGTAGCCGACGGTCTGCAGGATCATCTGCTGAAATTTATTGATGCTAAGGAGGCGGAGCTGAAATCATCACAGGTGCTCGACGGCAGACTTTGGCCGATCCATAAACGTGTATATGACGAATATAAAATCTTCGGCACCTATTCATCCACTGTCAATTTCCTCCGTACCTTCGTGCAGGACCGCATAAGTTTCCTTACCGAGAATTTCGCGAAAGAGGCTGCGGGGGCTGTGCCGACACCTCCCTTCGAACTTGAGGAGGATTACTATTACCGCATCCACAATGCCAGCACCTTGAAATGTGCCGACATTACGTCAGATGGCTCTTCACTTTGTGGCAACACGTATGTGAGCGGCACCGACAGCCAGCAGTGGACTATCAAGTCCGTAGGCAACGGCTATTACATGATCATCAACCGCGCTTCGGGCAAAGCTATCACCGACAACGCTTCTTTGTCAGGCAACAATTATCAGACGGGGTCACAGTTAGGATTATCCGATGCTAACGAGAGTTCGCAGCGTCAGCACTGGCAATTCGTTCCGATGCCCTCCGGCGATGCCTACGTCATTGCCAACCGTATTACGGGGCTTGCTTGGAATAACTCAGGAGGAAGTTCCGACGACGGCAACCCGTTCATATCGTGGAATAATGACGAAAACAATGTTTCGAAGACCACACGTCAATGGCGCATAATCCGCGACGAGTTGAAGGTTACAGCCGGTATTCAGGGGATTTCCGCTGATGACCAAGATTATATCATTACTTATACTCCGTCGGAGTCTGTGATAAGGTTCTATACGGACGGAGAAACATTATCCGGCACCTATACATTGATTAATGTAAACGGCATCGTGATGAAATCTGGAGAGATTCCTGAAACCATCGATGTCTCTTCGCTTCCTGCCAGCATGTATATCCTCACATGGGATGCCAATGGACGCCATAACTCCTGCAAGCTCATGAAACCTTGATCGGCACTGCAACGCAGACACTCCGTGGCTGCGAATGAAGATGTACGATCCCACCTCCGCTACGTTTTCGTGCGGGAATACTATTAATTAACCTCTTAGAGGTAGCTGTAAAATATAGAGATACCTGTAAAATTTAGAGGTACTTGTAAAATTTAGAGATACCTGTAAAATATCAAAAAAGTGAGGCTGCGCCGTAAGTTCATTACGACACAGCCTCATTATTTGCCGTGACTATTATAGTCGCGGGGTTACTTGATCATGATGCGGATGGATGTGCCGTTGATGTTGAGCACGTACATTCCGTTGTCGACGGGGATTGAAGCCTCACCATTGTGGATAGTGCCCTGGTAGATGCTGTGTCCGTTGTAATCAACGAGCATTATTGAAGCGTCACCGTCGGCCACAATCTTGAGGAGTCCGGGTTTGGTGAAGACTTTCACACCGTTAAATTCGAGAGTTTCGATATCTGACGATGCACCGCCGCGGCTGAATACGTAGATTTCGTCGGTAGGAGCGGATTCGATGCCATCGTAGAGGGCCGAAACGCGATATAGATGTCCGCCGACGGCAGCTTCATTGTCGACAACCTTCATATCCTCGATCGGGTCTGTGGAGATACTTTCACGGTCGCGATATACACGGAAGCCCTTGAGATCGAGGTCTGCATTCTCGGGCAAGCCTTCGTAGACCACATCGTCAATCATGAGCATCATCAGTTCGGATGTGTCCTCAGCTTTGGCAACGATAGCGAAGTGCTTGGTGCCTTCCGGCAGATCGATTGATATCTGCTCCCAGTTGTTGGAGAGCGTGCGGCCGGTATATGCGGGTTTCTCGCCGAAGTCCTCGATCAGGTCGCCGCTGGTGGAGGTGTAGACATAGAAGTTTTCGTGAGCATCCCAGTTGGTGCAAACGTAGAACGATACGGTCTGGGCGTGTCCGGAGAGTGCGGGCGAAACGAGCCAGTCTTCCTTGGCCGCACCATCCTTGCAAGCTGTCGAAGCAAGGAAACAGTTGCCCGAGTGAGAAAGCTGCGGGTGGTAATAAAGCTCAAACCCGTGAGCGGTCTCAAAGTTACTGATATCTTTCACATTGCGTGTCATCTCGAATGTGGAGAATCCGCTGAGATGCACAAGTGAATAGCCCTGGAATTCCTCGAAATGAGCAAGGGTAGGCTCATATACAGGAGTCAGGTCGGGAGCTACCCATGAGATTTCGGGATAACCGTTGGCGTCGGGTTCACCCACGATGTCTGACGGAGTCGGCACCACGGGAAGAACGATCTTGGTAGAAGCCTTCATCTCATCGTTTTCAGCATTCACATCCTTACCGTATACCACGCGGGCGGTGTACTCGGCGCCGGGGGCGTCGGCAAGCTGCAGACGATCATAAAATGTAGTCGAATAGCTGTTGAGCGATTTCAACGCCGGGATAGTGTGGCTGCTGAGAAGCTTGTCGCCACGGTATAATTCAACAGTAGCATCAGAATCGGTTGTGGCAGTGACACCGTTATTGAGCACTTTCACAGATACTCTGAAGCGGGTGTCGGGATCAACCGTCGGGGACACATTCACAGATTGAACTTCAAGGTCGGCTGTCTTGCGGTCGTAGAGACAGATGTCGTCGAAGTAGTAAGTGGTGAAGCTCAGGGTGTGGAGCTGGATCATGATATGAACCTTCTGACCTTTGAGCGAACCGAGATCGATGTAACGGTAATTCCAACCGAGAGGCATAGAGTTGATCTTATATTTGTCAACAAGGCCTGAGGTCTTTTCACCGATAATATAGATCGAAACTTCATTTTCGTTGCAATTGTCGTCTCTACCGAAGTTGGTGTTGAGCACCGCGTAATAAAGAGCGGGAGCTGTGGCATCTGCAGGGATTTCGATATTACCCGAGTAGAGGCAAACCGATCCGTCGTGATAGGGGCAGAAGCCGAGCAGGCCGTAGCCGTCGCCATTGGCATCCATGATACCCTCTTCAGCCATCATATCGGCTACCTTGAAGCCGTCTGCGCCGGAGCTCTGGTTTACTGTGAGCCATGGCACTGAAAGCTGGGTGTCGGGAGCGAAGTTTTCACGCATAGGTAGCGAAGCGGGAGTGCCGACAAACACGATGCCGTCCTGAGAGTATGTACCGTAGAGTGAAGATGTGCCGCTGTTGGTCTGAGCGTTGACAGTGATGTAGACACCTTCCTGTTCACCTTCGTCGCAAGCGCGGTAAGAGTAGTTGGTGTCGGTCAAACCTCTTTCGATATATATATCCTGAAGGATGTTCATCACGTTGTAGGTAAGAGCCTCGGGAGCGATCTCCATACCCATCACGTTCTCTGTAACGGGTGCCCAAGAAGCCTTGACCGTACCGATTTCATCACCTTCTGAACTTCTAACCCAGCTCGGGTTGATGGGGAGACCTGCGCCGATGAAGACAGTCTCTGTAGCAGGAACACCGGCTGCCACATCGTTGGTCACGATAGCAAAGTAGGTATAAGAGCCGTCATCGCTCACCTCATCTGTGAACTCTACAACCTCACCGGGCTGTACGCTCTCTTTCTCAAAGATAACGTTCGAGCCGCGTTTGAGCTCAAATGAGAGGTCGCCTGTCAGTTCGTTGCCGCCGTGAGTCTTGGTGGGGATGGTAACGCTGATCGGAACGATATATCCACCCTTAGGGTCGCGGGTCACTGTCATTTCAGAAGCTGCGGGAGCATCATGACTTACCGGCTCAACCTTGAAGTTTGTGAAATATACATTGGGATAGTTGGTCCATGTATCTGACTGCGTGTCGTTGAGGATGCCGAAGTAGTAGATTCCTGTCTCTTCGCAAGTGACAACAACATCGATGGTGTTGGTCTTCTTGGGAGTGATTGCGAGATTGCAAAGGTCTTTGGTCATGTCGGTTGAGCTGGGTTCGCTACCCATCGAGAGCTTACCGGTGTGGAGCACGATATCAGCGTAAGCGTTCATGCTGATGTTGTAGACCTCTCCTTTCTCGAGCTTAACAGCGGGAGAGAAGAGCCAAGAGTTATTGTAGACACCCCAGTTGTAGGGGATTGCCCAACCTGATGAAGTGCTGGTCCAGCTGCCGCCGTAGATAGTCTCGGTGGTCCATGCGCCTGCAGTCTTCATAGAATCTTCGAAGGGAGCAGAGTAGTAGCCGAACCATTTCCATTTTGTCTGGAAGGGCTGTCCGGCAACGTCGGAAACAACCGGAACGACTGTTGCGCGGAATGCGCGGAGGTCTGTGGTCTCCTCGATGGGGATTTCAACCTTGTTGTCTGCGGTGTTATCGCTGTAGATTGCAGAGCTCTGGCCGGTGACATCGGTCTTCTGCACAGATACGCGGTAGATAAGCTCGTCGGGATTGAAGTAACCGCCGTAGAGAGGTTCGGTCACTGCGGGCCAGGAAACTGTCACCTTGCCGTCGGCATATTCGATATCCACCTTCTCGATGGGGCTCGGATAGTCGATACCTACATAGCGGGTTACGCTGACGGGGTAAGACGCGCCGACCTCGTTGGTGAGTTTCATGGTAAATGTGTAGTTCCCGGGATTCTCAAGTGTTACCGGGATAGTCACGTCTGTTGCTCCGAAAGCGGCAGTGGTACTTGCTGTGAACACCTCAGCACGGTTGGATGAAGTGACAACCAGATTGGCCTGAACATCGCCTGTTGCTGCAGTCTCATCCTCAAGCATAGCGGGAACGTCGAATGTGACATTACCCGAATAGTCGAAGCCGTTGAAATTGACCTTCATGTTGGCTGCGGGAGCGGGAGAACCGGCTTTTGCTACGAAGTCGGCACCGAGAGCGCCGAGCTGGAGCGCGCCACCGTTAAAGTTGTTGATATATTCAACCTTTCCGGTCTCGGGGTCAACGGTACACAGGGCAGAGCGTATTTCAGTGCCGCTGTCGTAGCACAATGTCCAGTAAAGGATGTGCTGCGAGTTGTCCCACGCGAGAGTGCCGTTGTAGCGGGGCACGATGCCGGTTGATGCAACAGTGGTCAATTCACCGGTCTTGCGGCTGATGGTAACCAATGCGCCGTTGTCGTTACGGATACCCCAGAGCACACCCTGATCGTCGCAGGCGATACCGTTGAGTGAGGTCGCGAGCTTGTTGACCTTGCGGATGGTGTTGACAGTTCCGCCGGGGTTGGAGTCGTCGATCTGCATATATCCGAGTTCCCAGTCGCTGGCGTTGTCGTCCATGAAGCAGCCGTAGATGCGGTTGGTGGTCGGGTCGAAAGTCATATCCGATGCCCAGCGGCCATACTCACCATAGTCGCCGGCTTGACCGAGCATCTGCCAGTTGCGGCGGTCGAAGATGGCGGTGTAGCATGAATACTGACCGTCGACAGTGTAGAGTCCCTGATAGGAGAACACTGCATAGTACGGAGTGATGGCACCGCCGTGAAAACCGCTCGATTCGATCGTGGGGAGAAGGCTCTGCTCCACAAACTCTCCTGCGCTGGTGAGGGGGATGCTGTAGAATCCGTTAGGCTTGTCGATGGTGTTATACGCCATGTAGGCGGTGAGGTTGGTGCCCCCTGGTATTGCACGGGGGGCACTCTTGATAACCTTTGTTATTGCTTCTGTCAATTGCGGATTGCTCTTCACCTGACCTTTTAAAGGCATGGCCTTGAAGGGTGATCCGGCAAACATCTCATTGAAATTGTGGCCGGGAGTGCGGCTGAGCGCCTCCATCAGGGCCGGCTTGTCGGGATTCGACATCCAGGCCTTGGCCTCGGGTTTTGGCTTGCTCGCGGGGATGGAGTCTGCTATAGCTGCTCCCATCGGGAGAGTACACATAGCCATGAAGCCCGCTGCCAATATTGATGATATATATTTCATAATCTTATCTTCATTCTGTTATTTGCGAATATGTACCTTCTCTCCATTGATGATGTAGATACCCTCTTTCAGGTTGCTGATCACATCGGCTGCACGGCCTTTGCGGAGAACAATACCTGAGATCGTGCAAACGATAACTTCTGCATCAGGATCGTCAGCAAGGATGCTGTCTGCTGAAGAGACACCGCTTACCTGGTATTCCAGCTCAATGTCGTTGACGTTGGTGCCCTCATTGTTATTGAGCACGACAGTGCCGGCGGGGATCACAACGGTATATTTGCCAGCATTTACAATCTCTTTCGAGATGTGAATCTGGAGCTCGTTGCCGGCAAGGGTGTTGATAACCTCAAGTTTTGCAGGATAGCTGTCGCCGTTGTCGCCTGTCACGATCACCTTGGGCTCCTCAGTGCCTATGTATCCAACCGCTTTCACGAGGCTGTGATCCCATTTAACCACGATGTACTGGAGTTCGTCGACAGTTGCGCCGTTTTCAGGATTAGCTGTAACCACGTCGGCGGGGTGTACGAGAGATTCGATAGCATAGTTCACTTCTGCACCGTGAGAGTCAGAGTTGTCGTCAACGTTGAGGTTGGCGAGAGAGAGGTTCCACTGGCCTGCGCCGCGGATCGACATCGGCAGGGTCACATGGATGGGAGTGAAGCCTTCGACATCCTCTTCACCGGCTTTCCAGTTGAGAGCTACGGTTTCGGGAGCGGCATCCTCAGCCTCCTCTGCTGCTGCGGCTGTAAGGTTCACGCCGTCGAATGTGATGAGGTTGAAGGGCTTAACCATCAGGGTCACGCTTTCCATTTCGTCAACGTTCAGTGCATCGTCTGCGCTGACAGCATTTCCTTCTGCATCAAGCAGCTTGCTTTCGATTGCGATGGGCTGGAACTCTTCGAAGTCGAATGTGAACATCAGAGAACCTGCGGGGAGACCTTCGATAGCTTCTGTATCAGCTAAGAGACCGTGAACGCTCCTGATGGTTGAGACCACGAACGTGACCTTAGGCTGTGCACCCTCGGGGATAGAGCGAACTTTACCGGCGAACGAAGTGAAGAGAGTGTTGCCTGAGCGGTAAACATTCACCTTCTCGATTGTGCAGGTCTCGGTGTCTGTCTTCATTCCGGGTGTATAATCACCCATTGCCAGGTATGCCTCTGCGATGGTGTAAGGATTGCCTGAGAATGTGAGGGTCATTGTGGGCTCTGTGCCGGCACCATAGTAGGAATAGAACTTGTCGCCATCCTTATATGTACTCTCAACGAGTGAGATAGACTGATATTCGTAGAAGATGATCTTACCTTTCTTAAGATCCATCACAACTTCCCATGTACCGGCGGGCACCTTGAAGGCGTGGAGTGCATCTTCTGCGAGTTCGGCAACTGCATATTCAGTTCCTTCGGTAACATTAACTGCCTCCTCGGGTGAACCGTAAGTACGGCCGATCAGCGGGTCGGAGAATGTAACCTCAGACTCTTCTGCCACGGTCACCTTCCAGAGATAATTTCCTTCTCCATTTGCAAGGTTGGAAGTAGTCTCGCCGTTTACTACAACGTCGAGCTGCTCGGGGATATATGTAGCCTCTGAATCAACGAAAGATACATTCTTATTATTCATATCCACCTTGATGCTCCACTTACCTGCAGGAACCATGAAGCCTGCGAGACCGTCGATGGTGATTTCCTGATAGGTCGGGATGTAGAGGTCGTAAGTGCGGTAGTTCTTAACCTCGAGGCTGCGTTCGCCCTTCATGCTTGAACCGAAGAATTTACCTGTAGCGGTGGGATCGTCGGTGAAGACAATGTTTGTAGCCTTCTTAAGCTCAACGTTGTCAAACTGGAAGACTCCTTCTTCGGTCCGGTTGCCTGCAGCCACCTGATCCATCTCGTCGTTATACATATTGAGGGTCGCGGGAGTTACCCAAACATCGCCGCGTGAGATATCGTGTACCACGATTGTAGCCGCCACGAAATCTATATCAAGTTTATAGCGTCCCTGTGTCAGGACAAGACCGGTCTGGTCGCCCCAAACTGTGCTGTAGTCAGACATGCCGAGAGTGTATTCAGTCTCGTATTCAACATTAGAGATCTTACCGTCGGCGGTGCCGTAGTATTTTGTCTCCCCTTCCTCGTTCTTGAAGTCTTTGCTGCTGGTGAAGACCACGAGGGAGCTGCTCTTGTCAACGTCAACAACCATGTGGAACATTCCGTTGCCGTCGTTCGAGCATGAGCCTAACGTATCCTCAAGATAAGTGTCGGTAGCATAAAGGTTCGCGGGCTGCTCGAGAGGTTTGGTATAGAATTTCACAGTCTGCTTGTTCCAGTCGAGTGTGATATTGATTGTGGATCCGCCTAATACGAACGATGCAAGCTCATCATAGAACGCATTGGGAGAAGTGAACTCGAAAGTATATTCCTCACCTAATACCACGTCGATGTTGCCGCCGTGGTGACCTGCCGCCTCTGCTGTTGCGTAGTCAACGGTACCGAGTGCCCAGGGAGCATCGTTAGGATTGTCTGTCGGTGCAAAACCGTAGTAGGGGAAGCCGGAGGTGGGCGTCACATCCTCAAATTCGAAAATGCCCTGACCGTTGTTGATGGCTTTACCGAATGATGTCTGAAAGTCGATAAGGTAGAGCTCATCGGGAGCCGGCATCACGGCTTTCTCGAATTTCACTGTCATTGCATCCCAGTCGATGGTGATGTCGTAAGTGCCGGGATTTATCTTAAATGCTCCCTTGTTGGCATTGATTGTATCATAGCTTGAAAGCTCAAGAGGATACTCCTGATCCACTTCTACAACTACATTATTTGAAGTAGTAGCCTCCGCAGCATCCACGGCTGAGAAGATATAGTCGGCTTTGTCGGGATCGGAATTGTCGGCAAAACCGAAGTAGGGCCAGTCGACGGTGGGCACCGTTACGGTCTCAAATTTATAGACTCCGCCATTATTGGTAGCGCTGCCGTATGACTTCTGGAAGTCAACGAGATAGAATTCTTCGGGAGCATTGATCACAGGCTTGGTGAACTTCACTGTCATTGCGATCCAGTCAATTGTGATGTCGTAAACACCGGGATTAATCTTGTAAGATCCGATGCAACCGTCAATCGAACTCCATGACGAAACAACTACGGGATATTCCTTATCATATTCAATCTCGGCATTGTTTGCTCCGGTTGCCTCGGCAGCAGATACCGGGCAGACAATAAGACTTGCGCCGTTAGGAACCGAGCTGTTGGCAAAACCATAGTAGGGATACTGATTCTCGGGCACAGTAAGGGACTCAAACTTATAGATTCCGTTGCCATCATTAGTGGCAGAGCCGAACGCTTCCTTATAATCTACGAGATACAATGTGTCAGGTGCCGGAGGCAAGGTTATCTTACCTTTCGTGAATGTGACAGTTCTGTTAGTCCAGTCAACAGTTATGTCGTATAATCCTTCTTCGATAACAAACGATCCTATCATATCATTGATAGCATCCCAGCTTGACAATGCGATTTCGTAAACCTTATCGAGTTCAACGTTGAGGTTGTTTGCAGCAGATGCATATTTTGCCGGAGCTGCGGAAGCCATCACTGTTGCACTGCGGGGATTCAAAGTGTCGCTGAAGCCGTAGTAAGGATACCTTTGAGCGGGAATTTCTACTCCCTTGAATTCGAACACGCCGCTGCCGTTGTTATCGGCAGCACCGTAAGATTTGTCATAATCTACAAGATAGAGTGTGGCAGGTGCCTCCTCGGGCAGTTCGGGAGCGGGAGGGTAGGAGAATGTCACCTTCATAGTGGTTGGATTGAAGGTGATGACCCACTCGTCGCCGTCGCCGATCGTGAAGCATTTTTGGTCGCCGTAGAGTGTATCATAATCTATCTCCACCAAGTCGTATGTACCCGGCTCTCTTAAGGTGACAGACGGATCAGTGCCTAAGAACCTGGCCGTCGCGTTATCTGCACCCGGGTTAGGGGAATTGACAAAGCCGAAATTGTTGCTTCTTGCCCCAACGGTAGTGAATGATTCAACAACATAATTCCCGTCAGCATCGGGATTTTCGAAAGTGGCTCGTGCCTGTCCGTTTGCCACATAGGAATCGAACAGATACCACGTCTCTTGGGCTTGAACGCCCAACACACTGAGCATCACAGCGACTAACAATAGCCACCGTGCTCTGAACAACTGTAGTGTTTCCTTCATTTAAAGATGATTTAATTCGCTCTG
This sequence comes from Muribaculaceae bacterium, assembly GCA_029071345.1. Lineage (GTDB taxonomy): Bacteria > Bacteroidota > Bacteroidia > Bacteroidales > Muribaculaceae > Lepagella. The sequence continues at coordinate 14,477 of JAIEAO010000143.1, read as the reverse complement.
ATGAAGCGAAGGTTAGTATTATGGAAAATTATTAATCAGGTAGTGCTGTCTGTAGACGAAAATATCCAATTGATAATCTATTAGCACAAATCTATAAATTTAATTTCAATAAAGCACCTTTTAAAATAGAAAATGGGCAACTAATTTAAAAAATTGTGTTATAAAACATCTATTTTTAACTTAAAATTTGAGATATTTGTCTTTAAAATTGGATAAATAATGTTGTGATTGAAGTGTGTGTCAAAATAACATAAAGGCAGTAATTCTAATAAAAAAGCGACAATTGATATACAATTGTCGCCGGGCTAAAATTAAATTACCCTTGGGAGATTATTCCCGTTTTTCTTAAAGTGTCAATCCTGAATTGCGATTTATTTCTGCTCCGCTTACGAGGATTTGGAAAAGATCTTGATTTCGTTAGTCGTTTTATTGACTTCTATGTGTGAAATGCAGTCGGGCGGAAGAGCTTTCATCTCGGCTTCGGTGATCTCCTTGCCGTCGTAATAAATCTTCACATTGTCATTAATGCCTGATGATTTTTCGGTTGCCATGTTCCCTTTATCTGTTGCAAGTGAATCTTTAGAGACGGCACCGACCCCTATGACCTTCGCATTGCCAAGTGTGGGATTTTTCTCATTCTTAGCTGTGCCATAAGCTATTACCTTAATATTTTCGAGAGAATCGACGTTGTCACCTGTCACGGTCAGCGCCTTGGAATTGTTAAAAAAACTCTCGATGTCAAGAGCAACATCCTTTCCGTTGACGTTGAAAGTCAGGCTCGAATTCTCATACTCCTTCGTAAAGGGGAAGACGATGGTGATTGTAGCGTTGCCATCGGTCATGTCGCAGTTCATCGCCTTGGCATTGTAGGTTTTACCCATCGTGGTGAATGTTCCTCCCGACACTGTCAGGTCGTTGCCGAGATTCTCGCCTGTGATCACGATTGTGGTCCGGTTGCCAATGTTGTTAAAGTTTTTGATCTTAAAATTTTGGCTTCCGATTTTGGGTTTCGACGGAGTTTCACTACCTTTGTCGATTGAAACGCCGCTGGTGCTGATTGTAGACATTGCGGCATTCACTGACGGCACTGAAGCCACACCGAGTGCCAACGCAAGCATCGGCACAAGTGCAAGGGCTTTGACTTTACGCCCCGCCCCGGTTTTTTCTTTGTACATCATGGTGATACGTTTTTTAAGTTTACTATGATTCAGGCTGTTGGCTAAGGACGGGAATCTGGCGCCAACAGCTTTTTTAATCAATAACATCTGGTAGGCCTGCGGGTCTTGACCGCTGCTGATTACGGCCATGTCGGCCTGATATTCATGGATTAGCATGAGTTCGTCGCGCATGAGCCACGCGGCGGGGTTGAACCAGTTGACGATGCAGACGAGCTGTGCGATCAGCAGATCGACCCAATGCAGCGAAGTGATATGCTTCAATTCGTGGGCCTCGATAGCTGAGCAGTCGTTGTTGTAATCCGAACGACTCACCACCACATAGCGCATCCAGCTGAACGGGGCATAACGCTCATTGTCAGTCACTACAAGGATATATCCCTCGCGTTCGAACTTTTCACCCGAACGGATCACCCTCACCAACCTAATCCAAGTAATTGCCGTCTTTACGGCAACGAGTGCCATTCCGGCTATGAAAATCCAGATAAGGATGGTGCCCCAGATAGGTTTTGAGGGAGTTGAGACATCTGAGACAATCACCTCCACGTTATCCAATATTATAGTGGTCGGCGTGGAGGATGAAGTTTGGTTTGCGAGGTGTAGCGCCACCGGAGCACCGATGAACGACACAAAGTATATCAGCATCAGCACCCCGCGGTTAAAGCCGTATTGCTTGTCGCCGGCCATACAGATGTGGAATGCGAGATACAGCGCAAGCATGACCAGCCCGCTGATTATAGAGTAGGAAAGCAGCTCACCCATATCATTTCCCTTTGCGCTCCACAAGACGAAGCAGTTCCTTCAGTTCGTCGGCGGAAATCTTCTCATCCTGCACCAGGGCCGACACGGCTCCGTAATAGCTTCCGCCGAAATATTTCCTGATGAAATCGCCGAAGCTTCTGTCGCGGAAATTCTCTTTGGGCACAGTGGCGAAGTAATGAAACGTGCCCGCCACTTCGTTGTGATCCACAAATCCTTTCCCCTCCAGACGGCGCACCACGGTAGAGACCGTGTTGAAATGAGGTTTCGGGTCGGGGTAAAGTTCCACAAGCCGGCTGATCTGTATCGGCCCGTGAGCCCAGAGCAGCTGCATCAGCTCCTCTTCTTTCGGTGTCAACTGCTCCTTAGAAGCTTTTCTCATAATCGGTTATTTATTGTAATCTGTTTCAATACAATGGGTTTCAGCCTTAAATTTGATCGGCTCTATCGGATTTCCGTCGATATCTGTCCAACCGGCTGTAACCCTGCCGCCGCTTTGGGCCTCGATCATAGCATGAAAATTGTTTATGAATGTCTCAAAATCTTTTTGCGCTTTCTTCCGATCTCTTTTCGGATATTTCTGAGCAAAATACATGGGCGACATCGTCCGGTCTGTCTTTCCGAGGACTGTCGCGGTGAAGCTGAATCCGTTAGTGGTCTCGGCGGCAAGCACTATCCCCGGGAGGCCGCGGAGTTTCCAGGGACCGTAAGGTAATGACAGCTCGGGAGCGAACCATGCTTTCCAATGGCGGCCATGATAGTCGGTCTCGCCCAATATGCAGTCATAGCCCAGTATGTTTTTGACAGAATCTTCCGCGATGCTCCACCGGATTTCACCGATAGGTTCGGTATAATAGCTGTTGTCTTCAATGCCGTATTGGTCATAGACAGTCACAGTCTCCTTTGCAGGGTCAGTGAAGATATATGTGTAGATAACTTTCGAAGGACCCTTGGATAAGTCTACTACCACTGATCCGTCTGGCATGGTCATCGTACATGATTTACTAAGAATTTCACGATACTTGGCCTTGCCGCCGGGGGTGGATTGCAACGAATCGGCCCAGAGGCTTGTCTCGTTAAAGAATTTCGATTGTTCCGGCGAGGCGAGGAGAGTCATCTTATCCTTTTTCACGATTCCGCGCTCATCCGGATGGGTGTAATCATACTCCACATACACATCTGCCTTAGGCTGAGCCATCCCGCCCAATGCAAAGATACACATAAGAATTGAAGTGGCAAACAGTTTTTTCATATTATTGACGGTTATATTTAGATAATTCATTGAATAATTATTATTTCCGGATTGATACGGTGAAGAGCAATTCGCGTCCGCGCATCTGCCGGCGGCTTTCGAACGATGAGAGCTGACTATAGGTGATGTAATTATAGCTGCGGAGGTTGAGGATATTGCTCAGCATGGCCGACAATTCAATCCGCTTCGTCATCTTGAAGCGCACCGTGGTGTCGATAAGAAAGGCGTTCTTATAGCTATGCTCGCTAATCTCGTTGCGGTAATGCTCTCCGCTGATGTGCCATTCCCATTTGCGGTGGGGCATGATGTTGATAAGCAGCTCGTTTTTCATGCAACTTAACCAAGATGCCTTGGAACTGTTCATGGTCAGGCGGTTTGACGACAGGCTGAACTTGTAATCGAATCCCAGCCAGCGTAAAGGCTTCCCGCCGAATTTTCCGCCTGCCGCCCACGACGTGACAATGGAATTTACATCCTGATTTTCTGAGAGCAAAAGCGATTCGCTTCGGCTGAAGAAACCGTATATATTAATATTGGCGCGTAAGAAATTCAAGGTCTTGCCTATATCGGCATTTGCTATGAACCGGCGGGAATCACTGCGTGCGGAGGCGTATGAACTGACCACATAGTCGCCATAAAGCTGTTGCGACATCGTGTAAGGCAAATGAGTCCACGACTGGGAGACAAATGCGTTGCCGAATAGTCCGAGATTCGTATGCTTATATGAAAAATGGGCCGATACGTTCTGCGATGTGGAATTGTAGAAATTATCCGTGCCGCGACGGAACGACCGGTAATTTGTCATCACAAACCCGGGCTGAATCATGCTGAGATCCATGGGGCGGCGACCGGTTCCTCCGCGGAGATTCATGGAGAAGCGGTTGCTTGGTTTCCAGTTCATGCTGAGAGTAGGGGAGAAATAGAACCCGCTGCGGTCGGCAAGAGATTTGTTGAAATGATAAGTTGTAAAATTCACAGGGAGCTCCAGTGAGAGATCCACCTTCTTTATCCAATATTCGGCTTTGGGAGTGGCGAAGACCGTGAAGTAATCGGTGTTGACCACGTTGGTGGTCATGCCCGGGATGGCTTCCGGGAGTTCGGGAAGTTCGGAGCTGAATGTGCGCAGATACCCTTTGATTCCGGCTTCCATGCTCACGGAGATTCCCTTGAAGGCGAAAGTGTATGCTGCGCTTTCGCGGGTGTAGAAAGCGTGGTCTCTGATGCTTTGGGTTATCCTGTCGGCGGGAAGGTCACTGCTATAGACCGATAGTGTCTGCGGCATTGATTCCCATTCGATTTTGCTCCGGAATGTCACCAGGTGCTTCTCCTTGAAACGTTTGATGATCTTGAACTCGTTGCCGGCATAGTAATCGGGGAGTGAGGCGGTCTGACTGTTGGGCAACGACCCGGTGACACTCATCCGCATATCGTTCCATGTGATATTGCCTTGAAACGAATTGTTGATATACGCGGTCTTCTGATTGAGTTCATAGACAAGCATCGTGCCTAAGGAGTGAGACAGTTCGCGTCCGCTTTCAGTTTCCACGACCGTTCGGTTTCCGGTCGTCGTTCCGGCTTCTGCTTCGGGGGTGAAATAGGTTGTTATATTGGCCGCATCGGCTGAGGCCCGATTGAATTTGTAATCAAACTGAGCCTTAAGTTCGCCGCGCCCGAATTTCCACAGGTTGTTGGTGGAAACAATAGCCGAGCGGTTAAAGAGTGTGCGTCGGGATTGCAGATCGGGCACATCAGGCAGCGACAGACTGACTGATCTGTCGAGAGTCGTGCTCCGGTGTGAAGCGAAGAAATTGGTTAAGTCTCTGCCGGGATTCTCACCGGTATTGTTAGTCTTGATGGTGGTCATATTCTGAAATCCCGACATGATGGTCATGGCGAAAAGTTCACCCTCCCAGAGCGCGCCGTCGGGTTGCCATGAATATCCGCCACCGGCTTTGCCGTGATAATTCCATGTGGCCTTTGCTTTCTTTTTAAGTTTCAGGTTGATGGCCGCCTTATCAGAAAAGGCTATGCCGGTCAGCACCTGCATCGGCTGGTGATTCTCCATCACCTCTACGGAGCCCACGTCGTCATGATTGATGCCGTTGGTGGCGATGCCGTATTTGCCGCCGAGCAAATCCGAGCCTTCGATATAGAATTTATTGATATCCTCCCCCTGATACTTAATCTTTCCGGATTCTTCCACGTTGATTCCGGGCATACGTTTGAGCACATCGCCGATGCTCCTGTCGTGATCTTGCGCGAAACTTCCGACATTATAAACGATGGTGTCGCCCTGTTCCAAAATCTTTTTGGCTTTGACGGTTACCTCTTTCAGCACTGTCTGTTGCGGCTCCAGATACACGGTGATGGGTAGCGACGCGCTGTCGAGCGATATTGACTGCTTTGCGAAACTCATCATCGAGACCTCGAGACGGCAATTTTTCAAGTCAGGGGCGGTCATGTCAAAGCTTCCGTCGCTTTTCGATGAGGCGAATTTCTTAATCTTACCGTCAGCACCCCTGAGCATCATCGAAGCTCCGGCAAGCGGTTTGACTTTCTCGCTATCCATTACCTTGCCGTTTATATGGATCTGTGCCGTCGCGCCTAAGGCGACAAGCAAACAGGCGATATGGAAAACAAAACGCAGCATAAATCGGAATCAACTATTTTTATAGTTATAGCTGCAAAGGTAATAACTATTTTTGTAGTTGCAAACCGACCGAAGTATTTTAATGTTTCTTAACTATTAAAATAGTTGAGAGTTGATGGTTGATATTTGATAGCTGATATTTGATAGTGAAGGGGGTTAGGGTTTGAGGTGTGAATCGCGGATACGGAGAAGCTGACGGTAGGAGATATTGAGGTAGGAAGCTATATCCTTGAGCGAAACGAGTTGAGTGATCCGCGGAAATCGGTCGATGAGCTGCTCATAGCGTTCGGCAGGAGAATAGCGTGCAGTATGCAGGATGAATTCGTAAGCCTGACCGAACAATGCCTGCAGGAACCGGATTTCGAGTGTCGGATCGTAAGCAAGTCTATTCTTTATGATTTCTGCCGGGATGACCCAAACTTCCGAATCTTCGAGGGCACTTATATTCGTGGGCATAAGTTTGCCGATAATGGCACTCTCATAGTTGGCGAGCACCGCACCGTCGAATACGAACCCCACAGCCTTTTCTTTCCCGGTGCTGTCTATTATAGAGTGTTTGAAGCCTCCCGATATGATCCAACCGACCTCCCGGAGCATGGTTTCGGCGTGTGCGAAATAATCACCGCGACGATATCGCACGATGGAGCCATATTTTTCACAAGCCTCTTTCCAGAAAGAGAAATCAACAACCGTTTCGAATTTATTGAATTGTGCCATAGACCATAATTTGTAGAATCATTTAATGGTAATCTCAGTTCTATAATGCAAAGATAGGAAAAATTATAATGAAGAAAAATAGAGGGGCAGCTGTGTTTGTGTGCAGCTGCCCCTCGGACTATGTTGAGTGGATGATGATCGTTGTCTTTACTCAATCAGATCACTTTCCGGAGATGTAGACTTTGCGGGTGGTTCCGTCTGTGTAACGGATGATGTAAAGTCCGCGTGCCGGAGTGTCCGCGCTGTCGATGCGAATGCCGTCGAGAGTGTAATAAGCTTCTATCTCGCGGGCTTTGTCATCATTAATGTCGGTGATTCCGGTTTGTGCGTCTCGTTTGGTGATTGAGAATGATTTCAGTTTTATCGTGCCGATCTCGTTGGCATGGAGCGAGAATACATTCTTGCCGGCGGGAACAGTGGCGTTGGTCGCTGCTCCTTCATCCTCGTTGGCGGCCGCAGGGGTGGGAGCGGATGAGCTGACAGCGTTAATCAGGAAGATGTGAGTGGTGTCATCAGAGTCATGCGGTGTGATTTCTCCGATATTAGAGTGAGTGGTCACATCTGTGTTCGCGCCGTTATTGAGGCGTGCCGTAAGATTGCCGCCGCCAACGCTCTCGATTTTTATCTCGTAGCTGCTGCCTGCTTCAAGTTCAAAATAGGGGGAGATGGCGTAAGCATTAAGCGGGTCGCCCCATGATTTTGAAAATCCGAAAATATCGTCGTAGTCTAACTCCCAATAGTACCATTCGTTGTCACCGGTTGTTTTCCAGTCTTCGAAAGTGGAAGTGGTGTAAGTGCCGGTGATGCCCTCACCAACCCATGTCGAGGCTACCGGTCCATCTTCCTCCGCTTTGCCGTTCTCGTTATAGATTTCCACGGAATAGGTGTATTCACCAACCTTGGGCACGGTGTTATCGACATAGCTTGATGACTCTCCCGGGGTGAGACCGGTGGTTATTTCCGCGATCTTTTCATCATCGCGGTAGATTACCGCGCGAGATATCGCAGTGAGAGGCATATTGGCGTTGTCTAATGCAGGATTGGTCCAGCTTACTGTGGCTGAAAGTGAATTGTCAGCTGCGGGCACGACCACCAATTCAGTAGCGATTCCGGGCAGAAGCTGCTGCTCCTCAAGCGCAAGGTAATTGAACTTGACGGTGTAATAGTATGTGCGCGTGGGATCTACCAACGAGCCGGTATGGTGGATTGCGAAACAGTAATCCCCCTCTTCCGGTATCGCTACGATCACCTCGCGTTCGCTCGGACTTGAGTACTGGTCATCGTCGATAGTGGCGCAGTTTACGAAAGTCTGAGCCTGATGATGGCGGTCGGTGACATATCCGATTTCGTATATATTGTTGGATCCTCCCACCTTCACCGAGAGTCGGTAATAACCTTTGCCGAGATGGATATAAGGAGAGGCGATGTAGTCGTCCATCTCCCGGTTATCCTTGTTGTCGGAGTAGAACGAGAAGTAGTAGGAATCGTAATCCGGATTCCATGTTACGCCATCATTGTTTGCATCTTCTATCGTGAACAGCGGGGCAAGGTCCTTGTTGAATTCCAGCGGCATAGTGCCGGGGAGATCGTAAGTGGGGCGTCCCACATAACCGGTGGTGGCAGAAGCCGGCTCGCTGTCAGTGTCATATCCGTTTTCACCGTAGACGAGCAGTTTGTAAGTATATACACCGGCCGCAGGCACTGAAGCGTCTTCGTATGCCCATGATCCGCCTACCGTAGGATAATAGTAGGTCTGGATGAGTTCGTCGCCACGATAGAGCTCGGCTTTAGTGATCTCTTTCAGACGTTCGCCGGTGTTGGTAAGAGAGGGATAAACCCAGCTCAGGCTCACCGAGAGCTCGTCGAAGAAGTCGGGCAAAGCCTTGAAATCTGTGGCGACGGCCGGTGTCACCACCGACTGCTTGAATCCGGCTTCGTAAATGCGATGTCCCATATATGTTCCCGATTCAGAGCAAGCGCGGAATGCGAGGTAATAGGTGCCGGGCGTTTCGATCTGGGTCATAAAGCGGTCCAGAGGATCATCGCTGTTTTTCATCTCATTGTCTTCGTAAGTAGTCACCACGGAGAAAGATGTGAGATCATCGGGGTCTGTGCCCAGGAGAACCTCTAATTTGCCGTTAGCCCATATATTGAGGTCTATGGCATAGGTTCCGGCGTTTTCCACAGAGAGTGCCGGCGAGATGAGCCAGTTATCCTCCTTGAGGCCGTTGGTGAAATCCCAGTTGGCATAATTGCCCCATCCCATAGTCCATTGGGCGGAAGTGTTCTCGGCATCCTGACCGGCCACAGATTTCCAGTCTTTATTGAATTCGGAGGAATTGTCGAATTTGCAGGAATAGGGGAGTTTTTTTCCTTCTATGTCAACTACGGGTTTGTCGCCACCCCCTTCCTCGCTGCCACCGGTGATGGAGAAGCGGGTTACATACAGATGATCCATATCCGGCTCGCTATAACACTGCACGCCGAAATATACCTCACCCGTAGCGTCGGCGGTGAAAGTGGCGCTCAATGTCTCGTATGCGCCGAGATTCTCGTAAGAGCCACGCTCGATCAGCACTTTGCCACTTTTAAGAGCATCGACTTCTGACGATGAAGCCATATTCACGCGCAATGACTCTGTCTCGCCATAGCTTGCAGTGGTTTTCGCCATTATGCTGACAGTATATTCCTCACCGGCTACAACATCGATGGCCGGTGATATGAGCCATGCGTCGGCTGTTCTTGACTGACTGTTGGAATAGACTTTGACTGCGCCACCTTTGATTCCGAGTTCCAGAAGTTCCGGAGTGAGATCTCTGAGGGCTTCCCATGAAACTCCATATCTCGACACTTTGTTGACGTTTTGCCAGCCTTCATCGAGACTGAATCCGACATAGAAGTCGGAATTGTACGGAACGGACTGACCGGCATAAGCCATTGCGCCGGTCAGCAACATTGATGCATATATAAATAATTTCTTCATATAATCATGCAGATTAGATTATAAATTAATTAATGTTTGCCGACTACTGGTTTTCATCGGCAAACATTATTTTATCGGTAGAGACCGGAGGCCTTATCGTATGATTGCTTTAACGGCTGATTGCTTGCCGTTTTCAGCTTTGCGGACAATGTAAACACCGGAGGTGAGCGAGAAGAACTCTGATCCGTTCACGGTCGCGGAGTTTATCACGCATTTTCCATCGGCGGAATAAATGTCTACGGTGGCGTTGTCGGAAGTTACGATCACACCATTTTCAACCACTGTGATGCCTGCGTCGGCAAGGATGTTGTCAACACCGCTTTCCTTACCGAATTCAACACGAAGCTTGGTATAGATGCCGGGCATATCGAACTCGTTGCCGGTGCGTGCCTCTTCGCCGTTGAGAGTGAAGTGCTTCATCTCATAACCCTGGTCGGGAGTAGCCTCGATAGTCAGTTTCGCATATTTGGGTACTTTCGAACCGTGAGTATAGACATTACCGTTCTCATCCTTAACAGTTGCCGAACCGTGAGCTGAGGTGTAGATGTCGAGATATGAGTTTGCAGCTCCGCCGTTAGTGCCTAAATGAGAGGGAGTCCAGCCGCGGTCTTCGGCGATAGAAGAGTCGGCGCGGGTGCCTTCATTTTCGTTGCGGTCGGTGGCCTGAATTACGGCTAAGTTCCAGTTAAGCTGGTTGGGCTGTTCATCATCTGGACCGTGGAGACGGGTTGGCAACAAGTAGTAGACATCGTTAAGTTCCTCAGCCGTCATGCCGTTGCCGTTGATGTAAACGCGGCGCAGACCTGTGAGAGCCTTGAGGTTAAGCGAGTGGATGTCGTTGTTATCGACATAGAGGGTTGCCAGATTCTTGTTGGCCGAGAGGTCGATCGAAGTGAGCTTATTGTTGGAAACCGAAAGATCCTCGAGCTCAGTGTTCTTTGAGAGATCGATCGAGGTGAGGTTGTTGCCGCTTACGTTCAGCTCCTGAAGGAGGGGATTGTGAGTGACATCGATAGAAGAAAGCTCATTGTTGTTGAGGTTCGCCCAACGGAGATATGAGTTCTGCGTCAGATCGATTTTAGAGATTTCGTTACCTCTGAGGTCAACATACTGCAGGATCGGGAGCTTGGTGAGGTCGATTTCGGAAAGCATTGTGATTCCGGGCTCATCACCGAAACCGTCGCTGTGAGCATCGAGCCACATCAGATTCGGGCAATTCGAGAGATCGAGATTCTTGATGGCGGTGTAGCCGATGTTGAGAACTTCGAGAGACTCTGCTCCGGCGAGATTCAATTCTGTAACAGGGTTCCAGTAGAGGTTGATATATTTCATCTCGGGAGCATTTTCAAAGTTGACAGATGACACCTGGTTATCCCAGAGTCCCATAGCCAGACCATATTCTCCGAAACCGGAGAGATCGATAGCCTCAACGTCGCCATAGATAGTGATAGTACCGTCGCCGGCTGCTGTGCCGTCGATGCGGGTGCCTTTGAGCTCGGCATAGCCGGTTTCATATTTGTTCATGCCGGTGTATTCGGTGCGGTTGCCTGTTCCCCAGTCAACTGACACTGTGCCGTTGTATTCCTTAGTGTTGACCAGCATAGAGATAGCATTGCCGGGAACGGTTTTGAATACAAACGCATTTTCGAGCGAAGTGAAGTTAACCTTGATTTCGGCATCTTTCTCAACTACAAACCACTGGCTCTTGATTTCCTCACCGTTGACAGTGACGCTCTTGAAGCGTTTTCCCTCCTCGGGATAAGGATAGATGTGGATAGGCACGCCTGCGAGAGCTTTGTCGGTCACGGAATTCATCTTCTGATAGTAAAGCGGTTGCCACTGAGAAATAAGGAATTTTCCGCCGTCGGTCTCGTAGATGTCGAAGTCATATTCCATCGACATTCCGAAGATGGGATAAAGTCGGTCGACAACGCCGGTTTTGTTTTCGCCGGTGTCAGTGGCATCTTTCAGCGTCACATTGACATTGTCGTGATTGGCGGTGCCGTCGCCTTGAATATCGCATACCCATTTCATGTCGATGCTGGTGGCATACTGGATGTCGGCGGTTTCGGCATTCGAGCCTTCGAGCCAGAGGTTTGTGCCTGAGCTGGTGCCTTTGGCCTCGGGAAGAGTGTGGATGGTATAGTCGACGGTGCGTCCTGTCATCTTCGCATTGTTGCGGAGGTCGATGTTGCGCATACGCTGTGCCTGCTGGCCGTTGAAGTCGACAAACTCAAGAAGAGTGTTGGCCGCGATGAATTCCTCAAGGAATGAAGCCTGCATCAGCATCACGCGTGAAATCTTTGTGTTCGAGATGTTGAGCGAACGCATTGAGGGGAATTGAGTCACGTCAAGCTCCGTGATGGGGTTGCCTGAAATGTTGAGTGTGCGGATAATGGGATTGTTACCCAGATCGAGGCTTGAAATATTGTTATTTGCCGCGTTGAATACCTCAAGTTCGGGGCACTGCGAGAGGTCGATTCTCTCGAATCCGTTGTTGGAGATGCTGAGTGATGACAGTTTTTTGCATCCTGTCACGTCAAGCTCTTCGATATTGCGGTTGTCAGACACATCGAGAGTAGTGAGCGAGGGGTAATTGCCCAAAACGAACGGGTCGGTGTCGGCCGCGGTCATGAGCTGGTTGTTTGAGAGGTTCAGCACATGGAGGTTCGGGAGCGACACGGGATAAAAGTGAGCCAGATCGCAATTGCTCAGGTTGATGTTGTATAACGCAGTTCGAGAATCCTCGGGCATACAGATGAACACGGATCCCATCTGAGGGCAATCGTTGGCCGTGAGGTATTCCAAGGCCATCAGGTCGCGGATGTCGAGGCAGATGAGGCCGTCGTTGTGAGAGACGTTGAGGTTGGTCAAAGTTTCCCCGGCATATTCGAGAGAGAGTGTTGTGGCATCGTATGTGCTATTGATCAGGTTGTTGTAGCTGAGGTTGACATTGGTCAGAGGTGTGGTCGAGAGCAGCTCGAAACTGGTGATCTCATTGTTGGCCAAATCCAGACTGCGCAGAGTGCTCATCCCTTCGATCTGCACGGATGTAAGACCGATATTATTCATGTCAACCTCGGTGAGGTTTCCTGTCACTTTCATCAACGGACCTTCGATAGTGCCTGAAATCCAGCGGTTATAGGCCGGTTGAGAAGGGTCTACCGTGTATTTTACTTCCACACCGTTTCCCCAGTCGATGCTGACAGGAGAAGTGGCGGACTGGGCGTTAAGCAGGATCTTAACGTTGGTTCCCGGTGTTGCGGAAGTAGACAGACGCATGGTGCCGGCATTCGCTGCGACAGCGGCTGCCAATGCAAAGCTTAGTAGTAATTGTCTCTTCATTGAAATGTAGGTTATTGATTATTGTAAAATGTGTATTATGAGAGCGGAAATATCTCCTTTGATAATCAGATAGTAAATGTCAAAATGCTTCTATCGGGAGAATTAAATTACAAATATAGTCAAGGAATGTGGAATAAGGCTTCTTGTGAGTGTTAAAAATGATTAAATGATATTATAAGGAAAATGAACATTATTGATAGTTTTTCGGAGCGACCGGAAAGATTGCTGTGCCGGCATCGTCATTAACAAAACTCGTTAATACAGAATTTTATAAATTTTTTAATTATATTTGCAATGTGAAGAAGGATGCGTTAACATGATCAGGAGAGTTGCGATCTTCGCAACTCTCTTGTCATTTCAAATTGTTTGTTCATCAGCCGGATATTCTTGCTGTTGAGGAAAGCGGGCAGCGACAGGTTGTCAGACGGAACATTGATTACCTTGACAAAGTCGGTATTCATCCGTCGGATAACTTCACTTAGTAATAGTGAGGCGATACCTTTTCGGCGGTGTTCGTTTTTAACTGCAATCTGAGTTAAGTCCCCGGTGTTACGGTCAAATACAGAATAGCCAACCAATTGTTTTGAGTAAAAGGCACCGATACAAGTGAGTTCTGATTGGCCTCTTTCGATAGATTCGATGCAGTTTTGCCAAGACGGATAAAAGTCACAGAAGGCCTGAGCCTGTCTGACGGTTTCGGTGGAAATCGATTCGATTGCGGGAGGAGTGCAATTCTTAATGGTCGGGAGGTTATCGATGTCGGCGATTGATTGCCTGAAACAATCAAATTCTCTGGTAGTCTCAAATTGCATCCTGCGATACACAGTAATTGCTTTATGATTATTTTGCAACACCTCCAGCAGATATTGTCTGATACCGGCCTCTTTCAAATAGGGTAGGGAGTGTCTGAAGATTTCAGCGGCGATGCCGCGTCCGCGATAATCTTTAATCGTCCCGGTGCCGGTGTCGTAAGCAGTTGGTATGCCGTTGAAGTGTCCTACGCCGTTCAATGTGAATGCTACGATTTTCCCTTTATCAAAAGCTGCAAATGAGAGTCGCGGCGTGTATCCGCGCCTTGTAAGCATGGACTGCACCTCGCTTTTGTCAAAATGAATCTCATAGTCTGAGAATGCATTTGAAAAGCCTTCGAATAATGACTCAAAATCGATATTCTCTAAACTTCGTATTTCCATCTTTTATATCATCCGTAACGCAGAACCCCTGCCTGTTAATCTGATTTAATTTTGTGATAAACTAATTGTCTGTGAGAATGATTAAATGCTCTTCTGATATGCAATGCGGGGAGAGCCATCTTCTGTTCTGCTGTCAGTGTGGCTCTCAATCGAGATGCAATGAATGGAAATCTTCTTTAGTCATTCTGTAGAAAAGTTCTGTCCGTTTATCTCCCAATGGAGATGTAATGTCTTTGTTGGTGTGATGGTATCTGAATCCGCTTTTCTCGCAGACACGTTTTGATTTGAGGTTACCATCGTAATAGCCACACCATACTGTATCAATCCTCAACTCATTAAAACACCGTGAGAGCAACGCTTTTACCGCTTCGGGAATCAGTCCTTGTCCCCAATATGGTTTACC
>JAIEAO010000142.1 GCA_029071345.1 Muribaculaceae bacterium | reverse complement strand
ATTGGCATAGTGGTTCTCACGCTCATAGCGTGGGTCACTTTGTTACATCTGTCCAAAGGGTTTCCTACGACCTTCGACTTAGAACGTGGTTTCAGTAGTACGCGTTTCTGTATTTTGTAAAACAATATATCATAAAGACAATGAAAATGAACTCTAAAATAGGATTCTTATATATAGCTGCTTTGCTATTTACAGCATGCAACGTATCCAATCAAGCGTCAGAGGGCAATTCCAATGAAACTGTGCATCATTTTGGCTATGGTATTGATTCAGTTAAAGTGGAAGTATCAACCAAGGTCAACGCTACTCGCAGTATAATTATTAGAGATAGCGGGATGTTATGGTTCGTTGTGATAATAAAGCGGACAGTACTCTTTCCGGAGCCACCGCCCAAGAATTAGTATCGCTTGCCGATTCATTGTTTGTTGAAAAGACTCATGAGATAGTTCTGTCTAAGGAGGAGGCTTCAGGTCGTACCAACTACCCGATTTTCAAGGTAATGCTTTACAAGGGTGACACAGGTGAAACCACCCGCTATGATATGGGAACACAGGAGGGGAATATAACCCACTGCACACGATATGACATTCATTACAGTTCTGAATTTCGGCATTTCACTTCTCAGGTATTTGAGATATTGGGACGCTAACGTTCTCTATTCAAGTGTAATTGATTCTTAATAACTTATAATGACAGTAGAGATGAAAAACGAGATATTATATGTTCTGCTTCCTGATTTTGCATCGCATGAGATGGTCTATCTGATGGAAGCTGTAAGCAGCGACGAAACGCAGTTGAAGTCGAACCCCAAGTATGTAAATAAGATTGTGGCTCCTACTTTGGAGCCGGTTACGGCCATCGGTGGATTCCGGGTGTTGCCAGATTATTCCTTTGAGAATATGCCGGATGATTATGCCGCACTCGTTCTGATAGGAGGTTACGGTTGGCTTACTCCTGTAGCGGATAAGGTTACGCCCATCGTCCGAAAGGCATTGGATAAAGGTATAATTGTCGGGGCAATATGCAATGGCGCATCGTTCATGGCAAAGCACGGATTTCTCAATAGCGTAAAGCACACCGGCAATGGTCTTGACCAGCTGAAACTGTGGGGAAGAGAAGCTTATACCAATTCAGAATGTTACATACATCAGCAGGCAGTGTCTGATGGCGGCATTGTAACGGCCAATGGTTCCGGTGTACTCGAATTCACAAAAGAGCTGCTTCTGCTTCTCGAAAATGATACTCCTGAGCGCATCGAGATGTATTATCAGTTTAACAAACAGGGCTTCTGCGCATTATTTCAACAATAAGGTTATGGCGTGTTCATCCGAATTTATCGAGTCTCTGTGCCGTATGCTCACACCGCTGGGAGATGTACGTAGCCGTAAGATGATGGGCGACTATGTGATCTACGTCAACGAAAAATGTGTGATTACAGCGTGCGACAATATCGCCTATATCAAGAAACTGCCTTGCATCGCCGACTTGATGGCTGATGCAGAGTGTGGTAGCCCTTATCCTGGTGCAAAAGAAGCCTATATTCTTGATATTACTGATTCTCATATGACTCTTCGAATAGTTGAAACCATCTGGGCGACCCTCCCCTTTCCCAAATCCAAAAAGAAATCACCTTGCTGAAACAGCGTATTAATGATACGCGGCTTCCCAACTTTCAACAAGCCGAAGGTTGGGAAATGGGGACACCTGCAAATAACGAGAGCGGAATTGAAGAAATCTTATCAGTCGTGAATGTCAGTGATTTCCGGATTCATATTTCTGATGTTTCGGGGCAATTTGCTCACCACCTCCGCATAGCTGTGTCTGATTAGTGACTTTATAAAATCATCGCTTAACGCCCCAAGCAGACTGATCAGATTCCAATATTTCTTGTTCCAATGCCATGCCGGTGAGATTTCGACATATCTGTCTCTCAGATCAAGGGAATAGTCCGGATCGGCTTTCAATACGAAATAATCTTCACGGACAAAGCCGTAGCAGGCAAAAATTTTACCGCATACTCTGAACAGCAGATATTCCTCACCAAACCCCATATCTTCTGTTGCCATTGGCAGAGATAAACAATAATTCCGGATTGATTCGATATTCATAAATTAAATTGATAAACTACTTAAGGTAAAAAGATTTCATAATAGAATAAAAAAGAATCCCGGCATCTATAGATTCACAAGGCAAATAT
>JAIEAO010000141.1 GCA_029071345.1 Muribaculaceae bacterium | reverse complement strand
GTCAACGAGTTGAGCAGCGATAATAACTTTTGTCGGAGTGGCAGGATTATCGCCGGTTGCTGACTTAGCATAGTCGGTGGCATTCTCATTGATATAAACCCACTGGCTCTTGTCGAATGCAGTTTTAGCATTAGCTTTAAAGATATTTCCATCAGTATCAGCATCGCCAAATGCACCATACTGATAAGCAATACCCTGGGGATTTACAGCCCAGAAAGAACGGAAATAGTCTGCCCAGTTCCAAGGACCGTTGCCTTGACCGAACAAATCAGTGGGCCATGCTACATTGATATCCTTAACAAGACGAGAGCCGTCAGCTACAGCTGTAGTGTTCCAGCCGAGGAACTTAACGCAGATTTCTTTCGAGCCTGTAACGTTGCCGTTCTCATCATAGATGGGGAGTTCCTGTTTCACCTCATTGCCTTGCTCATCGAACTTTGAAGTCTTATAGATATTGGTCTTGCCGGCAACCGGAGTAAGCTCACAACCGAGACGAACTTTGGCAACTACGCGTTCAACATAAATCTGAACGGGATCGTTCAAAGCCTCACCTGATGTCTTGTGAATCTTATCCTTTACATCTACGGCATTCATCTCGACACCGCCAGACATATAGGTAGAGTTGCTCATTACAAACTGGGGAGTCTCTGCAGAAGCGTATGTGCCATAGTCGTATGCAAGTCTGCTGAGAGATATAAGAGAACGCTCCTGAGAAGGCGTGTCCTCAGTGGGGTTAACAATAGCTACAATCTGATCGGGTGCATGATCGCCCTTGGGCGACTGGATAACCAATGTGGCGCTGAGAATCTTCTCTACATTCTCAGTTGTGTTGTCCTCGGTGTTGGGATCCTCCCAATCAAGCCAGTTTACAAGTTTACCGTTATTGTTTCTAACGGCTGCCGCACTACCATTTGCCTCGAAGAAATAGAAACGAACTTTCTTTACGTTATTCTCCTGCTCAAGGCCTGCTTCATATTCTGCACCTTCCGGGCCGCGGGTTGTGCTACCTGAAGTAGTGATAAGATTTACAGTAAGGAACTGGGGGTCACCCATCTCACCGTTGGAGTTGCCACCGTTGATCACAGGCTCCTCGCTGTTGCAAGCTGTCAAAAGGGCAGCTGCACACAAAGATGAAAATAATAGTTTTTTCATACCTTAGGTTAATTTAATTTTATGTATTATTTATTTTAGTTATCTCTGTTTTCAGTTTTCGGTAGGGCCGACACTACGTGACGGCGTTACTTTTTCAGTTTTCGGAGCGACACTTGCTCGCCAAGTGTCGTTATTTCGGGCAGTTGCAAGCAACAGCCCCTCCGATCTTGTCGCTGTGGACGCGATATATCGCGTCCCTACTGGAGGCGGAGTGTCCTTAACTCCTAACTCCTAATTAATCAAGGAGGAGATTCAGGTTCTTCTGAGCCTCGGGGAGCAGCGGAATTGTTTCAAGAAGTCGGCGGGCGGCGTCGAAATCTCCGTTGTGTGCGAGCACCACCGCGCGGGCGTTGACAGCTTCGGGGCTGTCGCCGGCTTTGTCGAGCAATGCGGCTGCACGGTCATAGTTCCCTCCGCGGATCGCTGACACCGCAGCGTTCAGGTTAGCCTCTTCGTCAGAGGGATAATAGCGGAGGGCGGTGTCGATGACTTTGTCGAACTCGGCGGAGCCTTCGGGATAGAGCCGCGCCACGCGCATCATCTGATTGAGCGACATCTTTTCGGGTGCGGTCTTTATGACCTCGGCAAGCTGCGGATCGGCAAGCGGTTTGAGGCGCGTGCTGATGCGGAACTTGGTAGCACGCAAGTGGGGGAACCACTGCGGAAGTATCTTCGTGCGATAGAGGTCGCGGAATTTCGGATCGGTTTTCAGCTCTTTCTCCTTTGCGTCGTAGTCGGCAGCTCCGAATGCGGGGCGATCAATGAGGGCGAGAAGATCCTGACGCTGCTGCTCGGTGATATCCTTGGCGTTGACCACCTGCTCGCGGAACTCGACCCAGTTCTCAGGCACGGCGTCGAACGATGTGACGTTCTTATCGATGTTATATTTGCGGCCCACATATTTGCCGATATATTCAGCCAACGCGCGCGAGCGGCCGGAAGCCAGCTCCTTGTTGTGTTCGTAAGGAGATTCGGGCGATGCGTAACCGATAATCTCGATCTTTGCGATTTCGGCGTTCGGGTCGGTGAGCGCATAAGCGATAGAGTCGTAGATGATCTTCAGCTGCTGACGGTTGTCGATGCGCTGGCCGCTGCGTGCGTGGTATACGCTGTCGTGAAGCACGGTCTTGTCTACCTCGAACTGCACGCGGGCACTACCTTCATGAATCGACACCGGAAGGTCTGTAACCTTCGGGGTGATGTAAGCCACGCGCATCGCGGGCACGGGGTTGAAGGTGGTATCGGTAGATGGACCTACGCCCGAACCGGCGAAGACACCGCAGCCGCAGGTGTCGTAACGGAATTGTATGCTCAGACGCTCTGTGCGCATCCAAGGCGCGAAGGGAGCCGAGGCGGTGTAGTCCACCATCTGGCTGCGCCCGTTGTCGCGACGGACCTCGCGCATGATGTCGTATTTGCGACGGTATTCCTTGAGACCGCGCATAGTGCCGCGTTCGTAGGCGTAGTGCATGCCGCGGCCGGTGATAAGCACTGTGGGGAGCGCGATGCTGTCGCTCTCGCCCGAGAGCACCGGTGTCATGAAAATCTGCTGATTGTTCTTGAGCGTCAGCGAATCGAGCACGATGTCGGCGTTGACATTTATTTTTCCACCTCCGCGGCTGAACGAGACATTTTCAGTGCGGACATTGCCGCTGACGGCGGCCATTGCGCCGAGAGCCACTGCTGTGAAAGCCAGTAATGTTGCGTATATCTTGCGTTTCATCTGTTCGGTCGTTAGAAGAGGTAAATAAATGAGAGTCCGAGTTTGGTGAGACCGACATAGTTGGTATCCCCCTCACCCACTTTGCGCCCGCAGCTGGAGCAATTGAATTTATCGTAGTTCACATAGTTGTAGCCGGCTCCGATCTCAGCCTCGAAGTTCCAATGCTTGGAGAGCACCCATTGATAGCCGTAAGTGACACCGGCTCCGACATACCATCCCTGATAGCGATAGTCACGCAGACCTTTGGCGATATTTTCGCCACCGAAAAACGCGCCGGGGAAAGGGATGTTGATGTTGGCGGCGTTGAACTGACCGCCCATGGCGTGAACTCCGAAGAAATGGCCGTCGAATTTCGAGCAGAGCCACCAACGGTATTCAGGCATCACAACCCAATGACGAATCTTGCGGTCGCCGGAGTCGCTGTGGAATGTCCAGGGGTTAAGGCCATAGACAAGACTGATGGTGCTTCTCGACCCTGCTCCGACTTCCATTCCGAGGTTGGGAGTTGTTGTAGCATCGTACAATAGATTGGTCTTTACTGCCACCTGACCAACGGCCGGCAAAGCCGAAGCGAGGAGCAACATTAGCGATAACAATGGAAAACTACATCTCATGTGATTAGTAAATATCGGTCATACGTAGCAGCGGTCTTTCTACCGTTTTCAAGCAATGTATGATGGCAAATTTAATACAATGATTCAACTTCTAAATTCCGGATGCAAAATTAATACCTAAATCTCAAAATTACCCCCCCCCCGATATGTTAAATTATGTTAATTTCAATGTTAATAATAGTTGTCTGTTTACCGACTTACAACCTAAAAATCACCGAAATCCCTTATGCCATAAGGGATGAGCAGAGTGTTAACCCTTGACGAGCCATATACAACGCCACTATTTTGGAACGATTCTAAATAACAGATCAAAATAAGACTTGCGGGCACGAGGCCCGCAAGTCTTATTTGATATCCTTTCCCGCAGCCACGGAGTGTCTGCGTTACTGTTTCAGTTTTCGGAGCGACACTTGCTCGCAAGTGTCGGAGTTGTGGGCAGTTGCAAGCAACAGCCCATCCGATCTTGTCGTCGCGGACGCGATATATCGCGTCCCTACTTATTACTTTTACTTATTACTTATTACTTATTCTTATTCTTATTCTTATTCTTATTCTTATTACTTATTACTTCTAAATTTAAATTTGCATCGCAAATTTAAATTTAGAGAGTCTTCTTGACTTCGACTTCTTCGTAAGCCTCGATGAGGTCGCCTTCACGAACGTCGTTGTAACCTTGGATCGAGAGACCGCAGTCGTAGCCCGACACAACCTCTTTCACATCGTCTTTGAAACGCTTGAGCGATCCGAGCTCGCCACTGTAGATCACGATGCCGTCGCGGATCAGGCGCACTTTGCTGCTGCGCTTGATGCGGCCATCGCGGACGATGGCGCCGGCGATGGTGCCCACTTTGGAGATATGATAGGTCTGGAGAACTTCGGCCGTACCGGTGATCTCCTCTTTGATCTCGGGCGAGAGCATACCTTCCATCGCATCTTTCACCTCTTCGATGGCTTTGTAGATCACCGAGTAGAGACGGATCTCCACTCCCTCTTTCTCAGCCTCGCGCTTGGCGGCAGCCGAAGGACGCACCTGGAAGCCGATGATGATGGCATCTGAGGCGGCTGCGAGTGTGACATCAGACTCGGAAATCGCGCCCACACCTTTATGAAGCACGTTGACCTGCACCTCGGGGGTGGAAAGCTTGAGAAGTGAGTCGGAAAGAGCCTCGATCGATCCGTCGACGTCACCTTTGACCACGAGGTTAAGCTCGTGGAAGTCGTTGAGCGCGCGGCGACGGCCGAGCTCTTCGAGTCCGAGACGTTTCTTGGTGCGCAGACCGAGCTCACGCTGCAACTGCTCGCGTTTGCCGGCGATCTCGCGGGCCTCCTGTTCGGTTTCGAGCACGTTGAAAGTGTCGCCGGCGGTCGGAGCGCCGTTGAGTCCGAGAATGAGCACCGGTGTTGAGGGGCCGGCCTCTTTCACGCGCTGGTTACGCTCGTTGAACATCGCTTTAACTTTGCCGTAATGCGTTCCGGCGAGAACCACATCGCCCACATGGAGCGTGCCGTTCTGCACGAGGACGGTGGCCACATATCCGCGACCTTTGTCGAGCGATGATTCGATCACCGAACCGATGGCGTTGCGCTCGGGATTGGCTTTGAGGTCGAGCATTTCAGCCTCAAGAAGCACTTTCTCCATAAGCTCTTCCACGCCGAGACCTTTCTTGGCGGAGATGTCCTGACTCTGGTATTTACCACCCCAGTCTTCCACAAGATAATTCATTGCGGCAAGCTGCTCCTTGATCTTGTCGGGGTTGGCGGTGGGCTTATCTATCTTATTGATGGCGAACACCATGGGAACGCCGGCGGCCGATGCATGGTTGATAGCCTCAACGGTCTGGGGCATCACGTCGTCATCGGCAGCCACGATGATGATGGCGAGGTCGGTGACCTTGGCTCCGCGGGCACGCATGGCGGTGAAGGCCTCGTGGCCCGGGGTGTCGAGGAATGTGATGTGACGGCCGTTGTTGAGCTTAACGTTGTAAGCACCGATATGCTGCGTGATACCACCGGCCTCACCGGCGATCACGTTGGCGTTACGGATATAGTCGAGCAGCGAGGTCTTACCGTGGTCGACATGACCCATCACGGTCACGATC
>JAIEAO010000140.1 GCA_029071345.1 Muribaculaceae bacterium | reverse complement strand
GTTGATATTATATTGAAATTCAATCGAATCAATAAATGTTAAAATCTCTTTCGATTTGTTAACTACATTTTTAACTTTTTTCACCCTACTCGTTAATCTCTCCTTCCGGGCCTTTGAGAGGCCCGGAAGGAGAGACGGGGAGCGGAGTATATAGCTTACCCCACACCGATATTTCCCTCGCTCCGCTCGCTCATATCGATATGGGGTTATTATTAATTCGCCCTTTCAGGGCTATATTATATAGTCTATCCTATTCTTGAAACTCAAGATCGGTCGCGCACTTCATTGACAAGAATCAGGAGCTCGTCGCGTACGTCTGACGGGAGTTCGAGACGCCTTTGCGTTATGCTCCGCGCCCATCCGAGCACATCGTCGGCACGCAATGTCATCATCACATCGCGAAATTCCTCCACCTCCTCCGGGGTGTAATCGCTACCGTCGCGCCCGATGAAACGGTCGAGTTCTTCATCGTCGTAATATTCTATTTCGGCCGACATCGGGGATAGCGAGTCTTTTTCGCAGACAAGATGCAGACCGCAGCAGCCATCTTCCTGCTCTGCACTTTCCGCCGGTTGCAGGGAAGGTTCTTCGGAATCCGCCGTGGCAACAGGTTCTTCTGCGAGTCGCGCCTCTTCCTTGCGGCGGTGACGGAGTTCGCCAAGATAAAGGATAACTCCGATTGCTATAATCACTCCTAATATAATCAGTGCACCTTTCACTTTTGTGTAATGTTTAATGTGAAATAATTTATAAACTTTTCTTAAACCAATCTTATTTTACCACCTCCGAAAAAGCGCGCGTCAAACCCGAGCTTGGCAATCTGCTCAAAATATCCCGGAAAGGACTTGTCTACGCAGTGGGGGTCGCGGATGGTGACATATCCCAGTCGGGCGGCGGCAGGAGCAAAAGCCATGGCGATGCGGTGGTCATCATTGCTCTCCACTACTTCATTTTCCGCAACAGGTAGCCTTGCGCCCCTCCAGGCGATGGAATCAGATGTGATTTCTACCGAAATTCCGATTTTTTCCAGCTCTGCACCCAACCCTTCGAGTCGATTCGACTCCTTGTGTCGCAGATGCGCCACATTGATAAAGCGGAACTTTATGCCGGCCATAGCCATCCCCACGGCCAACGCCGGAACAGCATCCGGCATAGATGCCATGTCAAACTCGAATGGCTTCGTCAACCCTTTCAGTTTACCTATTATCTCTGAATCTCCTTTTATTATAAGTTCTCCATTTTCGGCCCATCGGCTATCCACGCCCAAAAGTCCGAAAATATCCGCCACACCCGAATCGCCTTGCAAGGATTCGCCCGGTGGCACCAACCCTTTCAGCCGGATCTCTCTGTCCGGGCATAGCAACGCTATCTCATAAAAGAATGTAGCGGCCGACCAATCCGCTTCGAGAGCTACCGCGTCAGCACGTTCGATCATCTTTCGCGTCAACTCTATATAAGGAGCGGAAACCGTCTCTCCCCTCACCGCGATCTCCGCCGGTTTTTCCCATAACTGCGACGCCATGAGCAGAGCGGAGATAAATTGCGATGAGACGCCGCCGTTGATCTCCACACTCCCCCCCTTGAGTTTATTTCCTTTTATATATATAGGTGGATAACCCTCGTTCTGCAGATATTTTATGTCGGCACCCATTTCGCGCAATGCGTCGACAAGCGGAGCCAATGGACGGCGGCGCAACTGTGGCGACGCATCGATCTCGCCTTCGAAGCCTTCGAGCGAAGCTGCCAACGCCACGAAGAAACGCAACCCTGCCCCTCCGCTACCAAGATAATAGCATCCTCCGGCGCGCGATTCACGCAACTGCCTCATAGCATCAGCAAGATATTGCGTATCCTCACATTCAGGCAAGTTCTCTCTTATCATCTCCTTTCCTCTTATATAATCAAGGATAAGAAGACGGGCAGCCATACTTTTTGAACCCGGCAGCTCCACAGCCACAGCGACATCGGGGATGAAATGCCGGTCGAAATTTATCTGAACAAGAGACATTAGTTAGATAAAGTAACAAGTAATAAGTAATAGGTAATAGGTAATGATATACATTCCTATTTAAATTAAAGGAAGAGGCAGGCGTCGCCATATGAGAGAAAGCGGTAATCGTTTTCCAAAGCCTCCTTATATATCTTGCGCCATTGTTTCCCTGTCGATTCACCATTGCGATCAAGGAATGACGATACAAGGAGAAGAAGCGTCGACTGCGGCTGATGGAAATTCGTAACCATCACATCTACGATGCGCCAGCGGAAACCCGGGGCGATCATTATCGATGTGGAAGCTGTGAGCGTGTCGAGCCCCCGGGTGTCCATATAATCGAGAATCGCCCTAAGCTCGGCGACACCATCATCACTCATCTGCCTGTCGGCGTCGTAAGGCTGCCATTGGTCGACGTGCAGATCCTCCTTACCCGCGAGAATATCCGCGCCCAGATAAGGCAACGACTCAAGAGTGCGCACCGAAGTCGTGCCCACCGCAGTAATCTTTCGGCCGAGTTTCTTAGCCTCGATCAACTTCTCCAACGATTCCCGATTAACCGAAAAAGCCTCCGTATGCATCGGGTGGTCACCGATAGTCTCCGACTTCACCGGCTGGAAAGTTCCGGCTCCCACATGAAGCGTAAGCGGCACGATCTCTACCCCCGTAGCCCTCAAACGATCGAAAAGTTCGGGAGTGAAATGCAAACCGGCCGTGGGCGCGGCAACAGAGCCCTGCACACGCGCATAGACCGTCTGATAATCCTCGCTGTCGGCAGCTTCCGAATCGCGCTTGAGATATGGTGGGATCGGGATATAACCCGCGGCATCCACCACCGTGGCGAACGTCATATCCTGATCATCCCATTCAAACAATATCTCCCAACCGTTCCCCTCAAGAGGTTTAACCTTATGAGCCGTGAGGGTCACAGTCTTACCATCAATCTTCAACTCCTTGCGCAAAGGCCCCTCCTTCCATCGCTTCAGGTTGCCCACCAGACATCCCCAGCGACATGACCCTACCGCCTGAAACATCAGAACATAATCAGCCGGAGAAATCGGCTCAAGCAAAAAAACCTCAATGCGCGACCCCGTCAGCTTCTCGAAATGTATCCGGGCATTGATCACACGCGTGTCATTACACACCAGCACCGAATCATACGGCAACAGCTCCGGCAGCTCCGAAAAATGATGATGCTCTATCGACCCGTCAGGGCGGCTTACGAGCAATTTGCAGCTGTCACGCTCGCGCAGAGGGTGACGTGGGATTTTTTCATCCGGAAGAGCGTAATCAAAGTTCGCAATGCGAATATTCCTTATATCATTCATTATCAATAACTTTAATCAATAAACGCCACAGAGGGCAAAAAAAAATTAAAAATATTTTTACAAAAATAGCAAAAAAATTTGTGAGATTTAAAAATAGTAGTTAACTTTGCACTCGCAATCGGGCGTTTAGCTCAGCTGGTTTAGAGCATCTGCCTTACAAGCAGAGGGTCGGCGGT
>JAIEAO010000014.1 GCA_029071345.1 Muribaculaceae bacterium | reverse complement strand
AAATGGAGAATATCACCCGAAATGTCCATTAGTGATTTTTAGAGACATTTTCATCACTCAAAATGTCCATTAGGTCTATGTTTGGGATTGTGGCGCGAACGAAGTGAGTGCATTTGAGGTAATAAAAATATGCGCTAACTATCTGTGGGTTAGATAATTAGCGCTTGGAGCGGAAGGGACGAGATTCGAACTCGTGGTAGGATAACTCCTACGTCAGTTTAGCAAACTGGTGGTTTCAGCCACTCACCCACCCTTCCTTTCAGTGATTATGTTTGCAAGGAGCCTTGCGGTTTATTCTCTTTGCGTTTGCAAAGTTAATACATTTTTATTTAATTTGCAATAAGTATTTGTAAAAATTTCTTATTCTTCGATTTTATGACCCATATTGCGGCCTCAAATCATATCATTTTCCCTCGGTCGTTGACCGCTGGAGACAGGGTGGCGATCATCTCGCCGGCGTCGCCGGTGAGGGAGGAATTTATCGATCAAGCTGTCGATTATCTTCGCACGCGGGGATTGGAGCCGGTGGTGTTCCCTCACGCCAAAGGTCCGAAATCCGGATCATACGCAGCCGATTTTGAGGGGAGACTGTCGGATTTCATCGCTGCATACACGATGCCGGATGTCAAAGCCATCGTCTGTGCGCGTGGAGGTTACGGTGCGGTTCACCTGTTGCCCCACGTTCCCGGAAATCTTCTGCGCGAGAATCCGAAATGGCTCGTTGGTTTTTCCGATATCTCCGCACTCCATGCCCTCTCCCTTTCGCAGGGCGTAGCGTCGGTGCATGGCCCTATGGCGAAGCATTTCACCTCCGAAAACCCGGAGGTTGAGGATGTGATGGCGATTCTGGCAGGTGAAGGGATGCCGGAAATTGTCACCGATGAGGCTGCAACTCTTCCCGACAATCAGGAGGGTGTGGCCGAGGGTATTCTGCTTGGTGGAAATTTGGCAGTGCTTGACGGATTGGCCGCTACACCGTTCGATCTTTTCTCCCGCGTCTTGGATGAAGATGCGGTTATATTTATTGAAGATATCGCCGAACCTATATATAAGGTGGAGCGTATACTTTATCGTCTCCTCATGCAAGGAGTGCTGACAAAAGCCAAGGGTATCGTAGTCGGGCAATTCACCGAATACGGGCCTGATGCCAACCACGCCTCGATGGAGGAGATGATAAGCGATTTCCTGAAACGCAACAAGCTGACGCAACTCCCGGTAGGCTACGGTTTCCCGATCGGTCACATTGAATGTAACCGCCCCGTGATTGAAGGAGAGCGCGTGCGCCTCGAATGCGAAAAGCGAACAGCAAAAATCACTAAAATCCAATAAAAATATGAATACACAAAAATATATCCTCGCACTTGATCAGGGCACAAGCAGCTCGCGTGCCATAGTTTTTGACCACAACGGAAGCATCCGCGCAATGGCTCAGAAAGAGTTCCCGCAGATTTTTCCCCGCTCGGGCTGGGTGGAGCACGACCCGCACCAGATCTGGTCATCGCAGGCTTCTGTAATTGCCGAAGCCATCTCATCTATCGACATCAACGGCAAGAACATCGAGGCCATCGGTATCACCAACCAGCGCGAGACCACCATCGTCTGGGATCGTGACACGGAAGAGCCGGTATACAACGCTATCGTGTGGCAGGATCGCCGCACATCCGACTTTTGCAACAAGGTGATTGAGGAAGGGATGGTGGATAAAATCCGACAGAAAACCGGACTTATAATCGACGCTTATTTCAGCGCGACCAAGATTAAATGGATTCTTGACAATGTGGAGGGTGCGCGCAAGCGCGCCGAAGAGGGGAAGCTGATGTTCGGCACAGTCGACACATGGCTCGTATGGCGTCTTACCCGCGGTGCGGTCCACGTCACTGATGTCTCCAACGCCTCGCGCACCATGCTCTTCAATATCCACACCCTCGACTGGGATCAGGAGTTGCTCGATTATTTCGGAATCCCGCGTTCGATGATGCCCGAAGTGAAATCATCGAGTGAGGTTTACGGCCACACCACAACCACCATCTTTGCCCACAGTGTCCCGATTGCGGGAATCGCCGGCGATCAGCAGGCCGCTCTCTTCGGTCAGATGTGTGTTGAGCCGGGTGCGGTGAAAAACACCTACGGCACCGGCTGCTTCCTCCTTATGAACAGCGGCGACAAACCGATTTTCTCCAAGAACCGACTTATCACCACCGTAGCGTGGAAGATAGGAGATGTGGTGAACTATGCACTCGAAGGGTCGATATTCGTGGGCGGTTCGGTGGTGCAATGGTTGCGCGATAATCTCCATTGCATCTCATGCTCGGCAGATGTCGAGAAGTTAGCGGCATCTGTGCCCGACACCGACGGGGTTTATTTCGTACCCGCTCTGACAGGTCTCGGAGCTCCATACTGGGCACCCGAAGCTCGCGGCATCATCACCGGAATTTCGCGTGGCACCACCGCGGCCCATATCGCGCGCGCCGCCCTCGAAGGTATCGCTTATCAGACCTACGATATTGTCAAAGCGATGGAATCCGATTCCAACCTCCCGATCCGAAACCTCAAAGTCGACGGAGGTGCCTCGCGCAACGATCTGCTGATGCAATTCCAGAGTGATATACTTGAGACTGAGGTGCTTCGTCCGCGTGTGACGGAGACAACGGCTCTGGGTGCAGCCTATCTCGCCGGACTTGCCGTGGGTTACTGGAGCGGCATCGATGAGATTCAGAAACAATGGCAGCTGGAAGCGGAGTTCACACCGAAGGGTACGCCTGAAGAGGTCAAATGCAAACTCGACGGCTGGCACCTCAGCGTGCGCCGCGACTTATTATAGGAGGCATTAGGCATTAGGTTTTAGGCTTTAGATAATACTCAAGCCTAAAGCCTAAAATCTAAACCTCAGCAAATAGAATCACCTAAAGCCTAAGGCCTAAAACCTAAAGCCTGAGAAAATATGAACGAAATTTCTTTAACCATCCAATGTGTGTTTGAATTCCTCGGCACGATGATAATGATTCTGCTGGGATGCGGTGTAGTGGCCTGCGTGTCGCTCAAAAAATCGAAAGGTGAGGGAGGTGGCTGGATTGTCGTCACCCTCGCCTGGGGTCTGGCGGTGATGTGCGGCGTTCTGGTGGCCGGACCCTTTACCGGTGCGCACCTCAACCCCGCAGTTTCGGCCGGACTCGCCATTGCGGGCAAATTCCCGTGGGCATTTGTAGTGCCTTACATCATAGCGCAGATAGCAGGTGCATTTTGCGGAGCGTCGTTAGTGTATGTCTTTTATAAAGATCACTTCGATGCCACCGAAGATACCGAAACCAAGTTAGGGGTCTTCTCCACCATCCCTGCCATCCGCAACCATACGCGCAACCTTATCTCCGAGATTGTCGGCACATTCGTGCTTATTCTGGTCATCCTCTTCATCGGCGACAAGTCGAACGCGGCGGAGGTAGGTCTCGGAAGTATCGGCGCGATACCTGTGGCGCTCCTCGTTGTGGTGATCGGTCTCTCGCTCGGTGGCACCACCGGTTACGCCATCAATCCTGCACGCGACCTCGGTCCGCGCGTCGCCCACGCTTTCCTCCCAATCAAAGGGAAAGGTAAGAGCCAGTGGAGCTATTCATGGGTGCCGATCGTAGGCCCGATTGTGGGAGCCGCTCTGGCTGCCGTGGTTTACTGGTTGGTGATCAGCAACCTTTAATTAACCAATAAATCTTTTTCACAAAGTATAAAAAATCTTATACGGGCCGGTGAAAATGAACCATCGGCTTTCACGAGTGGTTTATACTTTGATGAAAAAGATAATGATATTAATGATGCTGGCTTTGGTCGGCATGTCATTCTTTGGCCTTAATGACGGGGATAAGGAAGAATCATCCAAACCTGTCGGCACCGCAATGACAGCCAACGCTGAGCCGGCGGTCTCCGTGCCTGAGGTCTCTCCATTCGAACAGGCCGTAGAAATCATTAAGAAGTATGAAGGCCTGCACTCTTCACGTCATTGGCCGTTGGTCGGTTATGGACATAAGGTGCTTCCCGGAGAGAAATACAGCCGCAGCCGCAAACTTTCGGAAGTGGAGGCTGAAGCGCTGTTGCGAAAAGATTTGCTTAAGAATTGCGCGGTGTTCCGTGAATTCGGTGCCGACTCCCTGTTACTTGGCGTGTTGGCTTATAATATCGGATCCGGTGCCACGTTGCGCTCATCAGTAGTCAAGAAATTGAGAGCGGGCGACCGAGACATCGAGACCAGTTATCTCGCGCATTGCAAATATCGTGGTAAAGAACATACGCAGATAAAGCAAAGACGAACTGAGGAATTCGCCGCGTTATTTGTTAAGGAGCCGGATGCCGGGTCTGAAAAATTGCCGGAAGTGGATTTCACCTTGTCGGGGCCTTCCGTGACGCACGCCGGGCTCACAAATCATAACAACATTCAGAATCTATGATGCATACGATGATACGAAAAATTTATTTACTCCTGTTGATCTGCGCTTTCGGATGTCTGAGCGCATGTCGTCAAAATTCACGGTCCGACATCAGCGAGCTGGAGAATTGCGATTCGATCCCATCAAGCATCAAAAGGTTGGTGAAGGCCGTGGCTGATAACGACAGTGTGACTTTCGCGTCGCTTGTCAGCTATCCTCTGGCACGCCCCTATCCTCTGCGCAATATCGACACTCCCGAGCAGATGAGAGGATATTACTCCGTGATGGTCGACGATTCGCTGCGTCGCGTGCTCACCTCTTCGAAACCGGGCGACTGGGAGGAATATGGCTGGCGAGGATGGAGCCTGCAGCGCGGCGACTATGTCTGGGTCGATGCCGATCTCTACGCCGTGGATTATATCTCCGCGCGCGAACGGGCGATGCTCGATAGCCTAACGACGGCCGATATGGGGAGCCTCCATCGAGATCTTGCCGAAGGGTGGATTCCGGAAATGTGTCTGCAGACGCAGGAAGATAATGCCGTGATGCGCATCGACAGCCGCAAGGATGCATCGATTCATCCACGTTACCGTCTTCTCATCTATCCTGCAGGGAGCAATTTGCAGGGTGTGCCCCCTTATATGCTTAACGGTTATTGCGAACTGGAAGGCACGGCCGGAACGCGCGTCTATATGTTCGGCACTCCGAGCGGTCGCGAGATCAGGTTTGTTCCCGATATTCCCGACGGCTCCACACCTATGGTGGAATTTCCCGACACAGTGGTGGCGGTGACCCCGGCCTATTGGCTCGACCTCATCAAATAATTAGGAGTAAGGAGTTATGGAAGGGTTAGCCTATTGTAGGGACGCGATATATCGCGTCCGCAGAGGTATCCCAAAGAGATTAAAACGAAAACTAACATTGTCACGATGGCACAAAATCATATCTACAGCGGTCTCAGCGAAGCCGAAGTTAGAGAAAGCAGACAAAAATATGGTGTCAATATCCTCACACCTCCGGCCAGAGAGCCGCTGTGGAAATTGTTTCTTGGAAAATTCAGCGATCCCCTGATCATAATCCTCCTTATTGCGGGAGTGCTTTCTATCGGCATCTCGTGTTATGAATACTGGGGTCTGAATCAAGGTGCAGGAGTGTTTTTTGAGCCTGTAGGTATCTTCATCGCTATTCTGCTGGCCACCGGGCTAGCGTTCATTTTTGAGTATAAGGCCGACAAGGAGTTTGCCGTGCTCAATCAGGTCAACGATGACGAGCCTGTGCAGGTGATCCGCAACGGCAGCATCACGCAGATTCCGCGCAAGGATGTGGTGGTCGGAGATATCGTGATTCTCAACACCGGCGAGGAGGTGCCTGCCGACGGGCAGCTTCTCGAAGCCGTTTCGCTTAGTATCGATGAATCGACCCTTACAGGCGAACCGATATGCCATAAGACCACCGATCCCGCACAATTCGAGAAGGATGCGACTTTCCCCTCCGACCGCGCCATGCGCGGCACTAAGATTATGGAGGGTCACGGCGTGATGCTGGTCACCGCCGTGGGCGACAGCACCGAGAATGGCAAGGTCTTCACCGCCTCGCAGATCGACGACAGCGTGAAGACTCCGCTTAACGAGCAGCTCGACCGTCTCGGCAAGTTGATCACCTGGGCCTCTTACGCATTCGCCGCCGCTGTGATTGTAGGAAGAATCATCACCTATTTTATTAAATTCCCCGATTTCGACTGGATTGCGTTTATCGCCTATCTGCTGCAGACGCTGATGGTGGCCGTTACGCTTATTGTAGTTGCCGTGCCCGAGGGATTGCCGATGGCTGTGACCCTCTCTCTGGCTTATTCGATGCGCCGTATGCTCAAGACCAATAACCTCGTGCGCAAGATGCATGCGTGCGAGACTATGGGTGCGACGACTGTGATCTGCACCGACAAGACGGGCACTCTGACGCAGAACCGTATGCAGGTCTACAAAGCTGATTTCTTCGCTCCGGAGCAGGATTATAAATATATCTGCGAAGGGATAGCCGTCAACTCCACGGCGCAGCTCGATGTGTCGGGCGATAAGCCGCAGGTACTCGGTAATCCTACGGAGGGGGCGTTGCTGCTGTGGCTTTGCGAGCGAGGCGTGAATTATCTTGATGCCCGGGGAGGAGTCACCGTGCTTGAGGAACTCCCTTTTACCACCGAGCGGAAATATATGGCTACTGTGGTTAAATCAGCCACCGGCGAGCGGGTGCTTTATGTGAAAGGTGCGCCTGAGATCGTGTTCGCGATGTGCAGCAATACCTTCGGTCTCACCAAAGCCGAAATCGATGCTCAACTGCTTGTATATCAGAATCAGGCGATGCGTACGCTCGGATTCGCATATCAGGTGCTCGGCGATGATGATAAACCCCTCGGCGATAATGCGGTGATTGCCGATAACCTTACGTTCCTCGGAATCGTCGCTATATCTGACCCCGTACGTTCGGATGTGCCCGACGCGGTGCGTGAAGTGACCGATGCAGGCATCAAGATAAAGATCGTGACCGGCGACACTCCCGGTACGGCTAAGGAAATCGGCCGTCAGATCGGATTATGGAATGACAACACCGATTCCGACCTCAATATCATCACAGGCCCGGAATTTGAAGCTCTCTCAGATGCTGAACTCCGGCAACGTGTGGGTGATCTCAAGATTATCGCCCGTGCGCGTCCGATGGATAAGAAGCGTCTTGTCGAGGCTCTGCAGCAAAACAATGAGGTCGTGGCCGTTACGGGCGACGGCACCAACGATGCCCCGGCATTGAAGACCGCCCACGTCGGGCTTTCGATGGGTGACGGAACTTCCGTAGCAAAAGAGGCGTCAGATATAACTATCGTCGACAATTCATTTGCCTCGATCGGTCGCGCCGTGATGTGGGGACGTTCGCTTTACCGCAACATCCAGCGTTTTATCCTCTTCCAGATGACCGTAAACGTCGTGGCCTGTCTCATCGTGCTTTGTGGCGCGTTCATGGATGTGGAGTCGCCGCTGACCGTGACGCAGATGCTGTGGGTTAACCTTATCATGGACACATTCGCGGCTATGGCGCTCGCCTCGCTCCCTCCGACGGAATCGGTGATGAAAGAAAAGCCGCGCCCGCGCGCAGCTTTCATAATCAATAATCCGATGTGGAAGTCGATTCTCGGCACGGGTGCCGTCTTCTTCGTGATTCTCTTCGGACTGCTCTATTATTTCGAACACACCCCGCTCCAATCGCTCACCGATATGTTCCGTCTGCCGATGGGTGAGAACACGGGTCTGAGTCCTTACGAACTGTCGCTGTTCTTCACAATTTTCGTTTTCCTCCAGTTCTGGAATATGTTCAACGCCCGCGCATTCGCCACAGGCCGCTCGGCATTCCACTTCAAGGGGTGCGGAGGATTCCTATTTATCGCTGCCGTCATCCTCTTCGGTCAGATATTCATAGTGACTGCCGGCGGGGCCTTCTTCAACGTAGTGCCCTTGAAACTGACCGACTGGCTCATCATCATCGGAAGCACCTCAATCGTGCTCCTCATCGGCGAATTCCTCCGCATCTTCCGCCGCAAATAATCGGAGCCTACTTTGCTCGGAATCATAAGGTAGAATTGTATTGATTCTTAAATCTGTATACAATTCGGCCAATTTTATAACACGAGGCATATAATGTCAAAAGGGTGTTTATGGATATTTTGAAAGTTACTATATTTGCGCGTCAATTAAAATTACACAATAATATCCATGAACAAATTCTTATCGGTTGCCGCTGTGGCCGCTGCCTTCGGATGGGCGGCAACAGAGGCTCAGACTTACAAGGAATGGGACGATGTGAGTGTTACACACCTGAACCGGGAGCGCGCACACGCTGTGAGCATTCCTTTCGCCGACGCTTCGTCGGTAAGCAGTGAGGCTATTGAGCAATCGCCTTACTATATGTCGCTCAACGGAGTGTGGAAATTCAAATGGGTGGCCGACCCGTCGAAGTGTCCTACGGGGTTTGAATCACCCGCATACTCAACTGGAGGCTGGGATGATATAACGGTGCCTTCCACCTGGCAAGTGTACGGAGTGCGCAATGGGAAGAGTTGGGATAAACCGCTTTACTGCAACACCTCTTATCCGTTTACCTATGATCCTGACACTTACAGTGTGATGGCTCCCCGCTCAAGCTCAATGACCTACAATGAGAATATGAAGAATCCTGTGGGTAATTACCGCCGCACATTTACCGTTCCATCCGATTGGAAGGGGCGAGATGTGTATGTCAGGTTTAACGGTGCGGGTCACGGTTATTATGTCTGGGTAAACGGCAAGTTTGCGGGATATGCCGAGGACTCTTATCTGCCGTCGGAATTCAATATCACTGATTTGCTTGTCGACGGCGAGAATACGATAGCAGTGCAGGTTTACCGCTTCACCAGTGGATCGTTTCTGGAGTGTCAGGACTATTGGCGTTTGACGGGTATTACACGCGACGTTTTCCTGTGGTCGGCTCCCAAGACCCAGATCCGCGACTACTTCGTAACCACGCCGTTGACCGATAATTATACCAACGCCACTGTCAATGTCGAGGCATCGGTTACCGGCGATGCGATTGGCGGCACACTCACCGCGAGAATTATGGATGGAGGCATGGTTGTGGCCGAAAAGTCGGTGGCGGTTGCTAAGCCGGGCGATTATCAGCTTTCAATTCCTGTAGCGGCGCCACGGCTCTGGAATGCCGAGCAACCGAATTTATATGATTTCTCGCTGACTCTTACCGGCGACAACGGGCAGCCCGTGGATGTCCGCGGTCATAAACTCGGATTCCGACAAATAGAAATCGGGAAAAAGGGAGAATTGCTGCTTAACGGCCGGCCGTTGCTTATTCACGGCGTGAACCGCCACGATTTCAGCAGCGAGTATGGGCGTACAGTCACCCGCGAGGAGATGGAGAGGGATGTTATGACTATGAAGAGCCTGAACATCAATGCAGTGCGCACAAGCCATTATCCCAACAATCCTTATTTCTATGAGCTCTGCGACAAATACGGTCTGTATCTGATCGCGGAGGCCGACGTTGAGTGTCACGGCAACATGAATCTCTCAAGTGTGGATGCCTTTAAGGGAGCTATGGTCGAGCGCAATGAGAACCATGTGCTCTGGCTGCGTAATCACCCTGCCATCATAATCTGGTCTTACGGCAACGAATCGGGTAAAGGTGCCAATTTCAAGGCAGTATCGGAGGCTGTGAAGAAACTTGACCCCACTCGCCTTACGCATTACGAAGGTAACAGCGAATATGCCGATATCTCAAGCACTATGTACGGGCAGTTAAACACAATCGAGAGTATCGGTCGCGAACGCCTGAACGATGCCGACAACGGCAAGCAGGTCAAGCCGCATGTACAGTGCGAGAACTCTCATTCGATGGGTAATTCGATGGGTAATCAGCGCGAGTATTATGACCTTTATGAGAAATATCCGGCTCTTGCAGGTGAATTTATCTGGGATTGGAAAGACCAGGGTCTGAGGATGCCGGTGCCCGGTAACCCCGACAAATCATACTGGGCTTACGGCGGCGACTTCGGCGACAGCCCCAACGATGGCAATTTCTGCATCAACGGCGTGGTTTTCCCCGATTGCTCTTACTCAGACAAGGCTTACAACGTGAAGAAAATATATCAGCCTGCCGACTTTGTGATGCTCGACAGCGTGGCGGGAAAGTTCGAGATTCGTAATAAGATGGCTTTCCGCGACCTTTCGGGCTATAAAATATCGTATACAGTGCTTGAAGATGGAATCGAGATCGGTAAAGGTTCTGTCGATGGTCTTGCGGTCGAAGGGGGCAAGTCGCAACAGTTCACTCTCGGTTCCCTTCTCCCTTCGCAGCCGGCTGAAGATGCGGAATATTTCGTGCGTTTTTCTGTTACAGATCTTGAGGCTACTCCCTGGGCCGAAGCTGGTTATGAAGTGGCATCCGAACAGTTCAGTCTGCGTCGTCCTTTGGTCAAACCGGTATATATACCCTCGGTTTCGACATCAATCAATATATCAGACAATGCGAATGATGTCACTTTGAGCAATTCAGCATTTAAGGCCGTCTTTTCGAAGAGTACGGGTCAGTTGGCATCCTACAATGTCGGTGACAAGAAGCTCATCGACGCATCTTTGAAACTCAATGCCTATCGATTGCCTACCGATAACGACAGGCGGCAGCAAGGTGGATGGCAGAGCATGGGTCTGCGAGATATGAGCGTGACCCCCGGTGAATGGACGTCGAACTATAATGACGACGGCAGCGTAACGCTCACTGTGGATAATACTTACACCGGAGCCGATCAGAATGCTTTTAGAACGCAGATGTCATATACCGTGATGCCTGACGGCGTGATAGCGGTAAGTTCCGTAATCATTCCGACGCGCAAGAACAGCATTATCCCGCGTCTCGGTTTTACATTTGATATGCCGGCTGCCTACGAACAGATGGCCTGGTATGGCCGGGGCCCTTGGGATAGCTACCGCGACCGTAAGGAGTCGTCCTTCCCCGGTCTTTATCATAGCCGTGTCAGCGATCAGTGGACTCCCTACATCCTTCCTCAGGAGCATGGCAACAAGGAGGAGGTGCGCTTCATAGCTTTAAGCAATGGGGCCGATTCGGGGCTGATGATTGTGGCACCCGGCATGATGTCGGCATCCGCAGGCCATTGGCGCCCTGCCGACAATATCAGCAGTCAAGGACGCAATAAGCATCCATACGAAGTTAAGTTCACAGACAAGACCGTGGTCAATATAGATGCGGCTATGCGCGGTCTGGGTAATGCAAGTTGTGGTGCGGATGTTCTCCCGAAATATGAGTTGCGCACGCAGCCCACACCCTTCGACTTCCTTATCATACCTTTTGATGCCCAAATCTCTGACCGCCAACTGGTGGAGAAAGCGCGCGTAAGCGGCCCGCAATGTCAGCCGGTGATGATTTCGGCCGATAAAGGTGTTGTGACTCTGACTTCTGCCACAGACGGCGCCCTTATAAGCTATAGCCTT
The DNA here is from genome assembly GCA_029071345.1 of Muribaculaceae bacterium. Classification (GTDB taxonomy): domain Bacteria; phylum Bacteroidota; class Bacteroidia; order Bacteroidales; family Muribaculaceae; genus Lepagella. Next base: position 8,129 of record JAIEAO010000014.1, on the reverse strand, counting down.
GACAACGGCACAACCTTCGTGCCATACACTGCCCCTGTGAGTCTTCTCGAAGGAGGTTATATAATGGCCTACGCAGAGAAACCCGGGCTGAAACGAAGCATGGTCACCGATGCCGAAGTCACCATGTTTATAGACAAGAGCAATTGGAGTGTAGTCAGTGTCGACAGCAATCAGGGAGGCTCGGAGGATGCTAAAAATGCTATCGACAACGATTCGTCGACCATCTGGCACACCAGCTATGGAAGCAACCAGACCACCTGTCCTCACGAAATCATAATCGACATGAATGATACTTACGAAGTCTCGGCTTTCCTATATGAGAGCCGTCCTGACGGCAGCAACGGACGCGTTAAGGATTTCGAGGTGTATTTCGGTAACAATCCCGCTGTCTGGGGCGCTCCGACAGTGTGCGGAACGCTTAAAGACGTTGCCGATGAGCAGATTGTGGAGCTGGCAGAGCCCGTAAAGGCACGTTATATGCGATTTGTGGCTCGTTCGGAGGTCAATAATAATGCTTGGACCTCGGCTGCTGAAATCGGTATCCGCGCTTTGCGAAAGGCTGAACACATCGATGACAATTCCGGCAACCGCCTTTTCGCCCCCTCTCCCTCTGCTTTGTATTACATCCAAGAGGCTCAATCAGGGCTGTATCTTTACAGCGATAAGAACGGCACCGATGGCAAATTTAGGCTTGGCGAGCTTGATCCGTCCAACCGGTCTTACCAGTTTCGCACGATGGCAAAAAGTGGGTTCTCCTCCTTCTATAACTTCCGCACCTCCGACGGTTATATGGTGGAAGGCGACAATGGCTGGCGTCTCGGTCTCAATTCACAGGTCCCGTCCACTGCAAAGTCGGTTAATGTTGAGAAAGTTGAAGGAGGTTATCATCTTCGCGCTCTTTGGAAAGATAGTAACAGCTATTTTGGCCTTGACAGCCGCGAAAGCGGGTCGTATGTTTATACCGATAAGAAGAACCCTGTTCTCTTTCGCATCCTGACTCCGGAACAGGCCGCTGTCTGCAATCTGCAATTGGATCCGTCGGGGATAAGAGTCTATGATGCGTATGGTAAAATAGGTGTGGAACTTGATGGGAATGCCACAGTATCTGTATTTGATACAGACGGAGATGTCCTGGTCAAACAGATAGTAGTCAATACCGGTTGCATACCCGTAAGTCATCCCGGAATTTACCTTGTGGCCGTAGCGCTCCCCGGTAAACATACCGATCTTTACAAATTGTTGGTGAGATAAGTCATTTTCAGAAATATAAAAGCAGCCGGTCTGAAATCAATCAGACCGGCTGTTAAATTATATTATATGGTTTAGAGTTATAGGCTTTTGTTATTTACCTACAATTATCATTCAGTAGGGACGCACCATGGTGCGTCCGCCATATTATTATCCCGCCCCTCCGGGGCTTGGTATTTGGGTTGGTGCCTTGTCCCCATACTCACTCGCTACGCTCAATCGTATGGGGTTCGAGACAACCTCGCTGCTTCGCAGCTCCACCTCACCCTTCATTTGATCTCACCAACCTCGCAGCTCCGTCTCACAATCCTTTGCTCTCAATAACCTCGCTGCTCCGCAACTCCACCTCCGTCCAGCCGCGGAGCGGCGTGATGGTCTCGAACCCCACATGACGGGAGCGCCAGCGACCGAGTGTGGGGAGAGTGTACACACTACACACCGGAGTGCCGGAGGCACGATATCATGACCTATCTCATGTCGCGGTCATCGTAGTTTAGACCGGAGGCCTGATACATTGATTTCAACTCATCATCGAAAGAGGTCTGCAGGTGATGTTGATGCTGATTCTTGATATACTCAATAACCGGATTCTTCTGCTCGCCGGATATAGTTGCCGCATAATATTCTTTTGCCCATCCGGTAAAATGAGGGAAACGGCTATCACTTTTTAGCCAACCGCTTGTTCGGCTTTTGATATATTGCATCAACGTGGAAAGAGCGATATTGGGATGCAACTCGATGAGCATGTGGATATGGTTCTGTATACCGCCGATTCGAAGAAGACGGCATTTATTATCAGTTAATTCCTTCCAAATAAAGCGATAGAGATGTTCACATTGCTCCAGGGGGAGTGTCATGCACCGGTTTTTAGTGCAGAATACTATATGATAATATGCTAATACCTTGCTCATGATGTCGCAAAGATATATCTAAAAGTTAATTCATACAAATCTCCAAACCATAACATCGTGTCTCCGACACTCATATTATGTTATTGACCCTTGTCCCCATACTCATTCGCTCCGCTCAATCGTATGGGGTTCGAGACAACCTCGCTGCTCCGCTACTCCGCCTCACAATCCTTTGCTCTCAATAACCCCGCTGCTCCGCAACTCCGCCTCGGCGGACGCGATATATCGCGTCCCTACTGTGCGGGGTTAGATAATCCGGGCCATGGAGGGGCGTGTGGGGTGTTCCGACAGAATGTCGGAAGTGCGTCAAAGCCGCTTGCGGCATTTTCGGAGCGACACTTGCTTGCAAGTGTCGGAAATCATTGTCGGCGCGTGCCGTCCCGATTCTTGTCGGCGCGTGCGGGCAGTTGCAAGCAACCGCCCCTCCGTATTTTATTACTTCGCCCTCAATATTTCCGGTCTTTTCAATAAAAAGAAAAGGCCCGGGTTGATCCGGGCCTTTTGAGATTGAAGATTAAGAGTAAGGAGTGTCGATAACTCCTTTATTACTTGTTACTTATTACTTGTTACTTATTACTTATTATTTAACAAGCACTTTCTGGCTGCGAGAGCCTGCCACTACGACATATACGCCGGGAGCTGCTGCGATCTGACCGGATTCCGATACCTGACCGTTGGCGAGTTCCTGACCGTTGAGGTCGTAAACCGCTACGTTCTCACCCTCTGCGCCGGTGATGTGGATGCATCCCTTGCCACCGAAGATGTGGATGCCGTCGGCCACAGATACCTCGGTTACACCTGAAGTGAGCACCTCGACCTTGATCGGAGTCACTTTTGATTCGCCGTGTGCATAACGTGTGGAAACGCCGTAAACATATTCACCCTTCGCGTGATATTCGGGTAAGGTGTAGGTTGTCTCTTTGGGCTGTGCGAGGCAATCGTTCTCGCTGTAGACGTTGTAGCCTTCGAGAGCCACTTCGTCGCCGGTTGCGGGATCGTAAGAGATATCGTCGAGCATAAGCACACCCATGTCTTCAGCGTATGTGAGGTTGCGGAATGCGAAGCGTTTCGCGCCTTCGGGAACCTCGACCATGAGACCTTGCCAGTCGCCATAGTTGATGGCTACGGTGGTGATCTCCTTGAAGTCGTTGATGTTCATGCCGCCTTCGCTGTAGAGAGCCTCAATGCCGATGCGATAACCGGGCATGGTGCGGAGTTTGAATGTGATGGTCTGCGCTTTGCCGGAGAGGAGGGGAGAGATGATCCAGTCGTCGGCTGAGCCAACTTCGCTTGCCGGGGGCATAGCCATGAGATATTTCGCACCGCTGGCTGCCGGGAACTGAGATACGGGGAGCGGGCCCTTCTCAACGTCGATAACAGCGAATGCAGCTTTTGAGCCTTTGGTGAGGCCGGGGAGTGTCAATGCGTTGCCTGCAGCGTCGGTGAAGCCGTTGATAGCGCGTCCGTCGCGGTCATAGTTTGTCCATCCGAACTGGCTTGCGTCGCCTGCTTCGAAGTTTTCAAAGTCTTCAGTGATTCTCTCTTCCGAGGCTGCTGCGGGAGCGTTCCAGTCGAGAGTGACGATGTTGGTGTCATTGTTCACACTGGCGGAGAGGTTCTCCACGCCCGGGAGCTGAGTGTTGACGGTGGCGAGTTTAACGCTGATCTCGTTGTCTGTAAGATCTGCGTCGGCCTCTGAGTTGACCTTGAACGAGAGTTCGTGGCTTGTGGCGAGATCCACAGCGGGGAATGCGTGGGTGAACTTAACGGCTGTTGATTCGCCGGCTTCGATCACTACGCCATCGAGGCTGCTGATAAGTTTGCCATCGGCATACATCTCGATGCTTTCAGGCACAGTCTTGTTCGTTCCGCTGTTGGCAACGTTCACGTTGATTGCGAACTCCTTACCGGGAGAAACGCTGATCGGAGCGTCGTGGCTAACGATCGAGAGGTCGATAGCCGGTGCTTCCCAGATTCTGATGTTGTCGACAGAGGTGAATGTATGTTTCATGCTTGTGGCGTCAAGAGCGATGATAGCCACGTTGTCGGCATATTTGGAGAGGTCGTAGGAAACCTTGTTCCAACCCGGACGGTTCTTGGTAAGCTCGCTTACGGAGCGGGCCTCGTCGAGTTCGTGCCATTTGCCGTCTGCTACCGTATAAATCATCGGCTGCAGGAGGTTGGGAGCATCGTCTCCGGCGGCAGAAGGATTGTAGAGCATGAAGGTCAGCATCGGTTTTTCACCGCTTCCGAGATTCACCTTACCGGTGTAGAAGCGTCCTTTACCTCCGATCCACATTACCTCCATTGCGAGGTAGCAGCCGTCGCCGTCGCCCGAAGTCACACCTTTATCAAGGCCGTCGGTCATGATGCCCCAGTTGATGGCACCTACAGAGCCGTCGAGAGTCTCGCTGAAGATGGCTGTTCTCACGCCGGGCTCCTTGTTGGCGGAGCTGAATGATTCCTGATAAGGCATACGGTAAGGTTTGCCGACGTTCACATATTTGGTGAGAACACCTTGTGAACCTTTGCCCATGATGTTGCGTGCGCGGAGCACGTAGCGCACCATTGTCTGGGCGTCGTTCTCACCGATGGCATCAAATTCGCAAGTGGTGCCCTTGATGTCGGTAAGCACAGCCTGCTCTATGAGGTTTTCAGGATTAGCGGGATTGGGAACGAGCTTCATGACCTCGTAACGGATGTTGTCGGGATTCATGTCGTAACCCTCATAGTCTTTGGTCACGGCATCCCAGTTCATCACAATGTGTCCGTAAGGCAGAGTCTCCTTCAGTTCGATTGCGTCGGGATCCGGATGATCGGGGATGTTGAGGCCTACGAATGCGTCGGTGTAAGTCGGACGGCCGTTCCATCCGGAGTGAGCCTTGAAGATGTAAGGAAGATCGGCAGGAACTGTAACGTCGATCGACACGGTCTGGCCGGGATAAGCGTTGAACGTACGGTTAGAGGGGTTCTCTGTGCCGTCGGGTTGAACGCCGCCGGTCTGCACGTTGTTGATGTAGAAATATACCGCCTGAGTGCTGTTAGCGTTAAGCGGAGTGCCGTTGAGTGCATACATCGGCACGGTGTAAGAAAGAGTGGCTTTCAGCGATGCGTCGGCTGCGGGGGTCACTTTGAGCACGCCCTTGTCGGGAGTGGTGCCCGCTACGCCTGCTGCGATCTGGAGGTCGTCGATATAGATCTCCTTGTTATGATAGCCGGGGTCTTTGGTGAGGTGGAAGCCGATGAAGTATTGTCCAGACTCCTCGACTGTGAACCACTCCTCGTGCAAGCCGTTGAAGATATTCTTCTCGGCGTTGATCTCGAACTTCTCGGTAATGGTCTGGTCCATAGCCTCGGCAGAGGGAGCCTTGCCCATCATCACCACGCAGTCGCCCGCGCCGTCGGAAGTAGCTTTCAGGTTGTAGTTGAACTGATAATACTGTCCTGCGGTCAGAGTGACCGGAGGCATGATCAGCCAATGGTCATTACCCATTTCGCTGTAGAAGAGGCGGCAGGCATCGTTCTGGATATGGAAATTCTGACCGTTGTTGAGGTTGTTGATCATGGTGAAGCCGTTGAGCGCGTTCTTCGAGCTGAAGTTGTTGAGGTAAGGAGTGCTGAGCACGAATACAGTGGCTGATGCAGACTCACCCTGTCCGGCGGCGTTGTAAGCGCGGATGGCGTAAACGTCGGTCTTGCCGGCTGTCACATCGATCTCGAAAGAGAGTTTCGCGCCGGGAGTGACACCTTCAGTGACAGTGCCGAACTCTTCACCGTTCTTGAGGATCTCGATCTTGGTCAGACCTTCCACATCCTTGCCGTTGATGGCTTTTGAGGGAACGGTGTATGAGATGTTGCCCTTGCCGCCGGTGGTGGTGCTGTAGGCCACGGTCACGTCAGTCGGAGCATCGGGGAGAGTCGGGTCGACCTCGATGATGTCGAAGCGGCGCATACGGTAAGATGTGCTCGAAACAGATGCCGGAATCGAAGGCATGAGGCCTACGAAGTACATCCCGTCTTCCGGAACCGAGAGGAACATCTCGTCGGTCTGGGGAGCGTCCATGTTGGCGTTGCCCGTTACGGTCGGGTGATCTTCTGTCACGATGATATCAAGAGCTTCGCGATAAGAGCCTTTACCGGCCTTGATGGTGTAGGTCACGGTGCCGTTGTCGGATGCGGAAGTCACCTTCACGCGATAGAACTTATCTTTGCTGAGCTTAAGGCCCGGAGAGATGAGCCAGTTGTTGTAGAAATAATTTTTGTCGGCATAACCGTATGGACGACTCACGCTCGACATGAGCTGGCCACCGCCGCTCTGGTTATATTGCCAGCCGAAGGAGTTGTCGTTGTCGAGAGTGAACGCCTGCAAAGCCGTGGTGGTGGTCATGTTGGGATAGTAGGGCACCTCGTTGTTGAGGCAGATGTAGTTGGTGTAACCGCGATGGGTCTCAGTGCCGTTTTCGTCAACGGTGCTGACCTTATACTGGTATCCGATAGGTTCGGCTGCGGCCTCGAAAGCATCGTCGATGATGTAATACATCTTCACTTCGCGGTTCTGATCCTGAGCTACCTGATGAGTGACGCGGGTGAATTCTACCGGAGTGCCTGTGAGCACGCGTCCCGACATGGTCTGCACCTTGTAGGTGAGGCCCTCTTCGGTGAGAACATTGTTTCTGTCTGCCACCGCGGGGAATTCGATGCGGATCTTGCCTTCGGGAGTGTATTTTGCCCAGTAGGGAACGTAGTTGGTGGCATCCCAGGTCTGAGTCTCGGGGAGACCGCCGATCGTGGTCAGAGTCTTGTATTCCTGACCGGGGCCGTTCTCATTGTAGGGGAGCACGGAATAGGTGTGATTACCGGGCTGAGCCACATAGTCGGTGAAAGTGACAGAGGTGCCCGGAGTCACGTTTGCAAACTCCTTAACCAGACCGCCGTCGCGGTATACCTCCATCTTGGTGACAGATGTAAGCACGTCGCCGCGGATTGTCTTGGTCGGAGCAGTAGCCTTGATCTCAGCTTTCAGCACTCCGCTTGCATCGGGAGTGATTGTCAGAGCCGGAGCATCGGGAGCATCCATCGAGCCGTAAGTGAGGTTGAAGTCATCGAAATAGAATGCACGCGATTTGTTGGCATTGCTGGTATGAGCCGTGGGGGTGTAAGTATAGAGGCAGAGATCGTAAATGCCGTTATCATTCACTTCGAAGAAGCCGGTGAAAGACCGCTGATCCGTGCCTCTCACATTTTCGGCCGAGATGATGGTCGAGACCGGGGTACCGATATAGTTCTGGATAGCGCTTCCGTCAGGGCCTACGATTGTAGCGGCTGCCTGGCCTAAGTTTGCGCTAAACGTAGCGGTAGTGTGCGGGATAAGCATTACCCTGAAATTGTTCTCGGCGGTTTCGCTGGTGCTGTTGGTACGCACCTTCATTTCAAACTTATACCCTTTCCCTTTTTCGAGTTGGAAGCCGTCGCCGGTGAATACAATCCACGCCTCATTATGATAAGAAGCGTTACTTGCACCTTCCGCAAGGTATAATTCTCCACTTGATACGGTATAACCTTTGGAGCTGTTATGATACTTCGTCTGCCTATAGCCGGATATACTGGCTGCATTGTTCGAGAAGTCATTACTCCAAGGCACCGTGTCGGCTGCGAATGAGCTCGTCGCGAGGAAAAGTCCGCAGCTTAATGATGTTAGGGTTTTTCTCATAAAAAACTTGATTATATGTTAATAAAGCGAATATGCCCTAAAAATAACTTTGCCGATGGCAAGCTTCAGATGATACCTAAAATCGCTTTTAGGTAACAACTTGTTATTATAGAACTATTGGATAGAAGAGGATAAAAGACTAAAAGTCAGAAAATAATAAAAATTTTGCAGAGTGCTTTGTTTAATTATTTCTGTGATTCAACCTAACATCTGTCAACTAACGATGGCAAATATATGAATAAAATTTTAAACGCCAAAGG
>JAIEAO010000139.1 GCA_029071345.1 Muribaculaceae bacterium | reverse complement strand
AAGGGTCGTGGGGCGTATCGGCACACTCCTCATACGTGAAGCGTTATAAGTTCCGCGGATCATTCGACATCTCTTTCCTAACCACCGTCTCGGGCGATAAAGGCTCTCCCGACTATTCAAAGATGAAGAACTTCCAGGTGATCTGGAGCCATCAGCAAGACTCAAAGGCCAACCCCGCGTTGAACTTCTCGGCATCGGTAAACTTCGCCACATCCGGATACTCTCGCAACGACCTCAACTCTTATTACAATCAGAGCTTTACGGAAAACACCAAGTCTTCAACCGTAAACGCCACCTACCGCCGTCCCGGTTCAAAATGGAGCTTCTCGGCCACTGCCAACATCGCGCAGCGTTCGCAAGACTCCACCCTCGCCGTGTCGTTGCCGAACCTCAGCGTCTCCCTCTCGCAGATAGCCCCCTTCAAACGCAAGAAATCAGTAGGCGGCGAAAAGTGGTATGAGAAAATCAAGCTCTCCTACTCAGGCCAGCTGCAGAACTCTCTGACTGCCCAGCAGGACGTATTCTTCAAGAAGAGCCTTATCAAAGACTGGAGAAACGGTATGCGCCACTCCGTGCCTATCTCAGCCACATTCTCACTCTTCGACTACATCAACCTCTCCCCTTCGATTTCGATGAACGACCGGATGTACACATCGAAAATACGTCGCCAATGGGACACTCAGGCTTCGCGCGAGGTGCAGGATACCACCCACGGATTCTATAACATCTTCGACTTCAACGCCTCTCTCGCTTTCGACACCAAAGTCTACGGTTTCTATAAACCTCTCAAGATTTTCGGCGACAAGGTGCAAATGATACGCCACGTAATGACTCCGACAATCTCATTCAACTGGAACCCCGATTTCGGACACCCGATGTGGGGGTATTATGATTTTTATGAATATACAGATCAGGCCGGATATAACCGCCGGGTGGATTACTCTTACTTCTCACACGGTATCTTCGGTGTGCCCGGTCGTGGCAAGAGCGGTTCAATATCGTTCAGCCTCGGCAACAACCTTGAAATGAAGGTGAAGGATGAAAACGATTCCACAGGCTTCCGCAAGATTTCCCTCATCGAAAGTCTTTCGCTCAGTTCAAGCTATAACTTGGCAGCCGACTCGTTGCGTCTTAGTCCGTTGCAGACCTCGATCATGCTCCGCCTTGTCAAGAACTTTAACCTCAACCTCTCCGCCACTTGGGACCCTTACCTCTATCGCCTTGACGCAAGCGGAACTCCCAACCCGATAAACAAATATCGCTGGCAAGAGGGTAAATTCTACAAACTCTCTTCAACCGGCACGTCGTTCTCATATACGTTCAACAACGACACCTTCAAGCGTAAAAAGAAAAATGACCGCAACGGCAACAATTCCGACGATAATGAAGATGAGAACACCGAGGAAGACAGCTTCAACAACCGCGCCTCTGCACCGGTCAATAAGAAAGATGAAAATCAGGAACCGAGCAGCGATTACGACGGCTACGCCAAGTGGGAATGCCCGTGGAGCTTCTCTGTGAACTATTCTATCAGCTATGGTTACGGTGAGTTCGACAAGCAAAAGATGGATTATAAAGGGCGATGGAACCAGAACCTTTCATTCAACGGCAACATCCGTCCGACTCAGAACTGGAACTTTTCATTCTCAGCGTCCTACAACTTTGAGCTGAAGAAGATTGCATATATGAACTGCTCTGTCTCACGCGACCTCCACTGCTTCACGATGACAGCCTCGTTCGTGCCCATGGGCCCATATAAATCTTACAACTTCCACATCTCCGTGAAATCGTCGATGCTCAAAGACCTTAAATACGACAAACGTTCGCAGGGCACCAACAACATCCGATGGTACTAACTTAGTTAGGAGTTAGGAGTTAAAAATCAGGCTTTAGATGTTAGGTTTGTTTTTCTGTAGGGTCGCGGCATGCCGCGACCGCCTCAAAGTTGAAAAAAGCAGTTAGAAATTAAAATCATTGAAATTTAATATAACCATGAATAAAACTTTTCTTCTCTCAATAATCGCAATTCTCACTCTCCTTCCTTTGAGAACAAAGGCGGAGACCGATCATCAGGGCTATCCTATCACGCCTGTGGACTTCACCGCCGTAAAAGTGCACGACGGCTTCTGGGGTCAGCGCCTCAAGGCTGCCCGTGAGGTCACGATTCCACTCGCTTTCTCCAAATGCGAGGAGACCGGTCGTTATAATAATTTCATCAACGCTGCCCACCCCTCCGACTCCCATCCCGCATCGGAGTTTCCTTTCGACGATACCGACGTCTACAAAACAATAGAGGGAGCAAGTTACCTCCTCCAGACCTACCCCGACCCTAAGCTGGAGCAATATATCGACAGCGTGCTTGACATCGTGGCTGCCGCTCAGGAACCCGACGGTTACCTCTATACCGCCCGCACCATGAATCCTAACCATCCTCACGGCTGGAGCGGAAAGAAGCGTTGGGAGAAAGTGGAGGATCTCAGCCATGAATTCTACAATCTCGGTCACATGATTGAAGGTGCGATAGCCCACTACCGCGCCACAGGAAATCGCAAATTCCTCGACATTGCAATCAAATATGCCGACTGCGTATGCCGTGAGATCGGCGACGGTCCGGGGCAGGTGGCCCGCGTACCAGGTCATCAGATCGCGGAGATGGCGTTGGCAAAACTCTACCTCGTAACCGGCGATAAGAAATATCTCGATCAGGCTAAATACTTCCTCGACAAACGCGGCCACACTTCACGTCGCGATCAGTACAGTCAGGCGCACAAACCTGTCACAGAGCAAGATGAGGCCGTGGGTCATGCCGTCCGTGCCGCCTATATGTACGCTGGTATGGCGGACGTGGCATCGCTCACAGGCGATTCAGCCTATATCAAGGCCATCGATAAGATTTGGGATAACATCACCCGCAAGAAACTCTACATCACGGGAGGAATCGGATCCACAAGTCACGGCGAAGCATTCGGTGCCAACTATGAGTTACCGAACCATACCGCATACTGCGAGACCTGTGCTGCAATCGGTAATGTCTATGTAAACCACCGTCTTTTCCTTCTGCACGGAGACTCGAAATATTACGACGTGCTGGAGCGCACCCTTTACAACGGTTTGATTTCAGGCATGGCTCTCGACGGAGGATCTTTCTTCTACCCAAACCCACTCTCCTCTTACGGCGACCATGAACGCAAACCCTGGTTCGGTTGCGCCTGCTGCCCCTCGAACGTTTCGCGCTTCATCCCCTCCCTCCCCGGCTATGTCTACGCCTCGAAGGATGACAATATTTATGTGAACCTTTATATGCCCAACTCAGGCGAATTCTCGCTTGGCGGTAAGGATGTGAAACTAACGCAGTCTACCTACTATCCTCTTAATGGTGCGGTAGATATCACAGTCGACAAAAACAAGAAAGGAAACTTCGCCCTCAAGTTGCGCATCCCCGGTTGGGTGCGCAACCAACCCGTACCCGGCGATCTCTACTCATATATAGATGGCAAAAATCCGGGCTACACCGTGCTCGTTAACGGTCGCCCGGCGGAAGGCAACCTCACCGATGACGGCTACTACACTATCGACCGCAAATGGAAGAAAGGTGACCGCGTAACGCTAAATCTTGATATGCAGCCACGCATGGTGAAGGCTCATGATAAAGTGAAAGCCGATCGCAATCTTGTCGCTATCGAACGCGGACCGCTCGTGTATTGCGCCGAAGGTCCTGTAATTAACAGCTCCGGCGCGCCTTACCCCGCCTCAAAGAATTCCAATGAAGGTAACGGCTTCTTCACCGCTGCCGGCGATGGAAAATCCGGTGCGAACCAATCTTTTGATAACGATTTCGACATCCATTCCGTAGTGGTAGCGGCCAATCCTGACATCAAGGTCATCCCCGCGCCTACGAAATTCAACGGTATCATGGAGTTGGCATTACCCGTGCAGACCATGACTACCGGGGAAGATGGACGCGTCACGGTTTCCGACACCATGCTCACCCTCATCCCCTACTACGCATGGAATCACCGCGGCCGATCCAACATGTCGGTCTGGCACAAAACCTCCCCCCGCCTCTTCGCCGAATAAAAAAAGCAGAAGCTTAACATCTCTTATGGAGCTGAAGCTCCTGCCTATTTCAAATATATTTATTCGCGCTTAAAAATATCTTATTATAGTTATGCCGGATCATGTGCATTTCCTTCTTTGGGTGCAATCGAGGCTCGAAGATCCCCTTGGGTCCTATATCGCGAGATTTAATTACAACAACTGAAAATAGATAACCTTAAAACAACTATAGCAATGAAGAAATTAATGTTGATGATGGCTGCGCCGTTGGCGTTGTGCGCTTACGGTGAGACTCCGGCGCAGGATCAGCCGATGACCGAGGGCGCTTTCAAGCCTTCATGGGAAAGCCTTGCGGCTTGGGAATGTCCTGAATGGTTCAAGAATGCAAAGTTCGGTATCTGGGCGCATTGGGGCCCGCAGTGCTATCCCGAGGCCGGCGACTGGTACGGTCGATTCATGTATTACCCCGGTTCGGGGCAGTATAATTATCACGTGCAGAATTACGGTAATCCGGCTCAGTTCGGCCTGAAGGATATCTGCAACGCATGGAAGGCTGAGAACTGGAATCCGAAGGAACTGGTGAATCTTTATAAGAGCGTAGGTGCAAAATATTTCATGACTCTTGCCAACCATCATGATAACTTCGACCTCTGGAATTCACCGTATCAGGAGTGGAACTCTGTCAACATCGGCCCGAAGCGAGATATTGTCGGTGAATGGAGTGCCGCATGTAAGGAGGCCGGACTGCCGTTGGGTGTCAGCGTTCATGCCAGCCATGCGTGGACATGGCTTGAGGGTTCGCAACGTTTCGACGGCAATCTGACTAAAGAGGATGGCTATAAACCTAATGCCGACGGCTCGGAGAAATGGTGGAAAGGTTACGATCCGCAGAAACTTTATGTGCAGAATCATCCCCATAGCGCAAATTGGGAAGATTCAGGATCTATCCATAGTCAGTGGGATTGGGGCAACGGTGCCAATATCCCGAACGAGGATTTCCGCAAGAACGTGATGAACCGTACGCTGCAGCTCGTCTATGACTACGACCCCGACATGATCTATTTCGACGACACCGCCCTTCCTTTCTGGGGTTGCGACGAGCAATGGGGTCTCGATTTCCTTTCGAGCTATTACAACAACAGCGCGAAGAATCATAACGGACAGCAGCAGGTGGTAGTGACCGGTAAACAGCTTCAACCCCATATCAAGGACGCCATGCTCTGGGATGTGGAGCGCGGAATTCCCGACCGTATGCAGGAGCAATACTGGCAGACCTGCACCTGTATCGGCGACTGGCACTATAACAAGGATGTCTACAATAATAACCGCTATAAATCAGCTGCTACGGTAATCAAGATGCTTGTGGATGTTGTCAGCAAGAACGGTAATCTTCTTCTCAGCATCCCCGTTAAGGGCGACGGCACAATCGATGATCGTGAGCGCGCGGTGCTCGACGGCATCAAGGCGTGGATGGATATCAACGGCGAAAGCATCTATGGCACCCGCACATGGAAGACTTTCGGCGAGGGTCCTCTTGCCGAGGCAAGCAACCCGATGAATGCTCAGGGCTTCAACGAAGGTCAGAATTATTCTTCGGCCGATGTCCGCTTCGTGCAGAAAGACGGCACAATCTACGCCACACTCATGGGTTGGCCCGAGGCTGCGGAGTATGTGATCAAGTCGTTCGGCAAGATGTCGGAGCATTATAGCGGCAATGTTACTTCCGTGCGCCTCTTAGGTCACGGTCCGGTGGATTTCCGCAATGAGACCGATGGCCTCCATGTCACTCTCCCCTCGGCTCGTCCGAATGAAATCGCGCCGGTCTTAGCAATCTCCACAACCAATAAATAATAAGAATAGTCATTTACATATCACAAAAAGACAGCGGAAGCTTCCGAGATATCGGAAGCTTCCGCTGTTTTCTTTTGAAAAGTATCTTATTACACATCACGGTTTCGAAGTCTATCCATATTCTTCTTAGCATAAGCTTCGCCCCGGGATACAAGGTATTCAAATTTCACCAGATCTCCGTCAATCATAATATGCAACACGAAAAAAGCTCGTCTATCTCCAATCCGAATCCTATACACATTATTTAGTGATTCTATTTTCTTGCAATCTGTGATTTCTTCGACACATGAGGCATCGATCACTTCATTGACTGCACTGATCGCAGCTTTCTTGAGTTTTCCCGACAATTTTTCCATTGCCTTAGAAAATTCCTTTGAGAATTGAACTTTCATCTGTATTTACCAAGACCCATCTTGCGTTCAAACTCATCCTGTTCTTTTTCTGAAAGCATCACCTTACCTTCCGGTCGAGATGCCACAAGATATTTATACACCTCTGCATCATCCATTTCCTCAGCTTCACGGATAAGGATTTCCTCAATGAGTTTCTTAAGACTCGTTCCCATAGCAGCCGCCTTTACAGAAAGTGTGCGGAACACATTTTCCGGAATATCTATCAATTTGCGGTGAGCGGTTTCACCGCCAGATACCATTGTATTCATATCAATTAATTCAATTCAATATTTTAAACACACCCTTTGGAGGTTATGCTATTCCAAAGGCACTTTATTCTTCGCAAAGATATACCATATATATGAGATATACAAATCCAAATTGAAGATCAAATCGGAATTGTGAAAAGTTATTTGATTTTTCGGTAAAATTTAGTAACTTTGTAAAAATTTGGCATAGATGGCAGAGTCCCTTCTTCAAATCTTACAGAAACTAAAGGACGCCCAGAGCGGCCTTCGGCAGGAGTTGGAGAATCTGCGCCAACGCAACAAGGAGCTTGAGGAAGAAGCCCTGAATGCGAGACGCGACGCCGAGGAGGCCGATAAACGCCGCGAAGAGGCACTGCTTGAGGTGGAATACCTCAAAGTCTCTCACCGCCTGGCCGACAGCCCCGACACAATCGTGGAGACCCGCCGCATGATTGCCGGATTGATCAGAAACATCGACCGTTGCATCGCAATGCTTAAGGAGTGATGAAAGATCAGGACAAGATTAATATAAATATACATATAGCCGGCGAGCCTATAAAGCTCACCGTCCCATTTCAGGATCAGGAACTGACGCGAGACATCGAAAAGGAAATCAACACTCTTTTCAATCAATGGCGCAGATCTTTCCCAAAACAGTCCGAAAAGGGTCTGTTGGCCATGATGCTGTACAGGTATGCATCTTATTACAAGAACCTCACCGTAAAGTATCAGGAAGCCACACGTCTTGCCAAGGAATGCCTCGCAGACGTTGAAAATATATTATCGGACTAATCCCTGCACTTTCAATCATCATTTTTATCAGCATCGGGCAATGGCGAAAAGAAATTTTCGGCATCGCGTCGCTGTTTAGTTAGGAGTTAGGAATTATGAAAATAATCGCATGTCGGCTAAGAGCGGACGTCGGCCGAAGGCCGGTGCGCGGCGCCGAAGGCGCTTAGACCGACTGCAATTAGGAGTTAGGAATTATTGATAGGTCAGCCTATTGTAGGGACGCGATATATCGCGTCCGCAGCGGGAATGATCGGAGATAAAAGCCCTGAAAGGGCGATATAATCGTAACCCCGCATGGAGACGGCAAAGCCGGCGGAATGTGGGGTGGATTGACCCCTGTTTAAAAGAGCCTCGGAGAGGCGAAACAATAATACCTAATAATCGGCGGACGCGATTTACCGCGTCCCTACTGAAAACTGAAAACTGAAAACAATTATTAAATATACCAATGGAAACAGCAATATGGATAGTAGTCGCCGCGGCAGCAGCCATCATAGGCTATGTGGCGGCTATCATAATCAGTAAAAAGAACGCTTCTTCGCGTGCCAACACCATCCTTGAAGATGCCAGCCGCGAGGCGGAAGTGATAAAAGAGAAGAAAATCCTTCAGGCTAAGGAGGAGGAGATGAAGATTATCAGTGATGCCGAACGCACCGCCAATCAGAAGCTCCAGAAGGCACAGGCTGCCGAGGCACGCAACAAACAGCGCGAACTCCAGCTCAACCAGCAGCAGAGCGAGAACGCCAAGCGCAAGAAAGAGCTCGACACCATCAAGGGTAATCTCGACAACCGCGAGGCCATGATCGAGACTCACAAAAACGAAGTGGATCAGATGCACCGCCGCATCACGGAGGAGCTTGAGCGCGTCTCCGGGCTTTCGGCCGACGAAGCAAAAGAGAAACTTGTGGAATCTCTTAAAGATGAAGCCAAGACAGCCGCTGCCGGTTATATCAATGACATTATGGACGATGCGCGCATGACAGCAACCAAAGAGGCTAAACGCATCGTTGTCCAGTCTATCCAGCGCGTTGCCACAGAGACTGCCGTTGAAAACTCAGTGACAGTGTTCCACATCGATAATGACGAAATCAAGGGCCGCATCATCGGTCGCGAAGGGCGCAACATCCGCGCTCTTGAGGCTGCCACCGGCATCGAGATTATCGTCGACGACACCCCCGAGGCAATCGTGCTTTCAGGCTTCGACCCCGTGCGCCGCGAAATCGCCCGCCTTGCCCTGCATCAGCTCGTCACCGACGGCCGTATCCACCCGGCACGCATCGAGGAGGTGGTTGCTAAGGTTAAGAAACAGGTTGAGGAGGAGATTATCGAGACTGGTAAGCGCACCGCTATCGACCTCGGAATCCACGGTTTGCACCCCGAACTCATCCGCATGGTCGGTAAGATGAAATACCGCTCTTCCTACGGTCAGAACCTTCTGCAGCACTCTCGCGAGACCGCTAATCTCTGCGCCGTCATGGCTTCTGAGCTTGGCCTCAACCCGAAGAAAGCACGTCGCGCCGGATTGCTCCACGATATAGGTAAAGTGCCCGATGATGAACCCGAATTGCCGCACGCACTCTTCGGTATGAAGCTCGCTGAGAAATTCAAGGAGAAACCCGAAATCTGCAACGCCATCGGCGCTCACCACGAAGAGGTTGAGATGACTTCACTTCTCGCTCCTATAGTTCAGGTCTGCGACGCCATCTCAGGTGCGCGTCCCGGTGCCCGCCGCGAGATCGTGGAGGCTTATATCAAACGTCTCAACGACCTCGAACAGCTTGCCCTCTCCTATCCCGGCGTGATCAAGACTTACGCGATCCAGGCAGGCCGCGAGCTGCGTGTTATCGTCGGCGCGGATAAGATCACAGATGAAGAGACCGAAAAACTCTCAGCCGAAATAGCTAAGAAGATTCAGTATGAGCTCACATATCCCGGACAGGTGAAGATCACCGTAATCCGAGAGACCCGTGCCATCAGTTTTGCAAAATAAACGTTAAGCCGTGGACACAGACAAATGCAATCTCGGCAAAGGTTGCCCGCGCGGCAAACTCTTTGCCACCAACTGGCTCGACGGCATCTCCTCGGGAAACGACTTCGACATCGTGGAGGTGGTGTTCAAAAACACCCGCACCGGCTTCTACTCAAACCCTAATCGTCTTGACCTGAAGATTGGCGACATAGTGGCTGTAGAGGGAGCTCCGGGGCACGATATCGGACGCGTAAGCATGATCGGACGCCTCGTGCGCCTTCAGCTGAAAAAAGCCAACATCAGCCCCGATTCCGAATTCCGTAAAGTCTTCCGTCTGGCCAACCAGTCGGATATGGAGAAATATGCCGAAGCCACCGCGCGGGAGGAAGACACCATGATCCGTTCGCGCAAGATAGCCGAGGAGCTCGGTCTCGACATGAAGATCGGCGACGTGGAGTATCAGGGCGACGGAGGCAAAGCGATATTCTATTACATCGCCGACGAGCGTGTAGACTTCCGCAAGCTTATACGCATCCTCGCCGACAC
Source organism: Muribaculaceae bacterium (assembly GCA_029071345.1). Lineage (GTDB taxonomy): Bacteria > Bacteroidota > Bacteroidia > Bacteroidales > Muribaculaceae > Lepagella. The sequence goes on along the minus strand of JAIEAO010000139.1, from coordinate 4,779 downwards.
GTTCAAGGTGCGCATCGAAATGAAACAGATCGGTGCGCGTCAGGAAGCCGGCCGCATCGGCGGAATCGGCCCTTGCGGGCGTCCGCTGTGCTGCTCTTCATGGATGACGCATTTCGTTTCAGTGGGAACGGGTGCGGCCCGTATTCAGGACCTCTCCATGAATCCCCAGAAACTCGCCGGACAGTGCGCGAAACTCAAATGCTGTCTCAATTTCGAAATCGACGCATATTCGGAGGCCCAGAAAAAACTCCCGGCCAAAGATATGGTGCTTCAGACCAAAGACGCTGATTATTACTTCTTCAAGGCTGACATCCTATCCCGGCAGGTGACATATTCTACCGACAAATCCATCCCGGCGAACCTTGTGACGATTCCCGCCTCACGCGCCTTTGAGATCATCTCTCTTAACCGCCAAGGCATCAAGGTAGATTCACTCGACAACGATTCCGACAAGAAGGGATCAAAACCGACCTATGTCGACCTCGTGGAGCAGGAAAGCCTCACACGTTTCGATAATTCCAAGAAGCGTAAGAAAAACCGCAACAAGGATAACCATAATCAGCAGAACCGCGACAGACAGCAGTCGGAAGGTAACGGCAACAAGGAGGGGGGCCAAAGGAAAAAGAACAACGGCAACCACAACGGTAACGGTCAGCAGGAACGCAAGGATAAAAACCGCAATAACCGCCCCAACCAGCAGCAGAACGGAAAAGGGAAGAATAACGGCAACCGTCAGAACAACCCGAACGGAGGCCAACAGCCCTCTGCCGCTCCTAAACAGACGCCGGAAAGTTGATGAGCGAGATTGGTCGGAAGTGAATTAAACTCAATCCAAGTCATGCCACGCATCCTGTTTTCCATCCTGATGATATTCCTGATGCTCACCTCTTGCGAAGAGGTAAAGCAGACGGCATATTCCGAATTCGTGGCGTTCGGTTCGGATGGATGGGATCCGGTCTGCACGCTCGACTTCACTCCTTATCCTACCGACTCTGTCATAACTCCGGGCGAAAAATTCGACATCATTCTCACACTCCGCTATTCCTCCCGCAATCTTACGGATGCAATACCGATGGAAATAACGGAAGAAGATGAAGAAGGAGTAATGGCGACAGAACAAGTCACGATCGCTCTCTGCGACAGGAATGGAAAGCCTCGTGGCAAAAGGGGTGTAGCGCTCTATGAGATTTCAGATACGATCAAGAAAGATTATTCATTGCCCGACGGCTACAGCATCTCGATCCAATCTCTCTATCCAGCCGACAACACCCTTTGTCTCCGCAACCTCGGGATAATTTTAGTGAAAAGTGGGAAGTAAGAAGTGAGAGGTGAGAAGTAGGGTCGCGGCAAGCCGCGACCGCCTCAACAACCCGGAGACAAACAGTTTTGAAATGTAGGGACGCTCCATGGAGCGTCCGCCTAAATAAAAGGACGCACCTTGGTGCGTCCCTACAAATACCTAAAGCCTAAAAAATTGAACCTCTCAAGCGAACTTAAATTGCCGGTGTTCCGCCGTATAGGCGAGATTGCCGATGAAATAGATAGAAAGGTTTTCATTGTCGGAGGATATGTGCGCGACATTTTTCTCAAGCGTCATTCATCCGACATCGACTTCGTAACCTTAGGCAGCGGTATCGAGCTGGCGCGCCAGGTGGCCGAACGCCTTAACCACGGCAAAGGCCTAAGCGTGTTCGCCACATACGGCACCGCTCAAGTCAAGACCCGCAATCTTGAACTCGAATTCGTTGGTGCGCGCAAGGAATCGTATGTTCGCGAATCGCGCAACCCCATTGTTGAAGACGGCACCCTCGAAGACGATCAGAACCGACGGGATTTCACCATCAACGCCATGGCCATCTCTCTCAATAAAGATTCGTTCGGCGAACTGATCGACCCCTTCAACGGCATCGGCGACCTTGAGGCCCGCATCATCCGCACACCTCTCGATCCCGACATCACCTTCTCCGACGACCCTCTGCGAATGATGCGCGCCATAAGATTCGCCTCTCAGCTCGACTTCACCATCGACCCCGTCACCTTCGAAGCAATCCGTCGCAACCGCGAAAGAATCGCAATAATCACCAAGGAGCGCATCAACGATGAGCTTTTCAAAATCATGCGTTCTCCGAAACCCTCGATAGGCTTGCGCCTCCTTGACGAAAGCGGTTTGCTCGAACTGATTTTCCCCGCAGTCTATGCCCTAAAAGGTGTCGAGACTAAGGAGGGGCGCGGGCATAAGGATAACTTCTATCACACGGTGCAGGTGGTGGATAACGTCGCCGCCAAGAGCGACAACGAATGGTTACGCTGGGCCGCACTGCTGCATGACATCGGCAAACCTGTTACCAAACGCTACGACGCGCGCCTCGGCTGGACATTCCATAACCATAATTTCATCGGCGAGAAGATGATTCCGCGCGTGTTCAAGCAGATGAAGCTTCCGCTCAACGAAAAGATGAAATATGTGGCCAAACTCGTTGGTCTCCACATGCGCCCGCAGTCGGTGGGCGAAGAAGGGGTCTCCGACTCGGGAGTGCGCCGCTTAATCACAGACGCGGGGCCGGATCTCGACGACCTTATGACTCTTGCCGAGGCAGACATCACATCCAAGAACCCTGCAAAAGTGTGCCGCCAGCTCGAAGGCTTCGCCAAATTGCGCGAACGAATGGCGGAAATCAACGATGCCGACGCACTGCGCAACTGGAAATCACCCATCGACGGCAACGAGATAATGGAATACTTCAAGATTCCGCCATCAGCCGTAATCAAACAAATCAAAGATGCAGTAAAAGAGGCCATCCTCGAAGGGGAAATCCCCTACACCCACGACGACGCCTGGGCCTACGTCCTCCGCATCGCCCCCTCAATCCTTGAAAGTGAAAAGTGAGAAGTAGATTATTAACATTTAAATCCACAAGTCTATGCTGTCAGAAGAAAAATTTTGGGATATTATAGAAAAGTCAGATTGCGGAAAGGAGTTAGCGAATCAAATCGGATCGTTTACCGATGATGAACTGCTTGGTTTCGATTATTGGTGGGATTACTTCTCGCACAAGCTTTATCGTCAGGATTTATGGGCTGCCGCTTATATCGTAAGGGGTGGATGCAGTGACGATTCATTCGACTATTTCCGTTCATGGCTTATTACTCAAGGACGTAAAACTGTCTACAATGCTTTGGAAAACGCCGATTCACTGTGCGAAGTTTTCGAGAAGTTGGATTCCGCCGATGAACCTGTGAATGAAGAGGCCAACATCCTGATATATAATGAAATAGAGAGGCATTCGGCTCAAAATGAAGAGTTTCTAAGAAAGAGGAAGGAATACGAGCATCCTGCTTATTCCTATGATATAGAATTTGAATGGGAAGAGGATGACGAAGACAGCATCCGCGCAGTCTGTCCGCGTATCTTCGACCGCTTCTGGGATTCGCCACCTTTCCTTAATATTCCGGCAAAAATTTTCGGAACTTCATCCCGGAAACCGGGTGGTTTCCTCGCCAAACTAATCGGTCTCTTCACCGGTCGCCGCTAAAGATACCCTTCACTTCAAATAATCATACTTATCTCAGGGAGATTCCAACTCGGGCGATATGGTCGCGCAGAGCAGGATTTGACAGCGATGAGAAGATGTTTAGGTCAACCATATAGGGCAATGCCGAATCCTCAACTCTTATCTTCCGCTAATAACCAATATTACAATATAATTAGCTGCGCCATAAACTTAATTATGACACAGCCAACTATTTTTAGAAAAGACTGAATGATTGGAAATTACCAATCAAATTTCATTGTATCGGTACCTGTGGTTCCATCCTCTCCATCTGTCCAGTTAATTGTTACACTTGTGGGTAACCCATTAGCATTAATTGACCATTCATAAATATCAACACTATCATCTTCATCTTCTAATGTTGAAATCATCTTTACAGGGAGCGATTTAGAAGTTTTTCCAAGAATACCTGCATAATAAGCGTATGCCAATGAGTCATCTTCATCAATACCATACCAATCAAACATAATAATTCCCCCCTTATTAGCAATCACCTTAGTACCGTAATCAAAACTTAAAAGAGCACCATCTACTGTGCCATATCCGGGAAGATTATAGGTATATTTGAGTTTAGTCAGGTTTCCATTTGAATAAGTACAATTTAATTCACTTTTGCCGGAATCATTTTTAACTGTAATTTTATTCAGCTGTGTATCGGAATTGTAATCAATCCAATATTCATTTATATCATCATCATCATCCCATACATCTTTCATATAAGCCGCGTAACCTGATGAATTCAAGATTACATACGATTTCCATACATCATATCCATTATCAATCGTAAATATTACGTCATATTCCTCCTCTCCCGACCTTGTCTTCGTACGTTTAGGATAAGAAAAGGTTACCACGGTACTCCCCTGAGTTATTTTTGAAACCAATCCATCTTCATTAGTTGAAATTTGCATATTTCCCACTTGTTTAGGCACACCGTTTGTAAACACTGAAGCCGGATTGGCGGTTGCCCCTGCAGAAGTTGGGATATCCGGCTCATCGTTCTTATCACCGCTGCATGATGTAAAGTTGATATTGAATATTGCAATGAGCATCAACACTGACCATTTAAATTTTCTTTTCATAATCTTTTTAGAGTTAGTCTTATTTAGATGCCGCTACCATTCCCATGTTGGCGTTTATTTATAATATGAGAAAAGCTCTAAGTTTGCAGGAGCAAAATAAGAGAGTGGAAAATTTATCTTAAAAAAGCCAAGAGAGGCGGGTAGAT
>JAIEAO010000138.1 GCA_029071345.1 Muribaculaceae bacterium | reverse complement strand
GCACCGATCACAGGCCTATGGCCGACGTTCTCTCTTTGCTTACTCGCGAATATAGCAAAAATTCTATAATTTTTTGCTATATTTGTCCTCTTTTCTATATTTACTTAATTCAACTCCTGAAATATTATTGATTTTCAGTATGCATTATATAATATAACAATGAACGCGACCGTAATTACTATAATTCTCCTTATTATTTCAAACATATTCATGACATTTGCATGGTATGGTCATCTCAAACTGCAGACCACCGGGATTTCAAAGAGTTGGCCCTTATTTGTGGTCATCCTTGTGTCGTGGGGAATCGCATTTCTTGAATACTGCGTGATGATACCGGCCAACCGTATAGGGTTCAAGGATAACGGCGGTCCGTTCTCACTCTTTCAGCTTAAAATCCTGCAGGAAGTGATCACGCTGACGGTGTTTACCATCATTGCGATGATATGTTTTCAAGGGCAGAAATTCCAGTGGAATCATGCGGCGTCCTATGTCTGCCTTGTGCTGGCAGTGGTTTTCGCGTTTTTGCCTTCAAAGTGAGAATAGATAAGTAATAAGTAATAAGTAATAAGTAATAAGTAATAAGTAATAAGTAATAAGTAATAAGTGATAAGTGATAAGTGATAAGAATAGATGTAACTGTTCACTCTCAACTCTCAACTACAAATAGAATATGTCTGATTTTGTTACTATGATAGCCCCGGTGCAGGGGCATACGGATGCCGCCTGGCGACATTTCCATAAAGATGTATATGCCGGCGACCATACATATTACACCCCCTTTATCCGACTTGAAAAAGGGGAGTTCCGCAAACATGATATTAAGGATTATACGTCTGATCTCAACGGCAATCATGAAGTCGTGGCTCAGGTCATATTCCGCGATATGGAAGAGCTGAGACCGCTTGTCGGCGGATTGGCAGAACTTGGGGCCAAGAAGATTGATCTCAATACCGGTTGCCCGTTCCCGCTGCAGACGGCGAGGGGTAGAGGTGCGGGTTTTATAGCCAATACTGCGGACTACCATAAGATACCCGAATTGCTGAAAGAGTATCCGGAGATTGATTTCTCCCTGAAAATGCGTCTGGGCTTTGCAGATACTGAAGAGTGGCGCGGAGTGACAGATGCCATCAGAGATATGGATTTGTCTCATGTCACACTGCATCCGCGTGTGGCAAAACAGCAGTATGGCGGTGACCTTTACCTCGACCAATTCGCGGAATTCCTCAAGGAGTGCCCTCATCCCGTAATTTTCAACGGTGAGATAAAAACACCGGCCGATATCGATGCCATCAAGCAGAAATTCCCGGAAATCGCCGGGGTGATGACGGCGCGGGGCATCCTCGAGCACCCGTCGCTGTTGGCAGAATATGAAACCGGAGCGGAGTGGGATAGAAGCAAAAGAATAGATGAGATGTTAAAATTCCACCGCCGATTGCTCAATCATTACGAATCAACATTGTGCGGCGATTCGCAGATACTTTCTAAAATCAAACCCTTCTGGGAATATGCGGAAGAAGAGATCGGTCGCAAAGCCTGGAAGGCCATAAAGAAATCAGTGAATATGGCCAAGTATCATTCAGCGGTTGCCATGATAGATTGAAATCGGATGTGTAATTGATACTAAAATTCTATAAATTGCGTTATAAATTAAACAAAAACCTTTAAAATTATTTGATTATGACATTCGGACAATCAGTCAGCACCTGCTTCAGGAATTATTGCTGCTTCACAGGTCGCGCATCGCGCAGTGAGTATTGGTGGTGGGTTCTTTTCACCGCAATCATCGGTATCCTCTTCTCAATCCCTTATGGCATCAACATGGCTAAGGCTATTGCTGAAGGTACAGAGCCGGGATTGCCCGTAATTTCCTATATAGTAAATCTTGTGTTGTTATTGCCGACCTTAGGTGTAATGTTCCGTCGTCTGCATGACACAGGACGCAGCGGATGGTGGTGGTTGATCGGTTTGATTCCGGTGGTAGGCACCATAGTTCTTCTGGTCTTCCTGCTTCAGCCCTCACAGCCTTACGACAACCAGTACGGCCCCGTACCCGAGAACTAATCGACGGTAGCAAAAAATTAAATAATAATGATAAATGGGCAGTATGCCCATTACTGCATGTTAACCCCGGGTTGCTACAACCCGGGGTTAAGCATATCCCGAGCTCCCAACCGAGGAGCGGTTGCATATTAGAAAGGAATATCTTATTTTTTATAAATTTGTTAATTATTCTGTATAAATTTCTTTGGTTACTCATAAATAATTTGTATATTCGCAGGATATATACACAATTATAAATATGTAACCGCATGAAAAATCGCAAAGCCAGAATCGAGCTGATGGTGGATATTATCAAACACCAGTGCATAGGAAGTCAGGAAGAGCTGTCCTCACTGCTGGAAAACGCGGGCTTCCATGTCACGCAGGCCACCCTCTCGCGCGACCTCAAGATGCTGCGAACCACCAAGGTGCCTACCAATCGCGGGGGATATATGTATATCTTGCCGGAGAGCGATTCACTTAAAGATAAACTCATGACCCGCGGAAAGCTTCCGCGCGCTGCCAACTATCAGAGTGGATTCATATCACTGACATTCTCCCGAAATATCGCTGTCATCAAGACACGCAACGGATATGCTTCCGGTCTGGCTTATGATATCGACATGAGTCATGCTCCCGAGATATTGGGTACAATTCCCGGCTCAGATACTATTATCGCGATCCTTCGTGAAGATGTGACCCACGAAGAGGCTTTGCAAGTTTTCGCGCGACTTCTTCCGTTAGATCATCAGATTCCTGCTTATAAAGTTTAAGAATTATGATAAAAGTGGCCATTACCGGCGCCGACACTCCGCAAGCCGGTGAACTGCTCAGAATATTGGTTAATCATCCAGAGGTGATCATCACCACCCTCTCGGCTCCCGGCAAAGAGGGGATATCGGTGACATCCGTGCATCACGGGCTTATCGGCGAAGAGAAGATGAATTTCACAGGACCGTTATCCATGACTCCCGACTGCGACGTGGTGTTTATCTGCGGCAACTCCATGACGGCTGCGGAATTCTCCGCACTGCAGCTTGCCCGTCCTGATCTCCGCACTATCATGGTCGACAGTATTAATCATCTTGACCACGAAAGAATGGGGGTGGTTTACGGTCTGCCTGAAATAAACCGCAAGATGCTTGTCCGCGGAGCAGTATCGGCAAGAGTGCCTTCGCCGATAGCATCGGCTGTGCTGACCGCGCTCTATCCCATAGCGAACAATATGCTTCTTAATGATTCTCTTGAAATCGACGTGAACGCGCCTGCCGATGTTCTGGATAAAGAGAAAGCGGTGGCGGAGAAGGAGATCAATGAAATCCTGAATAACAGCCAGCCAAGTTTCGACAAGCAGATAGTTCTCAACACCGTTGTTTCAGACAATGAACGCGCCATGCGGAGCGTCATGACTCTGTCGTGCGCGATCGCTCTGGAGCAGATTCAGGATATCTACGAGATTTATGACGATCACAATTTCGCATTCCCGATCATCTCTTCTTCGGCAGAAAATGAGGTGATGGGTACAAACAAATGTGTGATCACATATAGCAAGCCCGATGATTCCACGCTCAGAATCGAGGCTGTGGCCGATCCTCGTCTAAGAGGAGGCGCAGGTGAGGCGGTGCATATCATGAACCTTCTCTTCGGGCTGCATGAGAAAACAGGTCTGGCACTAAAGGCATCATCATACAATGTCGGTAAATAAAGTAATACTTTTGGGTTATGTGGGTTCCGACCCCGAGATACGGTATCCCGAAAAGGATCGCCCGATCGCTCATGTCTCGCTTGCAACAACCGACCGTTACGCAAATTCCACCACCGAGGTTACGGAATGGCATTCCCTGCTGATGGGCGGAAAAAATGCTGAATTTGCCGAACGATACATCCGTAAGGGCTCACGCATCTATGTGGAAGGAAAGTTGCGCACACGCGAGTATGAAGACCGCATGAAGATCGTACGCCGTAAGACCGATATTGTGGTCGAGCGGCTCGAACTTCTCGGACGCAAACAAGAACCTTAGATGGTTAACGGTTAACGGTTTGAATCGCTTGTGATATAGTCATTTAAAATATAAAAATAGGAAATTACACGATAAAGAAATGAGGAAATGGCGTATAGAAGACTCCGCAGAAATTTATAACATTCCGGGCTGGGGTCTTAAATACTTTTCAATAAATGAAAAGGGGCATGTTCAGGTCACCCCGAAAGAAAACGGTCCGAAGATCGACCTCAAGGAGGTGATGGATAGCTTGCAGCTCCGTGATGTCGACGCGCCTCTGTTGCTGCGCTTCCCCGATATTCTCGACGATAGAATCCGCAAAATCTCCAACTGCTTCCGGAAAGCAGCTGAGGAATACAGCTACGAGGGTCAGAACTTCATCGTTTACCCCATCAAGGTGAATCAGATGCGCCCTGTGGTAGAGGAGATCGTAAGTCACGGCAATAAATATAACATCGGTCTTGAAGCCGGGTCAAAGCCCGAACTTCATGCGGTGCTCGCAGTCAATACTCATGAGAATTCACTTGTGATCTGCAACGGCTACAAGGATGAGAATTATGTGGAGCTGGCTTTGCTTGCCCAGAAGATGGGACGCCGGATCTATCTCGTGGTTGAAAAACTCAACGAGCTCAAACTCATCGCGAAAGTTGCCAAACGCCTTAATATTTCTCCCAATATAGGAATCCGTATCAAACTCACATCGTCGGGATCCGGCAAATGGGAGGAATCGGGAGGAGATGTCAGCAAATTCGGATTGAACTCTTCCGAGCTGCTTGATGCCCTCTCATTTCTGGAGAAAAATAAGATGACTGATTGTCTGAAGCTGATACATTTCCATATCGGCAGTCAGATAACGAAAATCCGACGCATCAAGAATGCTTTGCGCGAGGCTATGCAGTTCTATGTGCAGCTCTCAAAACTTGGCTTCAATATAGAATTTGTGGATATCGGCGGTGGTCTCGGCGTTGACTATGACGGCACACGCTCCGCTTCGGGCGAAAGCTCAATGAATTATTCGATTCAGGAGTATGTGAACGACTCCGTGTCATCGCTTGTGGATGCCTGCGTCAAGAATAACCTCCCGCAGCCGAACATCATTACCGAGAGCGGACGCTCGCTGACGGCTCATCACTCGGTGCTCATCATTCAGGTGCTTGAGACTGCGCGTCTCCCGATATGGAACGATAACGAAGAACTCGATCCCGAGGATCATGAACTTGCCCATGAGCTTTATAACATCTGGGATAAGATTGATCCGAAGAGTGTGTTTGAAGACTGGCACGATGCGTTGCAGATTCGTGAAGAGGCGCTGGAGCGTTTCAGCCTCGGTCTGCTATCGCTGAAATCACGCGCACAGATCGAGAAACTTTTCTGGTCGGTGGCCCGCGATGTGCGCGACATGACACGCTCAATGAAACACCCCCCGGAAGAGCTGCGCAAGGTTGCCCGGATGCTGCCGGAGAAATATTTCTGCAATTTCTCCCTTTTCCAGTCGCTTCCCGACTCATGGGCTATTGATCAGATGTTCCCCGTGATGCCTATAACCCGATTGGACGAGAAGCCCACGCGCGACTGCACCATTCAGGACGTGACCTGCGATTCCGACGGCAAAATCACTCACTTCGTTTCTCCGCAAGGCACAGCCAACTCGCTCCCCGTGCACGAGCTGAAGCCGAATGAGCCATATTATCTCGGCGTGTTCCTCGTCGGTGCATATCAGGAAATCCTCGGCGACCTTCACAATCTCTTCGGCGACACTAATGCCGTGCATATATCGCTCACCAAAGAAGGATATGAGATCGAGCAGATAATCGATGGCGAGGCCGTGGCGGATGTGCTCGATTATGTAGAGTATAACCCCAAGAAACTGGTCAGAAACCTTGAGGCATGGGTGACCGCCTCAATGAAGCGTGGTGTCATCACTCCCGAAGAGGGGCGTCAGTTCCTCAATAACTACCGTTCGGGTCTCTACGGCATAACATACCTCGAAAGAGACTGATATGAGATATTTCCTGAAGCTCAGTTATAACGGCACCCCCTTTCACGGCTGGCAGTCTCAACCCAATGCGGTGAGTGTGCAGCAGACCATCGAGGAGTCGCTGTCTGTGATTCTGTGCCAAGATACACCTGTCGTGGGTGCGGGCCGCACGGATACCGGCGTAAATGCCCGAATGATGTATGCCCATTTTGACGCGGAGCCTGTCAATGACGTCAGAAAGTTTTTGCTGTCGCTCAATAGGCTGTGCGGACCTTCGATCTCTATTGAAGACCTCATTGAAGTGCCCGCAGATGCTCATGCGCGTTTTGATGCTACGGAAAGGGAATACAAATATTTCGCAGCTTTCGGGAAATCACCGTTTTTGTCATCATTCTCATGGCATTCACCCAACAGACTGGATGTGGATGCCATGAATGAGGCCGCGGCGTTGCTCTTGGAGGTGAAAGATTTTACCTCTTTTGCCAAACTTCATTCAGATGCGAAGACGAATATCTGCGATGTCCGCAGGGCAGATTGGAAGCCCTGGGATAACGCTTACGGAGTGCCGGGAATTGTCTTCACCATCACTGCCGACCGCTTTCTGCGCAATATGGTAAGGGCCGTGGTCGGAACGTTGGTGGATGTCGGTCGAGGCAAACTTTCGATCAGCGATTTTAGGGAGATAATTGATGCAAAAGACCGATGCTCGGCCGGAACATCAATGCCTCCCCAAGCACTTTTCCTCTGGAAAATAACCTATCCATATATTAGTTAGGAGTTAGGAGTTATAGACACCATTAACCATAAAATTATGTCTGTCAAAGAAAACATCGATCGGTTGCGGTCTGAAATCAACCGGCATAACCATAACTATTATGTTCTCAATGCGCCGGAAATATCCGACAAGGACTTTGATATGCTCCTTAAGGAACTCGAAGCTCTGGAGAAAGAATATCCGGAGTTTGCCGACCCAGATTCCCCGACTCAGCGCGTGGGATCGGACCTGACGAAAGGATTCGAGCATGTGGTCCATGCGAGGCCGATGATGTCGCTTTCCAACACCTATTCGATCGGGGAGGTCGATGAATGGTTCGAACGCATCCGCAAGGCTCTCGATGGCGAGGATTTCAGCATTGTGGGAGAGATGAAATTTGACGGAACATCGATCTCGATAACCTATAAGAATGGTCGCCTTGTTCGCGCCGTTACCCGCGGCGACGGCACACAAGGAGATGATGTGACTGCCAACGTGCGCACCATCCGCAGTATTCCGTTGCAGCTTCTTCCCGGCGATTGGCCTGAGGAGTTTGAGATACGCGGAGAGATATTGATGCCGTGGGAAGTGTTTGAGAAACTGAATGCAGAGCGTGCATACAACGAAGAGCCTCTTTTCGCCAATCCGCGTAACGCGGCCTCAGGCACGCTGAAGATGCAGGATCCCCGCGAGGTGGCGCGCCGTCATCTCGATGCAAGATTCTACTATCTCCTTTCCGACAATCTTCCCGCCGACAACCATTACGACAATATGCTTGAGGCGGAGCATTGGGGATTCAAGGTGTCGAAGGCTATGTCGAAATTGCGTACTCTTGAGGAGGTCGACGAATACATCGCATATTGGGATGAACACCGCAAGGAATTGCCCGTGGCTACCGATGGCCTTGTTTTCAAAGTCAACTCGCTCCGTCAGCAACTCAACCTCGGTTACACGGCCAAATCTCCGCGCTGGGCCGTGGCGTTCAAGTTCAATCCCGAACGTGCCTGCACACCGCTTCGTTTCGTCTCGTTCGAGACCGGACGTATGGGAATCGTAACTCCTGTGGCAAATCTCGAACCGGTGCAACTTTCGGGTACGATCGTGAAGCGAGCGTCGCTGCATAACGACGACATCGTGCAGGAACTCGATATACATGAAGGCGACAGTCTTTATGTGGAAAAAGCCGGCGAAATCATTCCGCAGATTACGGGTGTCGACAAATCGCTGCGCCCTGCAGGTGTGAAGAAAGTGGTGTTTGTGAAAGCATGCCCCGTCTGCGGCACTCCTTTGCAGCGCATCTTCGGAGAGGCGGCGTGGGTATGTCCGAATAAATATGGCTGTCGTCCGCAGATCACCGGGCGTATCGAGCATTTCTGCGCCCGACGAATGATGAATATCGACGGCATCGGTGAGGAGACTGCAGAGCTGCTTTATGACAGCGGTCTGGTTTCGACCATCGGAGAGATCTACGACCTCACGGAAGAGAAACTTTCGGGTCTTGACCGTATCGGCGAGAAGACTGCCAAACGTATTATGAAAGGTATTGAGGATTCGAAGTCTGTGCCGTTCGAGCGTGTGCTTTATGCGCTATCGATTCCCAACGTAGGGGAAACTACCGCCAAGCGTTTAGCCCGCACGGTAATCAGCATGGAGAATATGCGCGATATGGAACTTGAGCAGCTGAGCGCGATTCCGGATGTCGGTCCGATCATAGCCCAAAACATTTATGACTTCCTCCGTGACCCGGTGAATGTGGAGAATATCGACCGCCTCACCGCGGCCGGCGTGCAGATGAAGGTTGACGAAGATAAATTGAAACCTTCGGGTAATAGCCTCGAAGGGAAGACAATAGTTATCTCCGGTACATTCCAGCACCACAGCCGCGACGAATATAAGGAGATAATAATGCGAGAAGGGGGCAAAAATGCCGGAAGCATCTCCAAGAAGACTTCGTTTGTGCTCGCCGGTGAGAATATGGGGCCGGCCAAACTTGATAAATGTAAACAGCTTGGCATTCCCCTCGTCTCCGAAGATGAATTCCTCGAAATGATTAACCCCGAATCCTAAACCTAACACCTAACACCTAACGCCTAAAACCTAAAAATATGCTTGTCTCACCCTCATTATTGGCGGCCGATTTCACCGACCTGCGCAAAGATATAGAGATGCTCAACGGCTCCGAAGCCGACTTTCTGCACCTCGACGTAATGGACGGAGTGTTTGTGCCAAACATATCCTTCGGATTTCCCGTGCTCGAACCGGTGGCTAAAATTTGTAAGAAACCGCTCGACGTACACCTTATGATCGTTGAGCCGGAAAAATGGATCGGTCAGGTGCGCGATCTCGGCGCGGATATAATGAATGTGCATCAGGAGGCGTGTCTGCACCTTTACAGCACCGTTCAGCATATCCATGCGGCCGGAATGAAGGCGGGCGTGACATTGTGTCCTGCCACGCCCGTTTCTGTGCTTGAAGACATAATAGGTGAGATTGACATGGTGTTGCTCATGTCGGTGGAGCCGGGCTTCGGCGGTCAGAAATTTATCAGCCGCACGCTCGACAAAACCCGTCAACTCAGAGATATGATAAAGCGTAGTGCCTCCAAAGCGTTGATAGAAATCGACGGAGGAGTCAACGAAACCACCGGCAGGCTTCTTGCTGAGGCAGGAGCCGACATCCTTGTCGCCGGAAGTTACGTCTTCAATGCTTCCGATCCTCGCGCGGCCATCACCACTCTTAAGAGCCTCTAACCTTATTCTGAATCTGAATCAGAAGGGGTGAGAGAGTCGAGTTCGGCCTTTAAGCGTGCCGCCTCTTCGTAGTTTTCGTTTTCGGCAGCTTCCTGCATGAGACGGCGCAGTTCGTCGGCTGACCGACGCGCTGCCTTAGACTTCCGGGGCGCGTTGCCGAGGTCGGGAGCAACAGAGCGCGGCCTCTGCGGCTTTTCCTGCGCTTCCTGTTCTTCGGGAGAGAATCCGGCTTCCATCAGCACCTCTTCTGATGTATAGATCGGGGCATCCGCGCGAATGGCGAGTGCTATAGCATCCGATGACCGGGAATCAACCGTGCGGGTTATATTCCCATCGGTGAACACAAGATCTGCCGCGAATACGCCTGACGATAAACGGCGGATTTCGATTTCCTTCAGGCGGATGCCGAATTCATGCATGAAATTCACCATCATGTCGTGAGTGAGCGGACGTGGTGTCACCACATCCTGCAGCTTGCATTCTATGGCCTGGGCCTCGGGATAGCCGATTATGATCGGAATGCGTCGCTGACCTTCGACCTCTTTAAGTATTACGGCGTAAACGCCTGATTCTATCTGATTATAAGTGATTCCTATTAATTCTAATCTGTGTCTTTCCATTTTAAGAGCTTTTCTTTTTTCTTGCGGGTGTGGAAATCATTCCGGATCCAAGGCACAGCCGGCGGTCGGGCGTATAAATGATTGCAAACTGCCCCGGGGCTATGCCCTGAACATCGGTTTCAGACTCTATGCGGTATGATCCGTCTTCGATGCGTCTGACTATGCCGCCGTAAAATTCCGGCGAGTGTCTGGTCTTGAATGAAATTTCCAGCGTCTCCTGATCTTCCTTGAAGGGATTTCCGGAAATCCAGTGCATCTCCTCGACGTTTATCTCGCGGCCATACTGCTTATGTGTGTTGAAACCGTTGGATACATATATAACGTTGTCGCGGACATTTTTCTTCACCACATACCATGGCCCACCGCTTAATCCGAGTCCTTTTCGCTGACCGATTGTGTAAAACCAGAAACCTTTATGGGTACCTATCTTTTTGCCGGTCTCAATCTCGATTACGGGGCCCGGTTTCGTGCCGAGATGCCGCTCGATGAAGTCGGCATAGTCAATTTTGCCGAGGAAGCAGATTCCTTGTGAATCTTTGCGCGCGGCGTTAGGCAATTTCGCCTCCAGAGCTCGCTGTCTTACCTCAGATTTCGGAAGCGTGCCGAGGGGAAACATCAGATGCGACAACTGATCGTAGGAGATCTGAGCGAGGAAATCGGTCTGATCTTTCACCGGGTCGGCGGCCGTGGCAAGATAAAGTTTACCGTCATGCTCCTCTATGGAAGCATAGTGCCCCGTGGCCGTTTTGTCGAAATCCTTACCCCAGCGCTCTTCAAAGAAACCGAATTTGATCAGCTTGTTGCACATCATGTCGGGGTGTGGAGTCAGACCCTTTCTTACCGTTTCGAGCGTATAAGCCATCACATGATCCCAATATTCCTCATGGAGCGATACCACTTTCAGCGGAAGGTTATATTTCTTTGCGATGAGCGTACACATCTCGATGTCTTCATCGGCCGAGCAGTCTCCCTCGCCGTTATCCATCCCGATGCGGATATAAAAGAGGTGCAGGTCGTGACCCTCACGATAGAGAGTATCGACCACCACCGCGCTGTCAACGCCTCCTGATACCAATACTGCAATTTTCATACTTCTTCCAATTCTGCTTCACTGTGATCGTGAGAATGAATGAAATAGAGAGAGAGGAAATAGTCTACTGAAATTTTGCCCGGACCGACAAGGAGGATAAAAAAGTAGATGCCGAGAAACATGATTGGCACATATCCTTGCTGGGTCCAGTTCAACATATATGATGCTTCCTTCACCATGTGGGTCAACACATAATATTCTGCAACACATAAAGCCAGAAACGGAGGGATGGTCATGATGCGCGTGCAGAATCCGATCATGATGAAGAATGAGCATACGATCTCAATGCAAATCATTATGGTCAGACCGGTTTCGGGACTCAGAAACCAGATGGACGGGAATAATTCGCGGGCCACATCAAAGTTGATGATCTGGCGAATGCCAAACTGCATGAGCATGATTCCGACAAAGAGGCGCAGAAAGAGTCGCCCCATGTGGGTGTATGAATAACCGGTGGTGCGGATATACAACCGCTTTATAGAATTCATCATAGTCTTTTACTGTTGAGCCTGAGTTTCCTGCTTGAAAGCGAGTTCTTTGGCATCGTCTACTGAAACGTTTTTGGCAAGAATCTTTCCGTCGGTGCCTATTACATAGAATGACGGCGAGTTGCGTATGTCAAGGATGTCGCTTACGGTCTCCGACGCTCCTACTACCCAGTTAGAGGGATAATTGGTGAGTTTTGTCTGCCATCCTTCCACCGGATCGGGAACTATAAACATTACGTTGACAAGACCTTTATCTACCAACGCTGAGAATTTCATGTCGGTCTCCATCTTGAGCTTGGCATGGCGGCAATCGTCGCAGTCCGGATCTCCGAATTCGATAATGGTGAAGACGCCGATAGGATGGAATTTACCCGGATTGCCGGTCGGGGTCTCGAAATCGAACGATGCCGGAGTCTGGCCTGTCAGCGAGTTTTGGATCTGCTTGAGCTGACGGCGGTAACGAATCTTACGCGAATCGGATATTTTCTTATTCTTCAGCATAGATTCGATATATCTGATATAAATTTCGTCGATCCAGATTTTTGCCCTGTTACCGTAAAGAGCCTCTTCCGCGGCTTTGGTGAACTGAAACTGCAACGTGGGGTTTTTCGACAGGAGGGATAACATCTTCTCCGTGGCTTTATCCACGACCTCTTTATCCGCCCATTGCATGGGGAAGGAGTAGACGCTGAACGCATCGTTGAGAGCTGACTGATTCACAGCGGTTTTCTTCTTGAAATCCATCTGATCCCAGAAATGCTGCATAAGCCAGTTGCATTTATCGGTAAGCGATTCTATCTCTTCCGGAGCCGTAGGATATTCAAATAGAGGATCGATGTAAACTACGTCGGCTCGTATCGTACCTAACCCTCCGAGAAAGATGGCGAGGGTGAGAAGTGCATATTTAAGTCTATTTTTTATCATTTTCAAAATATTAATCGTATAAAGATATAACGAAAAATCGACGTTATAATTATCTCAACCGCCCAAAGGTGTTATTCTTCGTCGAGATATGGGCGGAGAAGTTCGGTCCATGCGCGATATCCTTCGCCTGTGAGGTGCAGACCGTCGTTGGTGAGATTCTTTTTCATATTTCCGGCAGAGTCTGCCAGCGCGGGCCATAAATCTATATATGTCAGGCCGTTTTCTTCTGCTATCCGTTTGATTCGTGCGTTAAATTCTACAACAGTCTTTTCTTTACCCGTAAGGCTTTTATAGACCTTGAAGCTATTGTTGATGGGCATGACACTTTGCAGATAAAGTTTTGTCTGAGGTGAACGCGCCGCAATCTCTTTTACAAGTTTCTCATAACGCTCGGCGAGCTGATCGGCGGTCAGTCCGTGAGACACATCGTTGATGCCGATGAGAAGGAATATCTTTCGCGGATGTCCCTTGGTGACCTGATCGAGGCGTTTCATCACCCCGGGTATAGCGTCTGAGCGTATGCCTCGGTTTTTCACATCCTCGCGGCCGAACAATTCTTCGAAGTTGCCGCCGTCGGTGATGGAATTACCGAGGAAAATGATGTCGTTTTCCGTCACGGGCAACTGGTTGAAGAGCGATACACGCTGCTCCCAGTATTTGTCGGCGTGAACTGCAGTCATGGTGCCTGCGCAAAGGGAGAGTATAAGAAGGAATCTTTTAATCATAGTTCAGAAATATTAGAATGATAGGAGATTAAACCGGGCATGGGAGAGGAGAGGATTTTGCCTCCGGTCAGGTTAAAACGATTGAGTGTCTGACCGAGTAGGTGGCTGAAATGTTCGGCTATCGAACCGATGAAGGAAATCGGAAGAGTCGTCGCGCCGCTGTAATGGAGAATGTTTCTGCGGATAAAGTCTGCGAACTGGTCGAGCACTAATGTTCTGAAATATTCCTCGTCGATATGAGCCGCGATATATGGAGCGAAAGAGGCAAGGAATCTGTTGGCATTAGGTTCGCGATAAACGCGACGTATCACCTCATCTTTGGTCAAGCCTGTTTTTTCGAGAAATTCTTCAACTATATGTTCAGGTGCGCAGCCTTTGAAAATATCGCTGATAAATCGCTTGCCTATGACCGCCCCGCTTCCTTCATCGCCTAAGATATAGCCCAATGGAGGTGTGTTGGCAATGATTTTTTTGCCGTCATATAGGGCGGAATTGGAGCCTGTGCCCAAGATGCAAGCCACTCCCGGCTCCTTCCCTAACAAGGCCCGGCAAGCCCCCAGCATATCCGAAGCTACTTCCACCACATCGCATCCCCAGACATTAGCGATTGCTTCCTCAACATTTTGACAGATAGCATCAGACGCGCATCCCGCTCCATAATAAAATACCTCGTCTGGATTTATCCCACCTCCGGCGTTTTCCTTGATCAATCTTTTTGCCGATTGGAGATAACGCGACATCTGGTCAGCAGTGGCAATCGCAGCGTTAATGCCCTCGGTCTTAACGTTGGCAACAACGCGACCCGAGCGCTCGATGAGACACCAGTCAGTCTTCGTCGACCCGGCATCCGCAATCAATATAACCTCTCGATCTTTCATTAATACTTAATAATTATGCCATTATAATATTAATCTTGGAGTAGTTTTACCAAATCCCGAGGATTAGGCAAAACTTTAGAATATTGTTCAGGTAGTTTTGAAGTCAGCGTATATGTTGCAACCCCCATAGGAGTGGTTGTATTTCGAAAAGCATATTCAACCATTTTATCCGATTTCTCTTTACAAAGAATTAAACCAATTGATGGATTTTCATCTGCACGGCGCACAAGATCATCAAGCGCAGATAAATATGTATTTAATTGTCCTGCGTAAGCACCCTTAAACTTACCGGATTTGAGCTCCACTGCTACGAGACATCGCAAACCTCTATGATAAAAAAGTAAATCAACAAAAAGATCTTCGTCATCAACCGTTATACGATATTGATTTCCCATGAAAGCAAAATCCTGACCGAAAGCCATAATAAAATTCTTGATATTCTTGACTATTTGTGTTTCCAGCACTTTTTCGTCAATTATATCATTCTCCTCATCTAAATCAACGAAGTCGAAAAGATAGTTATTCTTGAATGCATCTAAAGCACGACTCCTCAGACTTTCTTCTGAGATCACTTGGGGAAAATTGGTCACTTGAATTTTCTCCTTCTCATACAGTCCATCATTTAGTGCGTATTTTAGTTTTGAAACTTGCCAGAATTCAGTTGCGCATTTTTGAATGTAAAACATCCTTTCTTTAAGTGTAGATGTTTTTCTCAATATTTCTCTATGGTGGGTAAAAGGCACATTAAAGAACATTTTCAATTGCTCCGAACTTAAATCGGCAGTTGTTAATTGCCGATTTATAACAACTTCACCAACAGAGAATAAAGGAAATGGCAAATCGGCAGTTGCCGATTGCTGATTCTCAAATATGGATTTCCATTGCTCAAAAAAGATGCGCATATCTTTAATCGATGTTTCGGAAAATCCTCGTAACCCGGGCAACTCTTGACGCAACAGAGTAGAG
>JAIEAO010000137.1 GCA_029071345.1 Muribaculaceae bacterium | reverse complement strand
AAACCATAAAAGTAGTACCAATATAATAGGTTGGCAAAACAGACCATTCTGTTCTGTTTTGAGAATTCCGCCAGCATTATACTGTTTTTCCAACTCTCCGGGATATACATTATAACCGTCTTAACTCTATATAATTTTAATTTTCTTATAATACTCATAAGATTTATTATTAATTACTCAAAATTCAATTAGTTTATGAGTTGATCAGTTTATTGATTTTTAGTTTATTGATTTATTTATAGATCTGTTTTGATATTAAAATGATTTAAACTCATAAACTCATCAATACTCCAGCAACCGCGTTATCACCACTCCACGGGTTGAGAAGTTCATCGTAGCCCAGGAAAAACCTACACCGAAGCCGCATGCGAGCAGAGAGCAGTGACGTTGGCGCAGAGCCTCAGAACAGCGCGTCACGAGCGTCAAAGGGATAGAGGCGGCGGTCACATTGCCGAAATCTTCCAGAGAATAGGGTACTTTAGCCGAGGGTATGTCAAGAGATTTGCGTATCTTTTCGTTTATAAATTTATTGGCTTGATGTAGAACCAGATAATCCAATTTTTCTACATCTATCTCAAATACCGATATAAATTCTTTGAGTGCCTTTGGAGGAGTCTTGATTGCGAATGCGAAGACGTTCATACCGTTGACTATCATATCTGTACCCCGGCGGGAAACTCCGGGGTCGTATTCTATTAATTCAAGCGCTTCGGGTGTGGTAGGGTATCTCATCCCTCCATACTTGGTCCAAACTGCTTGATAACCGCTACCATCGACTCCGAACATAAAATTCATTGCGTCGGCCTCGGGATTAAACTCCAGTGCGGTTACGGTGGCGGCATCACCGAAGAGGGGTCGCACCGTGCGGTCGGTCTTACTGCGATTGCGCGAGTTGGTTTCGGCTGCGATCAGTAAACCTCTCTTAAATGATCCGGAACTCATCATACTCCCGATTACACTCATCCCGTATACCCAACCTGCACAACCTAATGGTAGATCCATAACTAAGGCATCATTGCGAAGTCCAAGACGCTGCTGCAATATGCAAGCGGTCTGAGGGGCGATAAAGTCGCGTGAGGTGCAGACATAAAAGAGGCAATCTATTTCCTGCGCTTCCCAACCCAGGTCTCTGAGCAAACCCTCTACTCCTTTTACCGAGAGATCTGCCGCCGTAACCCCATCTTCGACCACACGGCGACGCTCGATACCGGTTGAGTATATTACCTTCCGCGCCTCGGTCTCGTCGGAGAATATAGGTAGAGTGATATTCTCCTCCATCCGTGAGGGAACACAGGCCGAAATACCCGCTATGCGTATATTATTGACAGTTAGTCTCGACATTTAGAACTTTTTTTAAAGTATTAGGTGTTAGTTATTAATTTAAGTATTAAGTATTAGTGATTAGTTATTATGGTTGGGGGCTTATGGTTGACTTTGTGGTCGCTCTTTTATGCGCTTTTTCTTTCCGTTGGTTGTAAGAGGGAGAGAATCCACTATCTCGAAGAAACGCGGGTATTTATAACCCTTCACCTTTTCTCTCAACCGTTTACGCAATTCTTCAATATCTATCTTCAATGTATCTTTTAGTATCAGTAATCTTGGAACCTCTCCTAATATACCATCCGGATCAGTAGCGGCGATACATACAGATTCCGCTCCAGAAATCTTTTTAACCTCTTCTTCTATCTCCACCGGACTGACATTATACCCTCCGACATTGATGATCTCCTTGATGCGGTCTACAAGATACAGGTATCCCTCCTCATCCATATATCCGCTGTCTCCTGTACGGAAGTATCCGTTATAGAATCCCTCCTCAGTCTGAGCTGAATCAAGATAACCGGCTGTAACAATATCCCCTTTTATACAAATTTCACCGGTTTCTCCCACCGCCACCTCCTTGCCATCAGACGCGAATATGCGTATATCTACTCTCTCTTCTGTTCTCTTTCCTACCGATTCGATATGCGCCCGATCTTTATGAAAATCAATAAAAGTAGCTCGCGATGCTTCTGTAAGTCCGTAATGCATACAGATACGTGAGGTGGGGAAAAGTTCTGAAATAATTTTTTTATCTTCGGTAGGTAGTATGGCACTCCCTATCTCTATATATCTTATCTGTGGTGCGTAGCGGGCTATACGGGTGCCGCTAAAACGTTTGATATATTCCCATATCGCCGGCACCATCCCGAAGCCGGTGACACAATATTTCTCAAAAGTGTTGAATACCGATTTAAGGTTGGCAAACCCGTTATGCAATATTACCGTACCCCCGGCCAACAGACAGCATCTTAATCGCCCGAGTCCGAAGGAGTGGTATAAAGAGAGACCTAACAGTTCTACATCCTCTGCACCGTTACCGATAAAAGCATTGATATTTTCGGCCGATGCCGCGATGTTCGCATGAGACAATAGCACCCCTTTAGGCTTGCCCGTCGAGCCTGAAGTAAACAGTATATCGGCCGTATCATCGGGAGTAAGTGGGTCATGGTTTGCGACTTGACCTTCATTGGTTTTCGACCCTGCATCAGCAGGGCTGTAAAATTCGAGTTCTGAATAAAATGATGATGGAATACCTCCGATTTTTAAACCGATGGATATGGCAGGGCGCGCCATATCTGTGATATATTGCAGATGCGCAGTATTAATCCCTGCATCAACCACCACATTCACTGCTCCGATCAGATGGGCGGCAAGATAGAGATAAATAAACTCCACCTCTTTCTCCGCCGAGATCATAACCCGGTCTCCGCGTGTAATTCCCTGACCTGAGAGCCATTCCGCACCTTGCATTATATTTCTTTGCAGTTCGGACCAGGATACTTCGCGACCTTCCGTCGTCACGATAACCGTTTTATCGGGAGTAGCGACAGCGTGCCGGAATATTGCGGCCAGAATCGAACTGTGTGAGACATCAACCATTTATCTTAACGATTTCATTAATGATAGATCTTACAGAATTAAGATCAAACAGATCTTCAATCGGTATCTCAATATTCAATTTCTCTTCGAGGGCGGCAATTACGGCAATATTTCCCATAGAATCCCATTGAGGTATCCCTCCGATACTCAGTTCATCAGTTACCGACTCAAGCGGTATATGCAGAGCGTCTGCTATTATCTCTTTTATCTTACAGCTTATTGACATCTTGATGCTTTTCTGAATACTTGATTATTTCCTACTCAGGAGACTGAGAAGCCTCCGTCTACTATCATCGAAGTTCCGGTCACCCATGCCGAGGCCGAGGAGAGAAGATAGATCGCTGCGTAGGCTACATCCTCAGGTCTGCCGAAACGTTTGAGCGGAAAACGCTTGGCATATTCAGCCAACTGCTCTTCGGTAATTGTACCTCTATGAATAAGAGGAGTTTCTATCATCGACGGACAAATGCTGTTTACTCTAATCTTACGTGGCGCAAACTCCTTAGCCGCAAACTTCATGAAGGATTCCAGAGCTGCTTTTGATGTTCCATATATGGAGTTACCCCCCGAGAAAACGTGAGTGCCACCCATAGAAGATATCAGCACGACAGATCCCTCTTTCACAAGACGTTTCTTCTTATAAAGCAGGCGGAGAAGTTCGGCGATAGAGAAAAAATTGATATTGAAAATTTCATCGAAGTGGGCGCGGTCGCTAAACTGTACCGGACGCGTAAGACCCTTGGCAGCACACAGCACAACACCATCGAGCGCTCCGCACTCTTCAACAAGATTATTCAGCGACGCCTCATCTGTCAGGTCAGCGGAGATGATACGATGCCCTTGACCTGAGAGAGCCGCCATCGTCTCTCTCAGACGGTTCTCATCGCGCGCCACAAGTATGAGCCGCGCACCGTGATTGGAGGCCTCTATAGCGGTGGAGCGGCCGATCCCCGAAGATGCCCCGGTCACCAAAATGATCTTACCCTCGAGAGAAAACGGATTCGAAATAATACCCATCTGAACTGCTCTTTATTGTTAATGTAATACTTAAATTAATAATGAATCACAATAGTTAAAATTAATCACTATTCACTAACACTTAAAATCCATCACTAATAACTAATCTTCAACACTTAAACCACACTTAAACAGGCAATTCCACCAGCGGAGAGATAACGAGATTATCGGTCTCAAAGGCGATAGTACCCCATGAGAGACCAACCCCGAAAGCACAACCTATTATTCTCTTTCGGCCTTCGAGTTTACCGACGAGTTGAGTCACAATAGTCAGAGGTATAGATGCAGAGGAAGTATTACCGAAGTGTGTCATGCTGTACGGCACTTTATCGGCGTCAAGTTTAAGTTTCTTACGTATCGTCTCATTCATCATGCGGTTAGCCTGATGAAACACAAAGTAATCATAGTCGGCATAATCAAATCCGAATTCTTCGCTTAGTTGCTTGATTGATTTGGGAGCGGTTGTAATACCGAATGCAAATACATCCATCCCCTTCATCCGGGTTTGGAGTGCATGACGCATACGCCCATCTTCACATCTTTTGAGCGTTAATGACTTATCAGTCAGCGGATTACGAGCCCCCCCTCAGGCCGAATTATCGTATCGTAGCCTGAACCATCAGTCCCCAACTGGATCATAACCGGGGCAGATTTACGCGGGTTATATTCTATTGCAGTCACTGTGCCGGCATAGCCAAACAGTTGATCAGGCTCCTCTTCTGCATGTTTGCGGGCATCACCTGCAAGCACAAGCACCCTACGCAGAGAACCCGATTCCACCATACCCATAGCGGTAGCCACGCCATATACCCATCCCGAACATCCGAGTGAAATATCAAGACTCATACATGACTTCGACAATCCAAGTTTGCCATGCAGTACACAGGCGGTAGCCGGTAGTATGTAATCATGGGTCTGGCTTATAAAAAACAGTCCGTCGATATCCTTCTTATCCCAACCCAGATCCGAGATAAGGCGTTCGGCAGCAGGGAGGCATAGATCGGAGGTAGTATAATCATTGGAAAACCTCTTCTCCAATATACCGGTAGTCGCCATAAATTCCTCTACCGCATATTGATCTGTGGTGGAGATGGTCGGTTCGATATGCCGGGGTACTCCGGCACTCATGGCGACGATACTGCAATTATTAAATCTTATATAAGCCATAACTTATTTAGAAGAGACTATATTGAACAGATCAGCTATAGTATCGGCTTTACGTATATCATCACCTTTCAGAATGACATCATACTCCTCATCGACCATAGCGATGATGCTCAGAGCGGTTAGCGACGACCACTCATCAAGATCCTTGAATACAGTAGTCGAAGTTATTTCTGAAATCTCAGTGTCGTTAAGTTGATCAGCAAAATTTTCGATAAATCTGTTGATTTCCATATTCTTCTGAATTTTAACGATTCGTTGGCAGCAATGCTGCAATAACCATCTGTGTAACAAAGAGGAGGCTTTATAAGTAAATAATATCGTTTGATTTTCATTACTTACTTATCTTAAATACCTTAGCGGGGTTACCGATATAAGTATTGCCATCCTTCGGTTTAGTAAGCAGAGCCGAAAGAGGAGAAAGCGTAATTTCCGACCCGATTTTAAGGTCCTGCATCACAAACGACATTGTCCCTAAAAGATTACAGTCGTCGAGAGTAACCCCACCCCCTATCCGGCAACCAGCCATAAACACATTAGCATTACCGACCTTGGTATCATGACCGAGAACCACACTCCCGTTAAAAAGGTTGAAATCACCGATAGTGATATTTGTAGTCACCCGGCAATCACCCTGTATGATATTCCCCCGGCCGATTGAAAATGACTCAGGATCAGAAATTCTGAAATTAACAGCAATACAATTGGGGAACTCAACAAGCGGATTTGTGATTTTACGCGCCACATCCCGACGT
>JAIEAO010000136.1 GCA_029071345.1 Muribaculaceae bacterium | reverse complement strand
ATTCATCTATTTCATAACAGTCACGCTGATAACATGTATCATCAACCATCATCGGTTGCCCATTAGGAGTGTACAATCCACTCCTAATGGGCAACCTATTATGGTTGATGATACATGTTATCAGCTTGACTTTGATGACATAGATGAAGCAAACTTCATATATGATGCTCTTACGAGCAATGAGATTCATTCCCTTTTGGATTCACTGGTTTTTAAGGATGCAAAAAGGGTGGTAACCAAAAGTCTTTTAATGAGACTGGATTTGGTGCAATTGTGTAAGGAAAAAGGCATTAAAATAGATACTCAACGTTTTAACGATAGTACCTATCGCCAATTATCACTCTTTGATTAACGTTGACTCGGTTCACCTGAATTTGGGATCCAGTGATGCATTTCCCACAATCGGTCGAGATTGGCCAAAATTGGTTCTAATACGGTACGGTTGGGGGTACAGGAGGAGCTGACTTTTCAGCTCCTCTTTTTGTTTGGGCCTCAGCGGAGGGGCTGTTGCTTGCAACTGCCCGTGACTGCCGACACTTGACGAGCAAGTGTCGCTCCGAAATCGACGCGGAGGGGCTGTTGCTTGCAACTGCCCGTAATTGCCGACACTTGGCGAGCCAGTGTCACTCCGAAATCGACGCGGAGGAATACAGTTTCTTTGGCATCTAACTAATAACTTTGAGGATGAGCGTTTTTGAAGTTGTTTGTGTTTTTGAAATGTAAGATTTTTATATTACCTTTGTGGCAGCAAACTCTTCTCCTGCTATCCTATTCTAATTTGAATCTATTTTACATCAATAGTTAACTGAACTAACCCAATAATTATCATGAAAAAAGTATTATTATTGCCGGGCGCGTTATTGTGCTCGGCATCGGCATGGGCATTCAATGTGCACTTCTTTGCCAACGATGCGGACGCGCCTGCAAGGAGCGTGGAAAATGCCTCAAAAATCATCTTCGGCAATGATGCCTTCACGGTAGTAAACAATGCCGGAGAATCTGTTAAAGTTGAAAATTCCATTTTCGATTATTTCAAATTCGATGCTCAAGCCAGCGGGGTTGCTGAAGTCAAGGAGAATCAGATCGGCATCGTGATTGAGGGCAAGATGCTTGTGGTCAGTGCAGATCATGCAATCTCGAGAATCATCCTTTATGCCATCGACGGAAGGATGATGAAATCCGCAGTTCCGGCTTCTGATAACGCAACAGTCTCTCTCGATAATCTCACTTCGGGCGTATACGTTCTCAGCGTGGAGAGCGCAACAGGAAATTTCAGTAAGAAACTCATAATCGACTAAGCCATGATGAAAACTAAATCCATAATTGCTCTTTCGCTGGCTATGGCCGGAATGTGTGCGACCTCTTCAAACCTCAATGCCGAGAACATCTATTTCTATAAAGACGGCAAGATCATTTTCTCGGAGAAAGCTGAGAATATCGGGAATGTTGCATATGCGAACAATAAAACCCAGTTAATTGTCTATGACAACGACGGACAGTCTCTCTTCACGGTGTCGACAAATGCTGTTGACTATATGTCTAACGAACTTGAGGCCCCCAAGGCCGACCTGCTCGACATAGTATTCAACGCCGATGGTTCGGCCAAGGATGTCTCTCCGATGAAGATGAACGTTAAGGCTACAGGCACTTCCGGCGCCACAAGTTATTATAACGAAGCTTTCGGAGGATATGTGTTCCGCGCCAACAATCCCTGGGGAGGCTCGGCCAGCAGTTTTTATCGCGTGGATTATTCCTTCGGCTCAGACTTTGAAAACAGGATCGCTGACGGACATACGCTGGAAGCCGTGGTGATGTGTAACTACGAAGGTAAAATCAGCGATTCGGCCAACAATGTGGAGGTGAAGCCTTTCGCATCGCATCAGGCAGGAGGCACAGGCCTTATGATATGTAAAAAGGCGAACGGTAAGAACGGAAAGAATGAATGGACCTTCCTTCCGAATACAGCCACCAACGGCAAAAGCACATGGCGATGGGCCAACAGCGGCATGGAACCAGAAAACAAAACCTATTATCACCTCGTGGGCGTCTGGGATAAAGACGCACAGACTGCCAAGATATATATCAACGGCGAGTTGATCAATTCAATCAGCGCGCCCGGCAACTATATTCCGGTAAGCGACAAGGCCAACTGGTTCTGCATCGGAGGTGATTCCAACACAAAAGCTACACCGACCAACGGGTTCAACGGCGAAATCGTGCTGACCCGCATTTACGATAAACCGCTTAACGACACCGAGATCAATAATCTTTGGCATGGCGTTAAACCGGGTATCGAAAATCCTATCGAAGAGATTGTTACAAGCGTGAAATTCTACAACAATCTCCCATGCAAGGCGGGTGTGGAATATCCCATCTTTGGCGAAGGGTTCGCAACCGGCGACAAATTAGCTGTCGGAATGGCCGACGGCACCACTTTATCCTTAGATCTGAAGGTCAGCGACGACAGGGCTTATGTCACACTCCCGGCGGGAATCACTGCGGGCACCTACACCCTTACGCTTCAGAGAGGAGAATCCGCGCAGGCTCTCGGCAGTGTGACTTTCACTACTGAAAAGAAGATGCAGGGTGCTGATGTAATCGCTCACCGCGGTTATTGGGACACTCCCGGCTCCTGCCAGAATTCACGCTCATCACTCCGCAACGCTCAGCAACTTGGCGTCTACGGATCGGAAACCGACATCTGGATCACCACCGACGGCCGCCTCATGGTGAATCACGACAAAGCCTTCAGCGGCGTTACAATCGCGACCTCTACTTATGATCAGTGCAAGAACCTTACGCTCTCGAACGGCGAAAAGATGCCTACTCTCGAAGACCTTCTCGACATTATCAAGGAAAGTGAATCCCGGACAAAGCTGATAATTGAAATCAAGGAACACACCACGGATGCCCTTAACCGTGCTGCGGCTTCAGCTGCCGTAAAGGCTGTGGCCGATGCCGGAGTAAAGGATAAGGTGGAATATATTTCATTCAGTCTGGTTGCCCTCGAACAGGTTGTAGCCGATGACCCGCAGGCAAAGACCGCATATCTCGATCCCGACTACACTCCGGCTCAGCTGCATGCAAAAGGGATAACCGGAATTGACATCAAAATGGCAGAGATCCGCAAACGCCCCGCAATGATTACGGAAGCCAAGAATCTTGGCATGACCGTAAACGCATGGACCTGCACCACGCCGGCCGACATAATCGAGATGAACGGCCTCGGATGCCAATACCTCACATCCGACGCACCGGTCGACGCGCTCGCCATCAAACTCTACCTCGACCAGTTCGCAAAATAATTACACATCTAAATGCAGATGATAGAGGAGTTGATTAGTCAGCTCCTCTTTTTTTTTGAAAATTTTAAGCGGAAGTTGTGATTTTTTCAGGATTAAAAAAAGTGTGGAGAAACTTTTTTTAATGTAAATTTCAGCAAGCAGATCAAATAATTTTTCATTCGCTCAATTTTTCTTAAATTTTATGCTTTATAACGGCAATTTTTAAAATCCACATTATACGATTGATTTTCTGCTTATTACCGACACCACAGCACGAGTTTCAGAGGTTGACAACAAAAAAATTGAATTTTTTACGAAAATTTTTGCTAAAATATTTGGTGGATTCAAAAATTGGTTGTAACTTTGCACTCGCAAACGGGAAACAACAACACCGGATGCGAAAATAAAAACAAAGACTCTAAAAAAGGTGCGGTAGTTCAGCTGGTTAGAATACATGCCTGTCACGCATGGGGTCGCGGGTTCGAGTCCCGTCCGCACCGCTGAGGAGAGAGGAAGAGC
>JAIEAO010000135.1 GCA_029071345.1 Muribaculaceae bacterium | reverse complement strand
TATCGAGACCCTGAAATGTTATGACGCGGAGAAGAAGCACGGCAACGACAATATCGCCGCACTTTATGAGGATGAAAGTGGAAAAATCTGGATAGGCACGGACCGTGGCCTCTTCATATTCGACCCTAACGATTATAAGATACATTATCTGGACAAAAAGACTAAAGACGGCACCTTCGCCAACAATTACATGCTCCGCATCTTAGGAGATCAGCAAGGGAATGTGTGGGCATTAGGGCCTACGCAGGGAATCTTCCGATATTCACCGAAAGGGGAGATGGAGTTTTTCAAAAATCCGGATGATAAGAACGACAAACGCTTCTTTTATTCAGATTTGGCTATCACTCCAAGCGGCAATATCTATGCCATCAGCAATTATTCCGACATATATGTCTATGATGCGGCTGAAAAGAAATTCCGTAAGGAGTTCGAGAATAAGGGTGAGGTTCCCGCGCCTAACGCCTTGATGAAGCTTATATCGGATACGAAGGGTAATCTTTACTTCAGCACGCTCGACGGCCAACTGTTCGAATATACTCCTCGTCGCGACAAGGCTCCGGTGGCAGTGCCGTTCAGCAAAACCGGGAAGGTTTATCTGCGCGACATCGCTCTCTTCGGCGATGACCTCTGGATCGGCACGCACAACGGTCTCTGCATCCTGAATCTGGTTAGCGGAAAAGAAACCGAGTTGCATGAGAATATACTCGATCCATTCTCACTTTCAGACAATTCGATAAGCACCATTTATCGCGATTTTGAGGGGAACGGTTGGCTGGGTACCATGTTTGCCG
This sequence comes from Muribaculaceae bacterium, assembly GCA_029071345.1. Lineage (GTDB taxonomy): Bacteria > Bacteroidota > Bacteroidia > Bacteroidales > Muribaculaceae > Lepagella. The sequence continues at coordinate 31,437 of JAIEAO010000135.1, read as the reverse complement.
GAGTCGATTATCTCCCGAGCAACCCTTTCCGATTCGAGATCTACGGCCGCGAGGCGGGAAGATCGAGTATGCGTGTGCGTGGTCTTGCTGTCGATGACGACGGCAAGGTATGGATCGGCACAGAAAACGACGGGCTGCATCTCCTTGACCCCCTTACGCGCACGATCACATCTCCTGTGGTCTCACCGGAGGGGAGCAGCGGCGTGATGCACTTCGTGAAATCTTACGATGATGAGATTTTCGCCGGATATACGCATAACGGAGTGGCAAAGGTTTCTACCGGCGGCTCACCCAATATTTTGCCTGTCGATCCGATTTCAGGCTCCGACGGCAGCGGTTACTGCTATCTAAAGGATTCGGCGGGAAACGAATGGATAGGGTTTGGCGGTGCGCTGGCGAGACGCAAGCCTGGCGAGCAGAAGTTTACGCGAGTAGATGCCACCGGCACCAACTGGGTTTTCCAGCTTTTTGAGGATTCGGATAAGAATATCTGGATCGGCACGATGGGCAACGGCCTTTGGAAATATACCCCGAAGACGGGAAAATTCAAGAGCTATACATACGATGACGGCGAAGTCAATCCCAACGGTCTGCGCTCCAATTCCATCAGTTCAATCATGGAAGACAGCCACGGAAACATCTGGATCTCCACCGAACGCGGAGGCCTCAGCCGCTACAACAAGAAGACCGACGACTTCACCACCTTCGGCATCGAGGAGGGGCTGCCCGACAATGTGATCTACACTGTTCTGGAGGATTCACGCGGCTATCTGTGGTTCGGCACCAACAAAGGGCTTGTGAAGTTCAATCCGACCAGTAAGGAGATAAAAGTTTTCACCATGGCCGACGGCCTTCCATTCAATGAGTTCAGTTACAATTCGGCCGACATCGACAGAAACGGTAATTTCTGGTTTGGCGGAAACAATGGTATAATCTCGTTTAATCCCATGCTCGACGGAGTGTCGAAACTGACACATCCGGTCTATTTTACCAAAGTGTCGCTGCTCGACATCCGCGAGGACAAGCTTCCGCAGTCGTCAGGCGCGGAGATGGGGCAGAGTGTGGTGCTCCCCAGCGATTATTCAGGATTCAGCGTCACGGTGGCTTCGCCGGAGTTCGGCATCACCGGCCGGCGATCGTTCTATTACCGTCTGCTTCCCGTAAGCCATGAATGGACCGCTCTCGAAGGCAACAAGATCACTTTTGCCAACCTCGCCTCCGGCAATTACACTCTTCAGGTGCGCCTCGGCGACAGCGAGGAGTCGCCGGTAAGCGAGCTGAAAATCAAGATTCTTCCCCCGTGGTGGCGGTCGGGATGGGCCATCTGCGCCTATGTCATCATCGGCATACTGGTAATCGTGTTGCTGATAATGGGTCTACAGTTGCGCAATAAGAAAAAGATCAATCTGCGCGAAAAGGAGATCGCCGCCGAGAAAGAGAAGGAACTTTATCGCGACAAGGTGGAATTCTTCACCACTATCGCCCATGAGATCCGCACTCCGCTCTCGCTGATCGATATCCCTCTGGAGGCAATCGAGGAGAACGGTATCAATGACCCGAAGACGCCGGAATATCTCAAGGTGATGCGTCAGAACACACGCCGCCTTCTGCATCTGAGCCGTGAGCTTCTCGATTTCGGCAAACTCGATTCGCGACGCCTCACCACGAAAAAAGAGGTGGTGGATATCGTGGCGTTGCTGCGTGAGACCGCCGAACGCTTCCGACCGGCGATGGAACTTAACGGCAAGGCTCTTTCCGTTGATATCCGCAAGAACAAGATAATGGTCTTCACCGACAAGGAGGCCGTGACCAAGATTCTGAGCAATCTTCTCAACAACGCTTTGAAATATACGAAGAGCACCGTAGATGTCACTCTCGACGAAGCCGACGGTTTCGTCAAGATAAGCGTGGCGAGCGACGGCCCGAAGATAACCGATAAAGACCGCTCCATGATTTTCGAACCGTTCTATCAGAGCGAAGAAAGCGCCGAGAAGAAAAACGGTGTGGGAATCGGTCTGCCGCTGGCGCGTTCGCTCGCGGCGGTGTTGGGTGGCAATCTTGTGCTTGAAAACAACGCCTCGGATGTGAATATATTCTCATTCACTATCCCCGTGGGCGACACCGAGCAGGAAGACAAGTCGGTGGCCGATGTGGATAAGGCCAACTATCTGTTTGAGGAGGAATCCAACCAGACCAAACTCCGCAGCAGCGGCTATCATATACTTGTGGTGGAGGATAACGAATCGATCCGCAATCTGCTCCGCGACCAGCTGCAGAAGGAGTTTATCGTGGAGACGGCCGGTAACGGCGTGGAGGCCCTTGTGAAACTGAAGGATTCCCGTTTCGACCTCGTGATAACAGACATCATGATGCCCGAGATGGACGGAATGGAGCTGTGCCGCCGTGTGAAGGAGGACACCGAGATGTCTTCGATTCCGATTGTATTCATCACCGCCAAGAACGACCTCGACAGCAAGGTCAAGGGTCTGAAGATGGGTGCGGAAGCTTATATCGACAAGCCGTTCTCTATCAAATACCTGATACAGACAGTGAAATCACTGCTTGAGAACCGTCGCCGAGAGCGCGAGTCGTTCTCTAAGAAACCTTTCTTCAACGTAGACAGCATCCAGACCAACAAGGCTGACGAGGAATTCATCAAGAGATGTATGGATGCTATAACGTCACACCTCTCGGAGGAGGATTTCAACGTGGAGAGTCTTTGCGAGATTCTTGCGATGAGCCGTTCGAATTTGCTGCGCAAGATCAAGGCCATCTTCAATATGTCGCCGAGTGAGCTGATAAGGGTTGTGAAGTTGAAAAAGGCTGCCGAACTGATTCAGGACGGACGTTACCGCATAGGTGAGATCTGCGAGATGATCGGCATTTCGTCGCCGTCATATTTCAGCAAACTCTTCTTCAAGCAGTTCGACATCACCCCGAAAGCCTTCGAAAAGCAGTGTCAGGAACGCCGCCGCGAGAATAGTTGAGAGTTGAGAGCGGAGAGAAGTAGGGTCGCGGCAGGCCGCGACCGCGACAAACACCCGGAGACAAACAGTGTCCACAACTCCTAATACCTAATGCCTAAAGCCTAATGCCTAAATCCTAAATAATAAGATTATCCATCTTTTTTGAGGAATACTGCATTTTTCCAGCGATTGAAAGGTGTTAACTTTGCAAGCGTTAACCAATACTTTCATCATGGAAAAAATCAACAAAGGATTTGTAGGATTCATATGCCTCATTTCAGCATTGGGAGGTCTCCTGTTCGGTTACGACTGGGTTGTGATCGGAGGAGCGAAACCCTTCTACGAGATATATTTCGGTATCTCGGATATCCCCTCGCTTCAAGGCCTCGCGATGAGTATCGCGATCGCCGGCTGTCTCGTCGGAGCAATGTCGGCCGGTTGGCTCGCCGATAAATACGGCAGAAAGAAACTTCTCATAATCTCGGCGGTGATCTTCCTTATCTCGGCTTACGCCACAGGAGCTGTCGACACTTTCAACCCTTTCCTGATCGCCCGCTTCTTGGGTGGTATCGCAATCGGTATCGCATCGGGTCTTTCGCCGATGTATATCGCGGAAATCTCACCCGCCTCGATGCGCGGACGCCTTGTGTCGGTGAATCAGCTTACCATCGTGCTCGGCATTCTGGCGGCGCAAATCGCCAACCTCTGCATTGCTGAGCCGATGCTCGCAGGCGAGACCGTTCCGGCACTTGACTCGTGGAACTGTCAGATGGGATGGCGCTGGATGTTCTGGGGCGAGGCTTTCCCGGCAGCCGCATTCATGATTCTAGTATTCTTCATTCCCGAGAGTCCGCGCTGGTTGGCCATGACCGGCAACACCGCCGATGCGCTGGACATTCTCCGTAAGATCGGTGGTGCCGATTACGCGATGCAGGAGATGGCTGCCGCGGAATATTATACACCTGAGAAATCGGAAAAAGGTGCATTCCGCGCGCTCTTCAGCAAGACCTTTGCCAAGGTGCTTATCCTCGGCGTGTTCATAGCTGTGTTCCAGCAGTGGTGCGGCACCAACGTAATCTTCAACTATGCGCAGGAGATATTCGCCGATGCGGGTTATGACGTAGGCGAGATGCTCTTCAATATCGTGCTTACAGGTATCACCAACGTAATCTTCACTTTTGTGGCGATCTTCACCGTTGACAAGATCGGCCGCCGCAAACTGATGCTCTGGGGAGCCGGCGGACTGGCACTGATCTATCTCATACTCGGTTCATGCTATTTCATGCAGGTCAAGGGCGTGTTCATGATAGTCCTCGTTGTGGCAGCGATCGCTTGCTACGCCATGACCCTCGGCCCGATCACCTGGGTGCTCATCGCCGAACTTTTCCCCGACAAAGTCCGTGCCGTGGCGGTGTCGATCTGCACCTTCGCCCTCTGGACCGGTTGCCTTACGCTCACTTACTCCTTCCCGCTGCTTAACTCCTCGCTCGGCAGCTACGGCACATTCTGGATCTATTCGGCAATCTGCTTCGTAGGCCTGGGCTATTTCCTCAAATGCCTCCCCGAGACGAAAGGAAAGAGACTTTAATCTTAAGGCTTAAGGCTTTAGGCATTAGGCTTTAGATTAATGACAATTTGACAAAATGACATATTGACAATTAGACAAATAAATAATATGGTAAAAGCTTGGAAAGAAAAGGTTGTCATCCCGACCTATGAGGCGGGAGCACCTGAGAAAAATCCTATATTCCTTGAGAAACGTGTTTATCAGGGATCAAGCGGTGTGGTTTATCCCTATCCAGTGATCGAGTCTATCTCTGACGAAAAGACCGACAAGGAGTATAACGCCGTCTATATCGAAAACGAGTATATCAAGGTGATGATCCTTCCCGAACTGGGAGGTCGCGTACAGATGGCTTACGATAAGATCCGCAACCGCCATTTCGTATATTACAATCATGTGATCAAGCCCGCTCTCGTGGGTCTGGCCGGTCCGTGGATTTCAGGCGGTATCGAGTTTAACTGGCCTCAGCATCACCGCCCCAGCACTTATATGCCTGTGGATTGCACCATCGAGGAGAATGCCGACGGGTCCGTGACAGTGTGGGTGAGCGAGATGGAGCGTATGTTCCATCAGAAAGGTATGGCAGGGTTCACCTTGCGTCCCGGCTGCGCTTTCCTTGAGATCAAGGGTGTGCTCTACAACCGCACAGATATGCCGCAGACCTTCCTCTGGTGGGCCAACCCCGCAGTGGCTGTCAATGACCACTATCAGAGTGTCTTCCCGCCGGATATCAACGCCGTTTTCGACCACGGCAAGCGTGCGGTAAGCTCGTTTCCCATCGCCACCGGCACATACTATAAGATGGACTATTCCGCCGGTGTTGACATCTCCAACTATAAGAACATCAAGGTGCCGACATCTTACATGGGTGTCAACTCGCGCTTCGACTTCGAGGGCGGTTACGAGAACGATACCAAAGCCGGTATGCTTCATGTGTGCTCACACCATGTGTCGCCCGGTAAGAAGCAGTGGACATGGGGTAACGGCGACTTCGGTCAGGCATGGGACCGCAACCTCACCGATGAGGATGGCCCTTACATCGAGCTGATGGCCGGTGTCTACACCGAGAATCAGCCTGATTTCACGTGGTTGCAGCCCTACGAGGAGAAATCATTCACGCAGTATTTCCTCCCTTACCGCGAGCTCGGCATCGTAAAGAACGCCAACAAGGATATCCTTCTCAACATCGAGGAGAGCGGCGACGACGAGGTGACATTGAAACTTTTTGCGACCTCGAAGCAGAAAGTTACGGTGACATTGGTTGCCGACGAGGGTGAGGTGCTCTATCAGGAGACTCTCGACCTCTCGCCCGAAGCAGTTTTCGAGCAGAAGATTGCAGCTAAAGGCACTCCGTTCGACGCCATGCGCCTTTCGATCGTGAAAAACGGCCGCGAAATTCTCGACTGGCACGCTGAATCCGATGAGGTGCGTCCGATTCCCGACGCCGCCGAGGCTGCGTTGCGCCCCGAGGAGATCAAGACCTGCGAACAGCTCTTCCTCACCGGTCAGCACTTGGAGCAATACCGTCATGCCACATATAACCCCGTGGACTATTACGAGGAGGCTCTGCGCCGCGACCCGATCGACGTGCGCAACAACAACGCCCTCGGTCTCTGGTATATCCGCAAATGCCGTTTCGATTTGGCTGAGAAATATCTGCGCACGGCTGTCAAGACCATCACACGCCGCAATCCGAACCCGTATGATGGCGAACCTATCTACAACCTCGGGGTCGCCCTTAAATATCAGGGTCGCTTCAGCGAGGCTTACGACCGTTTTTACAAAGCCACATGGAACGGCGCATGGCAGGAGGCCGGTTACTTCGAATGCGCCCGCATCTCGGCCCTGCAGGGTCGTCTGGAGGATGCCCTCTACGAGGCAGACCGTGCCCTGATCCGCAACACCCACAACCATAAGGCCCGCGCCCTCAAGTCGGCTATTCTGCGCCGTATGGGAAGAAATGAGGAGGCTCTTCGTTTCATCGCAGAGTCTTTGGAGATCGATCCTTTCAACTACGGTGCGCTCTTCGACCGCTATCTGATCACCGCCGATGCGACCGACCTCGAACTGCTCAAGGACCTCATGCGCAAGGAGGCTCACAACTACGATGAAATCGCCCTCGACTATGTGGCAGCTGGTATGACCGACGAGGCCTGCCGTCTCTGGGAGATTGCCGAAGAGGAGGGTGCCGTAACGCCGATGACCTATTATTACAAAGGTTATGCTCTGCTTGCCGACAGCAAGGAAGAGGAGGCACGCAAAGTGTTCAAGAAAGCAGCGTCGCTTTCACCCGATTTCTGCTTCCCCAACCGTCAGGAGGCCGTGATTGCACTCATGGCTGCTATGGAGCTAAATCCCGATGATGCTCACGCACCATTCTTCCTCGGAAACCTCTATTACGATAAGCGTCAGTATGACCTCGCCGTCGGCTTCTGGGAGCGTTCGCTGAATATCGATCCCACCTTCCCAACAGTGTGGAGAAATCTCGCCCTCGCTTATTACAACAAGCAGGGTGAGGAGGCTAAGGCTCTTGAATTCATGGAGAAAGCCTTCGACCTCGACCGCACCGACGGACGAATCCTCATGGAGCTCGACCAGCTCTATAAGAAGAGCGGCAAAGACCATGCGGAGCGTCTGGCAATCCTTGAGACCTATCCCGATCTTGTGGAGCCGCGCGAAGACCTGAAATTAGAGAAAATCACATTACTCAACCTCTTGGGTCGCCATGAGGAGGCGAAAGAATATCTCGATGCTCATGTGTTCCATCCTTGGGAGGGTGGCGAAGGCAAGGTGAGCGGTCAGTATCAGATTGCTCGCGTTGAGTTGGCCAAGAAGGCACTTGCAGCCGGCGATACTGCCAAGGCTAAGCAGCTCCTTGAGGAATGTCTGGAATATCCGCACCATCTCGGCGAAGGTAAGCTCCACGGCGCTCAGGAGAACGACTTCTACTATCTCCTCGGCAAGGCTTACGAGGCAGAGGGTGATATGGAGAAAGCGCGTGAGTGCTGGGAAAAAGGCACAGTCGGTCCCGACGAACCCGCCGATTCACTCTATTACAACGATGCGAAACCCGATAAGATCTTCTATGCCGGTCTCTGCTACCGTGCTCTTGGCGAGGAGAACAACGCCCGCCGTCTCTTCAACCGCCTGGTGGATTACGGCAAGCAGCATCTGCACGATGTGGTGAAGATGGACTACTTTGCCGTTTCGCTCCCCGACCTCCTTATCTGGGAAGAGGACCTGAATATGCGCAACAAGATCCACTGCCACTACCTGATGGCTCTCGGCTATTACGGTCTCGGCAACATTGCCAAATCAGAAAAAGAGCTTAAAACCGTTATAGAGATGAACCATGTGCACCAGGGTGCAAAAGCATTTGAAAGCTTTACAGAAATGAAATAAAATACCTTGAAATATGATGAAACGCTGGTTAATGACCACCTGTTTTGTCACTGTAATACTCCTGTCTGCATGGGGAAGGTCGATCGACCTCTCCGGCAGATGGGATGTTGAGCTTTACGGCGACAGGGCAAAACATACCATGATGCTCCCCGGCACCACAGATCTTGCCGGGTTGGGAACCCCTAACACTCTCACCCCCGAGTTGACGAAACCTCAGCTCACACGCCTTACGCGCAAGCACCGATTCGTAGGCCCCGCCACCTATTCGCGTGAGATTAACATTGACAAGAGTATGGCGGGGAAACCTCTCGAACTTTTCTTAGAGAGGGTGATGTGGCGCAGCCGTGTCAAGATTGACGGCCACCCGCTGGATGCGATGCAGGAAAGCCTGTCGACACCGCACCGCTATCTGATACCTGATGGTTTGGCTGAGGGTAAGCATAAGCTGACCCTTGAGATCGACAACAGTAAGATGTATGAGATCAGTGATGATGAATTGGCGCACGCCTACACCGACGACACTCAGATTAAATGGAACGGTGTGCTCGGCAAGATGTATCTGCGCGAAGTCCCGTCGGTAGATGTCAGCGAAGTGCAGGTGTATCCCGATTCCACACTGCGCCAAACGGAGATTCGGGCAACTGTGATGAATCATAGCGGCAAAAACGTGAAAAGGGCGTTGACGTTCACTGTCATCTCTCCCGAGGGCAAGGAAAAGAGCCTGAAGATTGACAGGGTGCTGAATCCGGGGGCAAACGTAATTTCGGCTGAGGTTGCTGTTCCCGGTGAACCTAAACCCTGGTCGGAATTCTCGCCGGCGTTATACACCGCATCCGTAAAGACTGCCGACAGCGATAAAGAGGCGGTTTTCGGATTGCGGAATTTCAAATCCAAAGGGAAGCAGTTGATGCTCAACGGAAAACCTGTGTTCCTACGCGGGTCGTTGGAGTGCTGCGTCTTTCCCCTTACCGGCACTCCGCCGCTTGATGAAGCCGGTTGGGAACGTGTGTTCGACACGGCGGAGGAGTGGGGGCTCAACCATCTCCGTTTCCATTCATGGTGCCCTCCAGAGGAGGCGTTTGCCGTGGCCGACCGTCGCGGATTCTACCTGCAGGTGGAGTTGCCGTTGTGGTCCACGCATACAAAACCGGGTGAAAACGGCGCGATGAAGAATTTTATCCGCAACGAGTATGACCGCATCATCAGGGAATACGGCAATCATCCCTCATTTATGCTGATGACGGTGGGAAATGAACTGCAATCGGATTTCGATTGGCTCAACAATATGGTGGCGTATATGAAAGCTGAAGACCCGCGCCGACTCTATGCCGCCACTACGTTTACTTTCGAGAAAGGTCACGGTGGGCACGCCGAGCCACATGATGATTTCATGGTGACGCAGTGGACCGACGACGGCTGGGTGCGCGGTCAGGGTGTATTCGATGTGGAACCGCCGACGTTCAATAAGGATTTCAGCGGGTCGATGGGTTGCCTGTCTGTTCCGCTCGTAACGCATGAGATAGGGCAGTATGCCGTTTATCCCGACCTAAGCGAGATTGATAAATACACCGGAGTGCTCGACCCTCTCAATTTCAAGGCTGTGCGCAATGACCTCGAAAAGAAAGGGAGGTTACACAAGGCTCCCGATTATCTTAAGGCTTCGGGTAAATTGGCCGCCATATTGTATAAAGAGGAGATCGAAAGGGCGATGAAGACTCCCGGCATCTCGGGTTATCAACTGTTGAGCCTGAGCGATTTCCCCGGTCAAGGCACCGCTCTTGTGGGGCTTGTCAATGCTTTTGGTGAGTCGAAGGGTGTGGCGGATCCTGACTGGTTCAAAGGATTCAGCAGTCCGCGTGTGCCGTTGGCCCGTTTTGATAAGGCCACCTATTGGAACAACGAGCCGTTTAAGGCGCGTATCGACATGGCTAATTATCTGGAAGAATCCAACGATCCCGTGAAAGTGGATTGGAGCCTGAAAGATGCAGCGGGCAAAATCATCAAGGATGGCACGCTGACGTTCGGCAACCTGCCGATGGGTTATTCGGAAGGGGAGGAGATAAGCGTTGACCTCTCCGGGATTGCAAATCCTGAGAAACTTACTTTGGAGGCTAAGGTTGAGGGAGCGGATCATCCTAACAGCTGGACGGTGTGGGTTTATCCCGTGCTTACCTCAACAGATATGGAGACACCTGCCGATGTCGTGCTCACGGCTTCGATAGATGATGCTGTTAAGGCTTTAGAGAAAGGGGAGAGGGTGATCTATTCTCCCGCCAAAGGAACGCTGAAAGGGCGCGACAGCAAGTTTGTGCCTGTGTTCTGGAGTCCTGTGCATTTCCCGAAAGAGGCGGGAGGTATGGGTGTGCTTTGCGAACCCACGCATCCGGCCCTCGCAAACTTCCCTAACGACGGACATACCGACTGGCAATGGTGGCAACCGGTGAAACGATCCACAACGTTCGACACCGACTCTCTGCCGGGATGCACCGCGATAGTGGAGATGGTGGATAACTTCACGTCCAACCGCCCCCTCGCGCTCATAGCCGAAGCTCTTGTGCAGCCGTCAGACAACAATAAGAAACCGGGAAAACTGATAATTTCAGGCATTGACCTCATCTCTGACGACGCTCTCAAAGACCCCGCCACAGCATGGCTGCGCGAAAGCCTTCTCCGCTACGCCTCCTCATCCGATTTCAATCCCAAAGGAAGCATTTCTACTTCTCACTTCTTGACCATGTCGGCGAGGGGGGAGAGGCGGTAGGCGAACCAGGCGAAGATGAGCGAAAGGGCTGTGATCGTTACGAACAGTGCATAATTCCTCGGCGCCGGCGAGAGCTGCGGCGCAATGGTGTTATTTTTCGATACAGTGTTTGCGGAAGAGGTGGTGTTATTTGTGGGATCGGAAGCCATAAGCAATATAGTTTTAGCGGTCTGCTATCTTTCAAACAACTCCCGACCCCATGCGGTTTAAATCAGTTGCCGCCGAGTGGTTTGTAGGCTCCGCCTCGCTTCACACCGTCGGTCTCCGAGAGGGCTACCGATTCGTGAACGTCACCCATCGAGACCACTTTCAGCTGCTTGCGGAAGTCAGACTCGGAGAGGGGAGTGGTGACATGGATTGTGCGTGATTTGCCGGGGAGGACGTTGAAATAGTTATCGGAGAAGAAGTTGTCGATGCCGTCGAGCGAGAGGAACACGGCGCGTGCGAACACGTCTGATCCGATTGTGACATCGAAGCCATCGCCGGCAGGAACGATCTCCACAGAATATTTCGGAGCTGCATATCTCATCAGTTTCTGTTTGGTGGAGAACCCGATATTGTCATAAGTTTTGCCGGCGGTCTCGAAGGTGGTGTGGAAGATTACATCGCCGCGGTCATGACCCTTCACAAGGTCGGCAACCTTTTCGCCGAACACCTGCACAGAGGTCAGTGGTTTGGCTGTGTAATCGAACGATTTAGTCATCAGAGGGGTGCCGTCGAGCAGCATTGCGGTGATTGTGAATTTACCTTTTGCGGGTGTGCGGCGGTCGGAGATGATGTTAACCGTCAGAGAGTCGCCCATGGCTACGGGAGAGACGAGAATATCGTCGTAAGCATCTTTGGAATAATACTGCTGAGCTTTCCAACGGCCATAATAGTCGCGTCCGGCCCATGAAGCAACGGGCCAGCAATCGTTGTGCTGCCATACGAGCGTACCCATACAGTAGGGCATGTGACGGCGGTGAGACTCAATCGCGGTCTTGATGGCGTCGCCCTGAAGCACAGAGCCTACATAAAGGAATGTGGGGAAATCCGCGGGTGTGCGGTATTCCTCGTCCATGTATTCCTTGATGAGGTTGTTGGCGTAAGAGCCTGCGCGCTGGTGAGCCATCATCACTTCTGAATTGATCGCCCAGTCGCGTTCCTGCGGAGCGTAGATTTTCACAGATTCAAATTCGGGAAACGACTGGAAGCCGTATTCGGAGAAAAAGCGGGCTTTTTCCACGTTATAATGCCCTATGGAGTCGCGTCCGTGCCATACACCCCAATAGTGAGCATCGCCGTTTACGCCGTCGCTCGGAGTGTCCTCGAAAGCGTAAGGAGAGGAAGGACGGTAGGAGATGCCGCCGGCGCATGAGTCGACCACCTGTGGCAGCGTGCGGAAATACATATCTTTGAATTGTTTGGTGGTCAGAGGCTCCATACCTTTCTCCTTATAATAATTATAGCGGTTGCCCCAGCCGTAATACACATCCTGGCACTCGTTGTTGCCGCACCACACTGCGATTGAGCAGTGATTGCGCAGTCGCTCCACATTGTCGATGGCTTCCTGCTTGATGTTGGCGAGGAATTCGGCATCGGCCGGATATGTGGAGCAGGCAAACATGAAGTCCTGCCAGACGAGGATGCCGTTGCGGTCGCAGAGCTCATAGAAATAGTCGTCTTCGTAAACGCCGCCGCCCCAGACACGGATCATGTTCATGTTCACGTTCTTGGCATCAAGCACGTGCTTTTCATATTTCTCTTTAGTGATCCGCGGAAGGAAGTTATCGAGCGGCACCATGTCGACACCCTTCATAAACACCGGTTTGCCGTTAAGCTCGAAATAGAGGGAATGACCGTATTTGTCAGGCTCATGGATAAGCTTTAACGAACGGAGTCCGATGGCTTCCGACTGCGAATCGTCGCTGTTTCCGGCGCTTACTTCTGTCGTGAAATCATAGAGGTTCGGCTCGCCGAGACCGTTGGTCCACCATAGGCGCGGATTCTTGACGGAATAGTCCAATTCCACGAGGTTTACTCCCTTTTTAAGCGGGGTTACACGCTTGGCGAGTGTCTTACCGTCGGCTTTGACAGTCACTGTGGCGTCGGCGATATCCTTGTCGGACTTAACGCGCACGATTGTGGTGAGTTCCGCACGTTTGGCCGTCACATCCTTCTGGATATACTGCACGTTGTCGATCTTCACACCGTTCCATGTCACTAACTCTACATCGCGCCAGATACCCGAGGTCACAAGGCGCGGCCCCCAGTCCCAGCCGTAATGATATCCGGCCTTGCGCGCGAAGATACTCAGGGTCTTGTCGAAGATTCCGCCGTTCTGCGACTGATCGGGGCCGGTGTTGAAAGTATAGTCATATTTATCATATTTGGGGAGGTCGACCTTGATTGGTGAGTGGAAATAGACCTCGAGAAGGTTTTCACCCTCCTTGAGCAGCCCCTTGACATCGCACGTCCATGTGCGGTGCATATTGTTGGCGTTGAGAATCGGCTGATGGTTGAGATAGACATCGGCGTATGTGTCGAGACCCTTGAACACCAACTGCTGGTTTTCCGCCTCGCACTCCGCTTTGTCGGCACGGAAGGTGGTTTCATACATCCAGTCTTCTTTATCCACCCACTGCACCGCGCGCTCGTTAAGCCGGAAAAACGGATCTTCAATCACTTCGTTAGCCATCAGGTCGGTGTGGACTGTTCCGGGCACGGTGGCCGGATACCAGATCTCAGAGCGTCCCTGACGAAAGCGCCATCCGTCATGAATCGTACGGGTTTCTACGGTAGCAGATGAGTTGAGCCATACTGCGGAGAGCAGCATGGCAGATAGTGAAATTTTAAGGTTAGACATAAAATATATGGAATTTAAAATTTATAAAATTCGGTTTTGAGGTCATTGCAAAATTAAAACAATGGTTAATTACAAATTCGAAAGCATGCTCCAAAAACTGAAAAATATGGTTCAAATGGGGTGTAAACGGCCGGAAGACTGGTAAAATCAGATTTGAAAGTGAGAATTTGTTGCAATATTTGGATGATATTTGGTAACGGGTGATTATTTTATTCTCTAATTTTGTGGTATGTCAAAGTGCCGCCGGCACTTTGACATACCAACTAAACTGAATATAATAATTTTTCAAATTTATCAGATCATGAAAAAACTCCCGGTTCTACTGACGGCTATTACCGTGGCAACTTCCCTCACCGTCTCCGCAAAGGTGGTGCTTCCGAACTATATCACCGACAATATGCTGGTGCAGCGTAACAGTGTGATGCGTATCGCAGGCGATGCGACTCCGGGGTCGGAAGTGAACATAAAGGCAAGCTGGGATGCAAAGGCTAAAAAGGTGAAGGCGGACAAAGCCGGAAAATTTGAGGCCGATATCCATACTCCTGAAGCGGGAGGACCATATACGATAGAAATTTCAGATAAAGATAGTAAGGTAAAGGTAGGTAACGTGCTTTCGGGTGAGCTATGGTTGTGCTCCGGCCAGTCGAACATGGAATTTCCCGTGCAGGGATGGACATCCGTGATGGATGCCGACCATGTGGTCTCCACCGCCCGGAATCCCGACATCAGATTGTTTCAGGTCAAAAAGAATACATCATTTACCCCTCAGAATAATTTGGAAGCCAACATGGGCGGCTGGGTGGAGGCCGCTCCCAACACGATGGACTTCTCGGCTATCGCTTATTTATATGCTCGCGAACTCCGCGACAGCCTGCAGATACCCGTCGGCGTGATCGACGCCACCTGGGGCGGCACCCCGGCGGAGGCTTGGACCTCGGTGGGCTATCTTAAAGGTGTTCCCGGATTCGAAGGGGAGTTGGCGGCGATGGAACGATGCGGATATGACCGCACCCGTCTGAAGGCAAATTATGAAAAAGAGCTGGAAGACTGGATGGCGATGGCCAAGAAAGATAAGTCATCGGTTAAGCCCGGAGTGCTTTCAAAGGGCACTACGATGCGTGCCGATTATTTTGAGAGATTGGGCTTCGGCAATGAATTCGACGGCATAGTCTGGGCGCAGAAAGAGATCGATGTGCCGGTGGAGTTGGCCGGTAAGCCGATGCGTCTGAGTCTCAGTGCGATCGATGATGAGGATGTGACCTATCTCAATGGCACGGAAGTGGCCCGCGGAAGCGGATTCAACGTGCCCCGTGAATACACCATAGACGGCAAATATGTGAAAGCCGGTAAAAATATCATTTCTATCCGCATCTCCGATTTCGGAGGCGAGGGTGGTTTCTCCGGTCCGGCTGACCTGATGAAAGCCGAAATCGACGGCACTGTCATCCCTCTCGGCGACGGGTGGGTCTACACAGTGGGTGTTAACTTCGCCGATCTTCCTCAGAAACCGGTATCGGTGGAAAGTTCGAGCTATCCTTCGGTGCTTTACAATGCGATGATTCATCCGCTGCGCAATCTGCCCGTAAAAGGTGTGCTATGGTATCAGGGTTGCGCCAACGTGGGTCGTGCCGATCAGTACGAACCTCTGTTCAAGTCGCTTATCAACAACTGGCGCGACACATGGAACGCTGAACTGCCTTTCTATTTCGTTCAGCTTGCCGGATGGCTCAAACCTCAGGCAGTGCAGCCCGAATCGGAGTGGGCAGCTCTCCGCAACGCCCAGAGCAAGGCTCTCGAATTGCCGAACACAGCTATGGTGTCGGCTATTGATCTTGGCGATCCCGGCGACATCCATCCCCGCGACAAGCAGAGCATCGCCCATCGTCTCGCTCTCACATCGCTCAACCGCGACTACGGTCTCGGCACCGACTATAAGGCTCCTGTCTGCACCGGTTCGCAGATCAAGGGCGATAAGGTGATCCTGACTTTCGACGCTCCTGTGACGGCTACATCGTCGGCTATGCTCGGATTTATCGTCGGCGACAAGGAAGGCAACTTCGAGCAGGCGGTGGTAAAGACCGTTAATCCGCAGACTCTCGAACTGACCGCAAGCGGCATCTCCCGCCCGGTGTGCGTGCGCTATGACTGGGCCGACTTCCCCAATGGCAACGTTTACGGCCTGAACGGAATCCCCCTCGCACCGTTCGCGACAGATAAATAATCGATGAGACTTTAGGTTTTAGGTTTTAGGCTTTAGATGATACCGACAAGATGTCAAATTGACATCTTGACAAAATGACAAAAGAAATAAATCAAAATATTCTAACCGATGAAACTCAAAAATTTAGCATTCCTTCTCCCCCTGGTGGCCATGACCGCCAATGCAGAGGACATCGTGATTTCCACGAACAGCAATGCACTCGTTTACAATGTGGCTGACAACGGTCGCGTTTATCAGAAATATTTCGGCAAGAAGCTGAAGAATCCGTCAGATTATGCCACCATCCCCAATGGTCAGGAAATCTATATCACCAGCGGTATGGAGGATTACTATGAGCCGGCCCTGCACATCGTGCATGCCGACGGCAATCCCTCGACGCTCCTTACTTACAAAGGGCATAAGACATCTACGCTCGCTGACGGGGCGCAGCAGACCGTGATCTCGCTCACCGACAATAAATATAACGACAATGTCGATGTGTATTATATCGCATATCCCGAGCACGACATCATCAAGACTTACACCACCATCACCAACGGTGAGAAGAAGCCCATAAAATTGGAGAAATATGCTTCGTCGATACTCCATTTTAACAACGGCGACTATTATCTGACGCAGTATAACGGCGACTGGGCTTCGGAGGCTACTGCCACTGAAACCAAACTCGAATACGGCCGCAAGCAGCTCGACACAAAGTTAGGTGCGCGCGCCAATATGTTCTGCTCTCCTTTCTTCCAGCTCGGCATTGACTCCCCGGCATCGGAGAATGAGGGTGAGCTTCTGGCCGGCACGCTCGGCTGGACCGGTAACTTCCGTTTCACTTTTGAAGTTGACCAGAACGGCGAGCTTCGAGTGATTTCCGGTATCAATCCTTACGCATCCACCCGCACTCTGAAGAGCGGCGAGACTTTCACCACTCCCGAGTTCATCTTCACACTTTCTGACGCAGGCCGAGGCAAGGCAAGCCGTAATTTCCACGACTGGGCCCGCGACCATCAGATCTACAAGGGTAACGACACCCGCATGACGCTGCTCAACAACTGGGAGGCCACCTATTTCGACTTCGATGAGGAGAAACTTATCAAGCTCATCGGCGAGGCTAAGGACCTCGGCGTGGATATGTTCCTTCTCGACGACGGTTGGTTCGGCAACAAATATCCCCGCCACAGCGACACTCAGGGTCTCGGCGACTGGGATGAGACTAAAAACAAACTTCCCAACGGCATCGGCGCGCTCACCGAAGCTGCCAAGAAAAACGGTGTCAAGTTCGGTCTCTGGATCGAGCCTGAGATGGTAAACCCCAAGAGCGAACTCTATGAGAAGCACAAAGACTGGGTGATCACTCTCCCGAACCGCGATGAGTATTACTTCCGCAATCAGCTCGTGCTCGACCTCAGCAACCCCAAAGTGCAGGATTTTGTATTCAACGTCGTTGACGAACTCAAGACAAAGTATCCCGACATCGCTTTCTTCAAATGGGACTGCAACTCGCCGATCACCAATATCTACTCCAACTATCTCGGCAACAATCAGGATCACCTCTATGTGGACTATGTCAAGGGTCTCTACAATGTGCTCGAACGCATCCAGAAGAAATATCCCGACCTTATCATGATGATGTGTTCGGGTGGAGGCGGCCGTTCCGACTATGAAGGTCTGAAATATTTCACTGAATTCTGGCCCAGCGACAACACCGATCCTCTGGAGCGTCTTTACATACAGTGGGGATTCTCTCAGTTCTTCCCGGCTAAGACTCTCTGTTCGCATGTGACAACCTGGAACCGCTCTACACCCGTGAAATTCCGCACCAACGTAGCGATGATGGGCAAACTCGGTTTCGACCTCAAGCTCGATGACCTCACCAAAGAGGAGGCCGCTTATTGCCGTCAGGCCATAAAGAATTACAACGCTCTCAAGCCTATCATCCTTGAAGGCGACCAGTACCGTCTCGTATCGCCTTACGAAGGCCCTCACGCCGCTACGATGTATGTAGGCAAGAACGATGGCAACGCAGTGGTGTTCGCATTCGATGTCAATCCGCGCTACCGTCAGTCGATCTCCAAATCTGAGGCCAACGTGAAGCTCGAAGGTCTCAACCCCGATGCGCGCTATGTAGTGACTGAGATTGACCGCATGGACGGTAAAGATGTAAAAATCGGTGAATACTCCGGCGATTACCTCATGACAATTGGTCTTCCGCTGTTCACCCTCAATCGTCTTACAAGCCGCGTCTACACCGTCAACAAGATCTGATGAAAAGATTTCATGCAATATTATTCTCGGCATTGGCTATATCCGGAGCCAATGCCGAGAATGTAATTAATATCCCTGCGTGTTGCGGCGATGCCACCGAGGCTATTCAGGCCGCGATAGCAAAAGCTGCTTCATATCGCGGCAAGCCGGTGACATTGAGGCTCGACGGCGGTAATTACGACATAAGCCGCGAAAAAGCGTCGCGTCATCTTTATCATGTCTCAAACACCACCTCGGAGGAGGAGAATCCGGATGCGACAAAACATATCGGACTTTGGTTGCGCAACCTTAAAAACGTCACCATCGACGGCAACGGAGCGTGGCTGGTGACGCACGGCGAGATGACTTCATTCGTAATTGACAACTGCGAGAATATAACTCTCAGAAATTTCACGCTTACGGCGGCCGATCCCTCGGTGCCTGAAATCAAGATACTTTCAGCGGGCGATAAGACGATTACATTTGAAGTCACACCCCCTTCTCAGTTTACGGTCGAAGATGGATATTTTTACTTCCGTGGGGAGGGATGGATCATGGCCGACGGAGGGCGTCTGACATCGTTGCCCGAATACGCCCAGGTGTTTTATCCCGACAGAAATGTGACGCTCCGGTGTGAGTCGCCATTGAAGGGTTATCGCAAGGCCAGGCAGCTCGATGACCGCACTGTTCTGATGGAATATGATACGGCTCCGCGAGTGCATGCGGGTGAGTATTACCAGATACGCCATGGCATACGCAATGAAGTCTGCGGCTTTATCAATGAGAGCAGGAACATTACCATCGAAAATGCTGAATTTAACTTTTTGGGAAACTTCGGAATCGTAGGTCAGTTCAGTGAAAACATCACTTACGACAACATACGATGCCGTCCGCGTCCCGGCTCGGGGCGTACGGATGCCGGTTTTGCCGATTTCGTGCAGATGTCGGGATGCCGGGGTTTGCTGAAAATTAGAAATTCACATTTCGAGGGTGCTCATGACGATCCGATCAATATTCACGGCACGCACCTGAAGGCTGTGGCTTCAGAATCTTCCGACAGGTTGACCGTAAGATATATGCATGGTCAGAGCTATGGTTTTATCCCTTTCTACAAGGGCGATGAGCTGGAGATTGTGGATCGCCATACGCTCAACTGTATTGCTCCCGCAAAGGTTAAAGCCGTGAGGAAAATCAACAACTATGATTTCGAGCTCACACTCGATCGTAAACTCCCGGCTTTGCCCGAGGAATATAGTCTCGATGACGTTGCGGTGGAGAATGTGACGTGGACTCCCGATGTGGAAATCATAAACAATTATTTCGGGCGCACTCCTACGCGTGGCATTCTCATCACCACGCGCGGCAAATCGCTGATTCAGGACAATACCTTCTTCCGCATCCCAATGCCGGCGATACTGGTATCGGACGATGCGCGCGGCTGGTATGAATCCGGCCCGGTTAAGGACCTCACCATCCGCCGCAATACCTTCATCGAATGCAGTTCGCCAGTAATTGATATAAATCCGGAAATCGACCGCTTTGATAAGCCTGTGCACAGAAATATAGCAATCGAGGGGAACCGCTTTATCATGACGAATCCTTCGGTTGCTATCCGGCTGAAAGCGGCCGACAACGTGAAGGTGACGGACAATATCTATGATATGCCGGCAACCGGCAGCTCAATAAGCCCCGAATCGCTGATCGAGGCTGTCAACACCACGGGGCTGCAGCTCAAAGACAACAAAGTCCTCAACTCCGACTGACCCTTTTCACCGGCGGCTTCCGGCCTGCAGCTGAAATCAATAAAAAGCGACAGCACGGCAATCACCTTGCCGTGCTGTCTTTTCTCTGCGGGTGCGATATATCGCGTCCCTACGTAGGTTAATACTATTATATAATATCTGATATCTAATATCTAAAATCTAATATCTGATATCTAAAATCTAATATCTGATATCTAAAGCCTAAGGCCTCAAGATCAGATCAGCGAGCGCCCTTTTTCGATGGCTTGCTCGTTGAGAGGTATGAGCTTGTGGTGTCGCTCGGGGAGCGATTTCTTAAGCCCTTTGATCACGTTCTCCATCGGGAGCT
Source organism: Muribaculaceae bacterium (assembly GCA_029071345.1). Taxonomy (GTDB): domain Bacteria; phylum Bacteroidota; class Bacteroidia; order Bacteroidales; family Muribaculaceae; genus Lepagella. Next base: position 11,355 of record JAIEAO010000135.1, on the reverse strand, counting down.
TGTAGTCCATCGCCTCGAGGAGCGCACCCATCACGACCATGTTGTAGGCTTTGGAGTTGCCGAGTTCGAGAGTAGCCTCCATCGCGTTGATGGGATAGATCTTGATGTCTTCGCGAGTGGGATGCTTGTGGATGCCGTTGGTGTCGTAGATGAGCATTCCACCTTCTTTCACCTTATCTCCGAACTTATCGAGACTCTGCTGGTTGAGGGCGATCACCACGTCGTAGCGGTCGAGCACGGGCGAGGATATTTTTGTGTCTGAAAGGATCACGGTCACGTTGGCTGTGCCGCCGCGCTGTTCCGGGCCGTAAGAAGGCATCCATGTCACCTCCTTGTCGTCCATAAGTCCGGAATAGGCCAATATCTTGCCCATTGAGAGCACACCCTGGCCACCGAATCCGGCTATGATAATTTCTTCTTTCATTGATTTAAGTTTTAAGTTTTTCAATTTGTCAATATGACAATATGACATTTTGACAAAATGAAAATTAATTACTTAGTTGTATCTTTCAGGTCGCCGAGAGGATATTTCGGGAACATATTCTCTACCATCCAGTCGTTGGCTTTCTCGGGAGTGAGTTTCCAGCCGGAGTTGCAGGTGGCCACGACCTCGACAACTGATGTGCCTTTCTTGGCAAGTGCGTTTTCGAAGGCTTTCTTTATGCAAGCCTTGGTTTTGCGCACAGCCGCCGGGGTGTGTACGGCCTGACGGGTTACATAGCAGGTGCCGTCGAGATGCTGGAGAAGGTTGGTGATCTCAAGAGGATGACCGTTGAGGTCAACGCGACGTCCGTAAGGAGTGGTGGCTGTCTTCTGGCCGATAAGAGTGGTCGGAGCCATCTGGCCGCCGGTCATGCCGTAGATCGCGTTGTTTACGAAGATCATCACGATGTTTTCACCGCGGTTGGCGGCGTGGATAGACTCTGCCGTACCGATTGCCGACATATCGCCGTCGCCCTGATAGGTGAAGACCACGTCGTCGGGCCAGAGGCGCGAGATGGCGGTTGCCACAGCCGGAGCACGTCCGTGAGCGGCTTCCACCCAGTCTACGTCAATATAATTGTATGCGAACACGGCGCAGCCCACCGGCGATACGCCCACGGCTCTGTCGGTCAGTCCCATTTCCGCTATCACTTCGGCCACGAGCTTATGGACAACGCCATGGCTGCAGCCCGGGCAATAGTGCATGTGTACCTCTTCGAGTAGCTCCGGCTTGGAGTAAACCTTATTTTCCGGGCAAATGATTTCGTTGATATCCATTTATGCTGTCTTTTAAGAGGTTTATTTTTTGATTATTTTTTCTTCGAGAGCGTTTACGATCTCTTCTGGGCCGGGGATGATGCCGCCCATGCGTCCGAAGTGCTCCACGGGGAGACGGTCGTGCACGGCGAGGCGCACATCCTCGATCATCTGGCCGGCGTTAAGCTCAACGACAAGAATACCTTTCTTTCCTTGTGCGGCTTTGTTGATTGCCTCCGACGGGAAGGGCCAGAGAGTGATAGGGCGCACGATGCCGATTTTGACACCTTTCTCGGCTGCGAGTTCGCGGGCCTTGTCGGCGATACGGGCCACGGATCCGAAGGCTACGATCAGGTAATCTGCATCCTCAACGTCGATCTCCTCCCAACGTGTCTCGTTTTTCTCGATCTCACGATAACGCGCCTGCAGCATCTCATTGATGACCTCCATCTTCGAGGATTCGAGTTCGAGCGATGTGATCACATTGCGCTTGCGGCCATCCTTGCGGCCGTCGGCAGCCCAGGGACACTGTTTGCGGATCTCCTCCTCCGTGCGGCGCGGACGCTGCTCGGGGAGCACCACTTTCTCCATCATCTGGCCCACGATGCCGTCGGCGAGGATCATGGCCGGGTTGGTGTATTTGAAGGCGAGGTCGAAGCCGAGGCCCACGAAGTCCACCATCTCCTGCACCGTCGAGGGTGCGAGCACGATAAGATGATAGTCGCCATGACCGCCTCCCTTGGTGGCCTGGAAATAGTCGGCCTGCGAAGGCTGGATTGTGCCGAGACCCGGACCGCCGCGCATCACATTGAGTATGAGCGCCGGTAGCGATGCTCCGGCTATATAGGAGATACCCTCCTGCTTGAGGCTCACACCGGGAGATGAGGATGATGTCATCACTGCCTTGCCGCTGGCTGCGCCGCCGTAGACCATATTGATGGCCGCTACCTCTGATTCGGCCTGAAGCACGACCATGCCTGTGGTCTCCCACGGCATAAGTTCTTCCAATGTCTCAAGCACCTCTGACTGGGGGGTGATGGGATAACCGAAATATCCGTCGCATCCGTAGCGGATGGCGGCATGGGCTATCGCCTCGTTCCCTTTCATTAGTCTTACTTCTTCTTTCATTATTTCTGGTTTTTAAGTTTTCGGTTATATGTTTTCAGATTAGTCTTAGTTTTCGGTTTTTCAGTTTTCAGTATTCAGCCTGATAACTGACAACTGAAAACTGATAGCTGAAAACTGATAGCTGACATCTGAAAACTACCATCTGACGGTTATATCAGTCGATGCGTTTGCGATATACTTCGATACATGCGTCGGGGCATACCCAGGCGCACGAACAGCATCCGGTGCAGTTTTCCGGATTCGCCATGTAAGCGTAATGGTAACCACGGTCGTTGACCTCGTTGGGTTGGAGCGCGAGGGTGTCGGTGGGGCAAGCCACCACGCAGAGATTGCAGCCTTTGCATCTGTCGATGTTGACTGTGATTGCTCCTCTGATTTTTGCCATATTATATAGTTTTAAGATTTAAGTTTTCAGTTTTTTCAGTAGGGACGCGATATAACTCCTAATTGCAGTCGGTCTAAGCGCCTTCGGCACCGCGCACCGGCCTTCGGCCGACGTCCGCTCTTAGCCGACTTGCGATTATTTCATAACTCCTAATTCTTGCCGTGCAAGGCATCGGCAAGAATGCGCATCCCCTCGGTGGCGGTGGCTTTTATCACGGTCACGTCGGAGATTCCGGCTGTTGAGGCCGGATTGGGGTCTATATAGTAGATGGGAACGCCGTGACGCACGCACTGGATCAGCCCGGCGGCCGGATAGACCACCAGCGACGTTCCGATCACCACAAATACGTCGGCTTTATGCACAAGCTCTACCGCCTTCTCGATGTTAGGCACCGGCTCCTCGAAAAATACGATATGAGGCCGCATCAGGTCGCCGTTGCGTCCGCGTGTGGCCGGGGTGGTCTCCAAATGCCCGATGTCGAGGGTTTCCACATAGTCGGGGTGCTCGATCGAGCGAATCTTCATCAGCTCGCCGTGCAGGTGAAGCACATTGCTCGAACCGGCGCGCTCATGAAGGTCGTCGACATTCTGGGTGATTACATACACATCGTAATCTTTCTCCAGCTCCACCAATGCCTTGTGCGCGGCGTTAGGCTCCACGGTCAGCAACTGCTTGCGACGCTCATTATAGAAATGATGCACCAGCTCCGGGTCGTTTCTAAAACCGGTAGCCGACGCTACCTGCATCACGGGATAATTTTCCCACAGTCCGCCGGCATCGCGAAAGGTGCTGACCCCGCTCTCGGCGCTGATTCCCGCACCTGTGGATACTACCAATATCGGTTTCTTAGTCATTGCTAATGTTGTTGTTTAACATCACTCCACAAAAATAGCAAAATTTTTTAATCCGAAACATATTATTAAGATTTTAAATTTATTCAGATCTAAAGTTACGCTTTGATATGTAGAAAGTGAGTCTGGCTTTCTCTCTAAATGTCTTTTAGTTACCAATTGCCAATATGTTGTAAAACATATTTGTCAAACACGCTGTGATAATTATGGAAATATTTCCGTAATTGTCCGAAAAAATTACTAATTTCGCGTCTGTAATCATTTCATCTAAACTATACTCTAAAACATTATCAAACCATGCTGACAACGTTAGTGGTGATTTTTATTATCGGTTATCTGGCAATCGCGCTTGAGCATCCTCTCCGTGTAGACAAAACAGCGTCCGCGCTCCTGCTCGGTATGCTAATGTGGATCATCTATGCCATGGGAGCCGAATCGGTTGTGCCGAAGATTTCGGCCGAGTCGTTCAATCATTTTCTTGAATCGCATCCGATGCTTCAGGGAAAATCACTGCATCGTCAGGCTTTGGAGTATGTGCTGAATGTCGACATCGTGGAGCAGCTCGGCGACATCATGCAGACGCTTCTTTTCCTCATCGGGGCCATGACCATCGTGGAGATGATCGACGTGCACGGAGGCTTCCGCGTAATTACAGACCATATCAACACGCGCGACAAGAAACGTCTGCTATGGATCATCAGCTTCGTTACGTTCTTCATGTCGGCTATCCTCGATAACCTCACCACCACTATCGTGATGCTGATGCTGCTTCGCAAGCTCATCTCGCAGCAGGATGAGCGCTGGCTTTACGCCGGCATGATCATCATCGCGGCCAACAGCGGCGGCGCGTGGAGTCCTATCGGCGACGTTACGACCATCATGCTCTGGGTGAGCGGCAATATCTCCGCCCCGGCTCTCCTTTCATACGTGCTTGTCCCCTCGCTCGTGTCGATGCTCGTGCCCCTCTTCATCGTGAGCCGTCAGCTCACCGGCGACCTTCCTCCGCGCGACACCGTGATCGAGAAAAATTCACATATCACAGGCCGCCAGCGCGCCACGATGTTCTATCTCGGCGTCGGTGGCTTGATCTTCGTGCCCATATTCAAGTCGTTCACCCATCTCCCGCCGTTTGTCGGAATGCTCTTCGTGCTCGGCGCGCTCTGGGTCTTCACCGAAATCTTCTACAACTCGCAGATGCTTGAGCAGGCCAAGGAACTTCGCCTGCCTAAGGTGATCTCGCGTGTGGATATGCCCTCGATTCTCTTCTTCCTCGGCATTCTGATGGCTGTAGCAGTACTTCAGTGCACAGGTATCCTGACGGAAATCGCCGGCTTCCTCGACGAAAAGATTCACAATGTCTATATAATCGGACTCGTTCTCGGTGTTCTTTCTGCAATCGTAGACAATGTTCCGCTGGTTGCGGGCGTTATGGGTATGTATCCCGTTGCCGATCCGGCCGCGACAGGGTATGCCGCCAACTTTGTTATCGACGGCACATTCTGGGAGCTTATGTCATACTGTGCAGGCGTAGGCGGTTCGATTCTCATCATCGGTTCGGCCGCGGGTGTGATCGTGATGGGTATTGAGAAAATCAACTTCGGATGGTATCTCAAGAAATTCTCATGGGTTGCCTTCCTCGGTTATCTCTCCGGAGCGGCCGTCTACGGTCTTGAAAAATTAATCTTCTAAGGCTTTAGATTTTAGGCGTTAAATGCTTCGCATTAAGTATAAAGTATGAAGTATGAAGTATGAAGTATGAAGTATAAAGTATAAAGTATAAAGTATAAAGTATAAAGTATAAAGTATAAAGTATAAGATCGCTATTCTTATCACTTATAACTTATCACTTATAACTTATCACTTATCGCTTATCACTTATCATAAAATGACAATAGGATTCGACGGCAAAAGGGCCGTTTCAAATATGACCGGGCTGGGAAACTATTCCCGCCTTGTGATCGAGCGGATCGCCCTTGCCGACCCACTCGGCAAGCTCCTCGTCTACACCCCGAAACTCAAGGATAACCCCCGCCTCGAATCTATCAGTTCGCTCCATAATGTCGAATTCCGTCTGCCGGCTTCCCAGGGATTTCAGGGGAGTCTTTGGCGCACGTTTGGTGTGACCAATAATCTTCGTGCCGATAAAGTCGATATTTTCCACGGCCTGAGCAACGAACTTCCGCTCAACATCCGCAAGAGCGGAGTGCCGTCGGTGGTGACGATGCACGATGTCATCTACCGCACGATGCCGGAATGTTACAAGCCTTTTGACCGCAAAATCTATGATTTCAAATACGGGCGCGCCTGCCGGAACGCCGACCGCATAATCGCCGTCAGCGAATGCACCAAGCGCGATGTGGAACGCTTCTACGGCATCGATCCCGACAAAATCGATGTTATCTATCAGGGATGTGACGAGTCTTTCCGCCGTATGCGTTCGCCCGAGGAATTGGAAGAAGTTCGCCGGCGTTACGGACTCCCTAAGAAATATATTCTGCAGGTAGGCACGATTGAGAAGCGTAAGAACCTGGAGCTGACAGTCCGTGCGCTTTCGGCTCTGAATCCGCAGATAGAATTGGTGGTTGTGGGGCGCGACCATCATGGCTACAAGAAATATATCGACTCATTGGCGCAGGAACTCGGAGTGAGCTCGCGCATACATTATTACTCAGGGCTTCCGTTTGCCGACCTCCCGGCGCTCAATCAGGCCGCGGAGGCCATTGCTTATCCCTCGCGCTACGAAGGGTTCGGCATCCCGGTGCTTGAGGCTCTGGAAAGTATGCGCCCTGTCGTAGCGGCCACAGGGTCGTGTCTTGAAGAAGCCGGCGGCCCCGACACACTCTATGTCGATCCCGACTCGGTTTCCGACCTTGTGTCGGCTTTCAATGCGGTGATCTTCGGAGGTCGTGAGATCGAAGATATGACACGCGCCGGCAAAGCCTACGCCGCCCGCTTCGACACCGGCAACATGGCCACACGTATCCTCGACACCTACGCCCGCGCCATCGAAGATCACTCGGCCAATTTATAAGAGAACTCCTTTACGATGAAATCCGTATTTCATATCTTACCATTGAAATTCTGTCTGCCAATCCTTAGGAAATCCTAAAAATTTAGATTTGGTAGAATTAACGTAAGGGTTAGATTCAAATAGCTCCGAAAGTTCAGTTTTGAAAAGATTATGGGGGATAATGTTTTTTAGTAATGATCCTATTACGCAGATGGAATAGTATAATTTTGAGACATCATCGTTAGTCCATCGTTTCCCTTTCACCCCGAAGTTATATGCTTCCGGACGTTTTTTAATAGGTCGGTTCCAAAGACGGGCGTGATGGCTGCAAATATTACGGAGATATACAAGTGTGTTCATCCAAGATATAAAGCGCTCAACGCTTTCACATCCAAATGTCTTCGCAACTTGCGATTGCAGTTCTCTGTCATTAAAGTTGCGATATAGCTTAATGAGTGTACCAAAAGAGACTATCTGAAGGGCAATCCAGGCCGGAGGAAAAGTGTCGCAATAATTATTACGGAAGTGATTGACGAAATCTTCTCTGGAATTTTCAAGATCATATTCAAGTGTGGCAAGAAAATCGTCATGCTCGGCAATATTAATAAAATTTGTAGAATCCGCATACCATAAGGCCGTTCCTTTTCCGATGCTGAACTTATCAATTACAAGAGTTCGGAAGGCTATCTCTATTCTTGCCAGATATGAGAATAACAAACTTTTGAGAGACCTGTCAAATTCATATATGGAATAGACTTTCTCAAATGAGGTGTCATCTACAAAACTACTATGATCCACATTATTCCTGAATGGATAAGCATATCCGCTGAACCGATAATAGCCGATTGTTGAAAGTGTGTTATGCGCTAAATTTTTATCAAAAAAATCCATACCTTTATTCTCCAGCAAATCAATTTGCTCAGAAACGGTAATAGCTTTTTTGTAGTATGGACGTTTCATATAAATAAAAAATGACCTACCAGTTTCGCATCGTTGAGAGGCGTGGTAGGTTCTATGCGTGTAAAGTTAATACAAATTATTCTGTTATACAAATATTGTGAAATGAAAAATGTTTTAATGTCTGATTTTAACATTATTTGAATCTGATTACACGTTAATATCCTTTCATTGCCATGTGTTTGTGGTAGAATGAGAGGGAAATCTAAATTTTTTAGGTTTTGTTTGTCACAAATTTGGGTTATCTTTGTCTTGTAGACAGAGGGGCCAATTATTTCGACAATGGAAACTGGTTCGTAAATGCTAATTATTTCGCCACTTCCAACTCGTTTGCTAATGGTGTAGGGCTCTCAAAGTATTCATGATCGAGAATCCCGGGAAATATTTCAGCGAAAATATTCTGCCGCACAGCGGGAGGATGTTCGGTGTAGCCGTAGCCATCATCGGGTCGCGTGAGGATGCCTCGGATGCCGTGCAGACGGCGATGCTCCGAATCTGGGAGAATATTTGCGCCGGTACGGTGCCGGACAATCCGGCTGCCTATTGCCTCTCGGCGGTGCGCAACATCTGTATCTCGCAATATGAACTCTCCAAACGTGTGACTTCGCTGGATAAGGATGTGGGGACAATCTCGACGAAAAGCAGTGCCGAGGATTCGCTGACCCTCTCGGAGGTGATAGATCGGATGCACTCGCTCCCCGACAAGGAACGGCAGGCTGTGGAGATGTCGGCGTTCGCAGGGAGTTCTTCGGAGGACATAGCCGGCGCATTGAGTGTCTCGACGGCCAACGCCCGTCAGCTACTGAGCCGGGGACGAAGGAAGCTTAGAGAATGGTTCTCTTAGTTAGGAATTAGGAGTTAGGAGTTATGGACACTTTTTACAACTAATTTCTGATAACTGAAAACCAAACAGGAATTGATAATTTTATTTAGGAATGAGTATGAATTACGAATATATAAGGGAATTGCTTGATAAGTTCTATAACGGGGAGACCACCCGCGAGGAGGAACTTGAGCTTACCGATTTCTTCAGCTCTGCGGCAGAATTACCCGCAGAGTTGGAGGCCGACCGCAAGGTGTTCGCGGTGCTTGCCGAGGCGCAGGCTTTCGCGGAGGCTCCTGCCGACCTTGACGAGAAGATAATGGCGGCTATTGATGCTTCTACGGAGCGACACTTGCTTGCAAGTGTCGAAGAACCCGCACCGTACCATCATCAACCATTACTGAGGTTGGGAAACCTCCGCTACAGCTCGACACTGTGCCGTATCTTCATCGGTGTTTCGGCGGTGGCGGCTGTGGTTGCTTTGGTGCTGCTTCTCCCGTTCGGCAATGAGACGCCGATGGGCGGCAATCCCGCCGGTCAGCAGTTGGCATCGGAGAAGATTCTGGATACTCTGAAGAATATGGAGATAATCCCGGAGATTCCGCCGGTAGAGGAGCTTGCGGCTAACAATATCGCTCAGGCAAACGCGGATGAGAATGTGGCGCCGGAGGTGAAGACCCCTGCGCAGCCTAAGATCGCCCGCGCGAAGCGAAAGAGCGTGAAGAAATCAGAGCCTGCGCCGGAAGAGGAATACACGTTAAGCGAGGAGGAGATCCGGGCGCTGGAGATTGCCTCTTCCGCACTTGGCAACGCGTCGCAGAAATTAGCATACGCCTACAACTGTATAGAGGAATGCCAAACCTCTATTCTGGAGTCTGACCGGATACTGAACAGGATTCTTGAGCAATAAATTCTTCCCGGAATTTTGCAGTTAACTCAAAATCGAATATTTTTGAAAAAAATTTGTAATTATGAAAAAGATAATCTCTCTTTTAATACTCTTGTTAACCTCGACTTCAATCGGTTTTTCAGACTCACGCGTATTCAAGAAGTATCCCGGCGGTATGGATGTAAGCACAGTCTATGTCTCTCCGGCAGCCATAAAACTTGGGATGTCGATTGAATCTGATCAATTCAGACATCTGAAAAAATTGATAAAGAATCCGGAATCCATTGAGATAATCAGCACCCGGAAGCCAAGTTCTTATTATTCCATGTACGATGACTGCAAAAATGTTGTAAAAAAAATGAATCTTGAACTGATCCTGAACATTTCGGATTTCACTGACAAAATCAACATATACGTCGGAAAGATCCTCAATAACCATGAGATTCAGGATATACTGATCGAGACAAGAGACGAAAGAGGTTATACCATAGTATATATAAAGGGGATCATCAACTCAGATGAGTTGTTAAACATTTATGGCGACAGTTCGCCGGTGAGTGTGCGCGACCGCAATGGTGATACCGTCGGAATTAAAAACAGGAAACGCAAAAAGAACTAAAAGTTATTATATCTCTTTTGCGCCTGATATGCATGGCGTAAAAACGATCGCCCCGACCGTGAGGCCGGGGCGATTGGTTTATCTGAATGTATCCGGTTATTAGCCGTTAACTTTCTTCATGTGAGCGATAAGGTCGAGAACTTTGTTAGAGTAACCGATCTCGTTGTCATACCAAGAGATAACCTTAACGAAGTTGTCAGTCAAATATACACCTGCAGTTGCGTCGAAGATTGAAGTGAGGGGGCAGCCGAGGAAGTCAGAGCTTACAACAGCGTCCTCAGTGTAACCGAGCACACCTTTGAGCTCGCCTTCAGCAGCCTCTTTCATAGCAGCGCAGATAGCCTCTTTAGTAGCGGGTTTCTCGAGGTTAACAGTAAGGTCAACTACAGATACGTCGAGAGTGGGGACACGCATAGAGATACCTGTAAGTTTGCCGTTAAGCTCGGGGATAACTTTACCTACAGCCTTAGCAGCACCTGTAGAAGAGGGGATGATGTTGCCGGAAGCGGCACGACCACCACGCCAGTCTTTCATTGAAGGACCGTCAACAGTCTTCTGAGTTGCAGTAGTAGAGTGAACTGTAGTCATGAGACCCTCTTTGATACCGAATTTCTCGTGGAGAACTTTGGCGATAGGAGCAAGACAGTTAGTGGTGCAAGAAGCGTTAGATACGAACTGAGTGCCGGCTACGTAAGTATTCTCGTTTACACCGCAAACGAACATGGGAGTGTCGTCTTTAGAAGGAGCAGACATAACTACATATTTAGCACCTGCCTCGATGTGAGCCTGAGCTTTCTCTTTAGTAAGGAAAAGACCTGTAGACTCAACTACGTATTCAGCACCTGCTTCGCCCCAGCCGATCTCTTTCGGGTCGCGGCATGCGGTTACGCGGATTGCTTTGCCGTTTACGATGAGAAGGCTCTTCTCGAGATCGTAATCAACTGTTCCGTCGAAACGGCCATGCATTGTGTCATACTTGAGCATATAAGCCATGTAATCTACGGGAAGAAGGTCGTTGATTGCTACTACCTCGATATCCTCTCTTTTAGTAGAGGCACGGAAAACAAAACGTCCGATACGGCCAAAGCCGTTGATACCAATTTTTGTCATTTTTAATAAAATTTATTTGGGTAAATTTATTTGGGTTTTAAGTGTTTATATCAGTTTTGTATTTTGGTTTTCTATGTTTTGAAAGGGATTTGCGCAGTTCCGGCGTACGTCGGAGCCGGACATTATAAGCCCATTTTCAGTTGTTTGTGCAAATTTAATAAAAAATCGTATTTTTTCCTCTATTTTTAACAAAAATTTGAACATTTCCGCATCTTTCGTTGTAGATATTTCAGCACGGCGGCAATTCAGTATATTGATATCGCCCGGCCGGGCTATTAGAAGGGGAGGCTCTTCGCTATTAAAACAAAGTCATCATCCGGATTGAGTCAAAATTAACAATTAAA
>JAIEAO010000134.1 GCA_029071345.1 Muribaculaceae bacterium | reverse complement strand
TCCTTGGACCGACCCCGACCTCTACACAAAGCAGGGCTCACTCTTCAACGCTGATAAGATTCACACTCCCCTGCTTCTTCTGCACGGCTCTGTTGACACAAACGTACCTATCGGTGAAAGCATCCAGCTTTTCAACGCGCTCCGTATCTTGGGTCGCACGGTAGAACTCGTAACAGTAGATGATGAGAACCATATCATCACCGACTTCGACAAAAAGCTTATCTGGCAAGACACCATCATGGCTTGGTTCGCAAAATATCTGCAAGACGACCCATCCTGGTGGGATGAACTTTATGGCAAATGAAAAAGTATCTTTTAATCATATCGGTCAGCATTTTGGCATCTTGCTCGAAGATGGAGAAAAGCGAACAGGCAGCAATCTCCGTTGAGACCGCCATTATCGACGGGCGCACCGCCGGACGCCTTTACGCCGTGAACCATAACGTCAGGGACACCGCTGAATGTAACACAAAAATGAGGGCTATGCGTGTAAAATACGATACTTTAGCCGATCCACGATATGTTCAGGCATTCGACACCGCAATGCTTCACACCGTGAAACATTTTCGGCCGGAAGCCGTTGAAACATTGCCTTTGCACGAAATGAAATGATGAAAAAGACCGACCTGATCATACCTCATATCAGCAACGATATACGTGAACTCTTAGACACAGAGGCCACGCGCATCAACCGCCCGGAATTCATCGCGAACGACCCGGTGCAGTTTCCGCGCCGGTTCTCGAAGTTGCAGGATATCGAAATCGCTGCATTTCTCTCCGCCATTATCGCATGGGGGCGACGCACGATGATCTGCCGAGACTGCGAGCGGATGCTGAACCTGATGGATAACGAGCCTTACGCCTACGTCATGGACCGCGGATATGAGGACCTTGACCCTTCGCTCAATATCCACCGCACGTTCTTCGCACGTCATCTACAGTATTTCTTGCGCGGACTCAACAGAATCTACCGCGATTACGGTTCGCTCGATGCTTTCGCCGCGTCGCTGCGCGTTGGCGACACTGAAGCTCCGGCATGGAAACTCGTGGAGGAGATGGAAAAAGTGATGCGCGAGGAGAACAACGGTGAGAACTGTTCGCAATGCCTCCCTGTCAATCTGGATTCCACTGCGCTGAAGCGTATCAACATGGCTCTTCGCTGGCTTGTGCGCGACGACGGCATCGTCGATATGGGTGTATGGAAATCTATCCCGAAGAGCAAGCTCTACATCCCCCTTGACGTTCATGTAGGCAACACGGCACGCAATCTCGGAATACTCGAACGCCGCGCAAACGACCGCAAAAGCGTTGACCAACTCACGGCCGCCCTGCGCACCATCCGCCCCGAAGACCCCGTCTTCTACGACTACGCCCTCTTCGGCATCGGCATCGGCGAGTAGATTGAAGCGAAGAGAATATATTTGTAGGGACGCTCCATGGAGCGTCCGACCCAAAATATAATTAAAAAATATTTGCGGACGCACCATGGTGCGTCCCTACATTACCTGAATTAAAACTCGAAATTATTGATGAGACGACTTTTCAATATAATTCTTGCTTTTATAATCCCGTTGTTGGCTTTGGCTGAGAACATCGAAAACCCGAAGCGGGAGTTCCGTGGGGCATGGCTTCATGTGATCGGACAATCGCAATGGCAGAACAAGACTACCGAGCAGCAGAAAGCTTACATGATCGAGCAGATCGAGAAACTTCATGACGCAGGATGCAATGCGCTGATTTTTCAAGTGCGCCCCACAGCCGATGCGCTTTATAAGTCCGACCTCGAGCCTTGGAGCTCATGGCTCACCGGAAAGCGTGGCAAAGCTCCCAACCCGATGTGGGACCCCATGGAATTCGCCATCGAAGAGGCTCACAAACGCGGCATGGAGTTTCACGCTTGGCTCAACCCCTACCGCGTTACATCAAATGCCAAAGAAGTGCTCCCCTCCAATCATATGTCGCGGATGGAGCCGCAGCGCTTCTTCACTTATAACGGTCAGGTGCTTTTCGATCCCGCATATCAGGAGAACCGCGATTTTATATGCAAGGTGATCGATGACATTACAGAGCGTTACGATGTAGACGCAATCCATATCGACGATTATTTCTATCCCTATCCTGCGCAAGGGAAAGCTATCCCCGACAATGCAAGCTACCTCAAATTCGGTCTCGGCAGAAACCTTACGGACTGGCGCCGTCATAATGTAGACCTCCTTATAGAGCAGATCAACAAGACCATCAAAGACCGCAAGCCGTGGGTAAGGTTTGGCGTGAGTCCGTTCGGTATCTGGCGCAACAAACGTACCGACCCGCGAGGGAGCGAGAGTACTGGTCTTCAGAACTACGACGACCTCTACGCCGATGTGTTGTTGTGGGCTAAAAACGGATGGATAGATTATCTTGCTCCGCAGCTTTACTGGAGTCTCGACACTAAAGCCGCGCCCTCGCGCAAACTCGTGAAATGGTGGAACGATAACGCCGGCGACGTCGACATTTATGTAGGTCAGGACGTGAAGCGCACGATGGATTCCGCCGACCCTGAAAACAATGATAAGAATGAGCTTGACACGAAGGTGAAACTGTCGCGTAAATTGCCGAACATCGGGGGCAACATCTGGTGGTGCGGCTATTGGGTTACGGGCAACTATAAAGGCGTGGCCGATTCGCTGGCGATGAAATATCAGTCTACAATCGCCCTCCCCCCCGCCTACGGCGACAAAAGCGTCAAACCGCAGACTGTTCCAGAGATAAAGATAGTGAAAGAAGATGACAAGGAATTCCTGATGTGGGAAGCTCCCAAAGCCTCGCACAAACCTCATGCCACCGACCCGGTGCGCTATGCAGTCTATCAGTTCTTCGCCGGTGAAAAACAGGATATCACAGATCCGCAGACCATCATCGCTCTCACCCCTTTCACCAAGTTAGAGATTGACGCCAAAGAAAAAGGTGTGACTTACGCTGTCACCGCCCTCGACCGCATGAACCGCGAATCCGACCCCATCTTCCTTTACAACCCCTGATCGCCGGGGGTGGGTTCTGCGTCCTGACGGTCGATTATGGTGAGCTGGAGGCCAAGTACGTTCAGTATTTTTTCGAGCGTGCCGACCGAAGGATTGGCATAACCTCCCTCTATGGCTTTTATCATCCTGACGCTTACGCCCGACATTTCGGAGAGTGCCTGCTGCGTCACACGCAGTGTCTGGCGACGATTTTTGATTAATGTTCCGATTTCCATATCCCTATGAATTAATTAATAATTAAGATGTTGTCAAATTGACCATTTGTCATTATGACATTTTAACGATCGATTAATTATTCTCTTTTGAGAACTTAGCGCAGCGGCGGGAATAAGCAAGCGTGACGATGTTTCCCTCGGATTCGTAGCTATAAAGCACAAACGGCTCCCATTCGCCGTTGATCTTCACGCGTCCTTCGCCGGGGCAGATAGGATCGAATTCCGCATGATCATACACCGGCACTGCGGGACCAATCTTCGGAAGCGACACAATTTCGATATGTTCCCGTATGTCAAGACCGCTCTGCAAGGCAGCTTTATAGAGAGCTTCCTTTGCTGTCCAGGCATGAACATTAGCAAACACATCTTCCTTATCGATCATCTCCAGTTCACGTGCATTCAGAAAACGGTCGCGCACCTTAAGCACTTGCTCACGGTCCGCTCTCTCAGCATCTATGCCGAGAGCCGCACGCTGGGAGAATCCGGCAAGATCCACTTCCGGAGTAGGAGGAAGCGTAGCCACAGCTAAGAAGCGGCCGGCGTGAGTGATGGAAATGCGGCTGCTGTCGCCCATCAGGAACGGCGCACCCGAAGGGTAATGTCCGATCTCGCGATACACCTCCTTGCCGTTCTCGCAATAGACCTGATAGGCCATCTCGAGCCATAGTTTCAGCGGTCGGTCTTCCGCGCCGCATACTTCCTCAACTTTTATGCCGGGCACAGTGCGATGCCTCCAATATATGAATTCAGTATCCATTTCTTTTTAGGCTTTAGGTTTTAGGCCTTTGGCTTTAGATGATAGTATTTTGAAATATACTTTATACTTTATACTTTCCATCAAATGCTCAGGCATTTGATGGTATGATCCGCAGGCTCACGGTGACGATGCGGTGACGCTCGATTTTGGTGACATGAAAGTGCATATCGCCAAGCACAAGCGTTTCCTTCGTAGTCGGGAAATCGCCCTTGATTTTCAATAGCAAGCCGGCCAATGTCTCGGCATCGCCGACATCTCCCAGTTCCTCCTCATCGACTCCTGTGACTCTGCAAAAATCCGTAAGAGGAATCTTTGCCTCGAAAATGTAAGAATCAGGGCCGATTTTCTTATACATCGAGGTCACATCGTCATATTCATCGTCGATTTCACCTACGATCTGCTCGATGATATCCTCAAGGGTCACGATCCCCTGTGTGCCGCCATATTCATCGACCACAATAGCGATGTGTATCTTACGTTTGCGGAAATCCTCAAGCAGGTCATCGATCATGCGCGATTCAGGCACGAAATAGGGTTCGCGCAGAAGACTTTGCCACTTGAAATCGGGGTTTTCACTGTCGATATAAGGGAGAAGATCCTTGCTGTAAAGAATACCGATTATGCTATCCTGCGACGTGTCGTAAACCGGAATCCGGGAAAAGCCTGAATCAAGGATAATCTTCATCGCTTTTTCCCACGAATCGTGATATTCGATGGCCGTAACGTCCACGCGAGAAATCATGATCTCATGAGCCTCGATCTCACCGAACGACAGGATACCTTCGAGCATCTCCTTCTCCTTGCCGTCGGAAACATCGGAAATCTCAAGTGCTTTCTCCAACTCATCGGTGGAGATATTGGTCTGTTTTTTAGTCACGATTTTGCCCACGAGGGTTGTGGAGCGGGCCATAATTTTCGCCAGCGGGCCCAATATCACATACAGAACGTTGATGCCGGGCACTGCCATACGCACCCAGCGCAGAGTGCGCCCGCGAGCCACCAATTTCGGGAATATTTCTCCGAAAAGCAGAAGCAGAAATGTCATGAATACGGTCTGCAACAGAAAGTTGACTACCGCGCTGTTGAACACCACGGTCTGCGAGATGGCAAACGTAAGAAGCACCACCATCATGATGTTCACCAGATTATTGGATATCAGGATAGTGGCGAGCAGACGCTCGCTGTCTTTGATAAACGACAATGCCTTCTGATCGCGAGGAGAATCGGATTCTTCCAACTCCTCGACATCCTGTGGGGTAAGACCGAAATATGCTATTTCGCTTCCCGATACGAATGCCGAGATAAGGAGGCAACAAAAGGATATGATTACCAGCAGACTCCACGCCGCCCAATTTTCGGGAGCATGAAAACTAATCGCCGGCTGCACGGCGTTTGTCAATAAAATCATCAGGTTCGCCAAAGGCGAGACCGGTAAAGGATCGGGATCCAAAATATATCAAGTATTGGTTTTCGATGCAAATATATAAAATATTGACGAATTCGCCAATATTTTATATATTCGCGAGTCAGCAAAAAGCGGACGCCGGCCACAGTAGCGCCGGCACTCCGTGACGGCGATTTTCGCAGCCACGGAGTGTCTGCGTTACTTTGACTGACCGCAAATTTACAAAAAAAGTTTTCAGTTTATCCAAATTTTTCCAACTTCCCTTCTTTAACATACCATAAATATCCGGCAACCGACTTATACTTCCCCGTGGATCTGAGCTTATAGATATAATTTTTTATCTGCCGGGCATATTTCTTATGATTCTTGAAATCTCCGAACTTATAATCCACTATCACCACCGATCCGTCGGGATAGGTCATAATGCGGTCGGGGCGCAGGAGCACCCCTCCTTTCCTCTTTTTTCCGTCATCGCCAACAGACTTCCCGACCGATTTCTTGACTATGCTGCGCTCTGCCTTGACACTGCAGCTCCCATCGAACCATCCCTTAACTTCCGGTTCGGAGAGCCAGCGTTCAAATTTGCCTATGATTACGTCTCTTTCAGCAAGTGGCAGTAATCCCTTGTGAACCATGCGGTTCACAGCCGAAGGGATGTCGCCGGCAGTTCTTATGTGCTCCATGATGGCATGGCAGATATTTCCTTCCGATCGCGGGTCGACATCCTCATCGTCGTCCTCATCGTCGTCGATAGTCTTGACAGTTGAAGTCGCGTCCGTGCGATATTTCAGAAAGTCAAGCTTGGTGCGCATTTTGTATTCCACAATCTTTGACTTCTCTCCATCCCCATCAGCCCCTGACTTGGAATCCTTATCAGGCGATTTCGTTATCTTCTCGCCTATGGTCACCTGTTCATCCTCAGGACCCGCCTCCAAATATTCCCTCAGCAATGACGAAACAGCTAATGATTTTGCAGAAGGCCCCTCCCCTTTGTCGGCACCTTTCTTACTTTTCTTCTTCGGTTCGGCTTCATCTTTGCAGAAGATATAAAGTTCACTGACAGCGCGTGTGAACCCGACGTAAAGATTATTGAGCGTATCCATCGAACGCAGATCGAGGAATTCCCGATAGAGATTCTCATGATCGGTGGCTTCGAGAGAAGAAGTAGTCTCGACCGGTATATAATCGGGCAATTTCTCACCCTCAAATCCGTAAGGCTTGACCCAACGCCATTCCGATTTTCTTCCGGCGGAATTGAATTCATCCTGTGCAAAAGGTATGATTACACACGGAAACTCCAGCCCTTTCGATTTGTGGATCGTCATGACTTTCACGGCATCCATGTCTTCAGGCGAAGCGATAGCCGCGCTCAGCCCCCGTCTCTGCCACCATAGCAGAAATGAAGCTATGTCTGACGGATGCGACTCGCAATATTCGAGCACGATATCCTGAAATGCCGAAATAAACGCGAGGTCGCGTTGCCGGATATCTTCAGGCAGAAATGTAGCCGCGATGCTTTCCACCAATGCGGGCAACGTTACAGCTTTCATATCGGCGAGCATCGTGGCGATGGCATCACTGTCTGAACCGGATTCAAGAAATATCCGGATCTTCTCGGGGGTGGACAGTTCGGGGTGTTTCAGTGCGAACACACGGAAATTGCTCTCCATCTCCTGCCAGTTGACAACTCCGCGCCTTATCGCCTCCTCGCCGCTGCGCACTTCGGGATTCACACCTTTGGAGATTGACGTGAGGGTGTTGAGGATGAGTTTCACAGCCACCGAGCCGGAAAGTTTCAGCGACTGCTCTGACACGAACTCAATCTTTTCAGAAGCATTTGAAGTTTCCGAATTATAGGCCGTAAGCCGATTGATGATACGCTCTCCCTCCTCATTCGCCCTTACGAGCAACGCAATATCCCTGAGCCGATAGCCTCGATGACGCAACTCGTTTATAAGACCGGGCAACTGCGCGACTACAATCTCCTTCGCCTCATCAACCTTAGCGGCCTTGATAAAATTGACTTCCACATATCCGTTACGCAGACTTTTCCTTCCGGAAAAGTTCTGATATACGTTGGCATAGAGGTTGCGGAAATCTATCGACCCGCCGCAATCGCTCACCTCCTCGCCAAGCCGTTCTTTCACGAATGAGAAGAATCCGTTGTTGAACTCCACCACCCTCTCCGAAGAACGATAGTTGGTGTTCTCCTCCGGGCGGTCTCCGAAGTGCTTCACATACTCGCCAAACTGCAGATCAACCTTGCTCGATATGAGCGATGAATCGGCGTTGCGGAATCGATATATACTTTGCTTCGCATCGCCGATAAGCAGATTTTCATTGCCGCGTCCGAGACTCTCATGAAGCAACGGCTTGAAATTCTGCCACTGCATCTCGGATGTATCCTGAAACTCATCGATAAGATAATGGTTCAGACGCGTGCCAAGACGCTCATATATAAAAGGGGCATCATCTTTCCCGATGATTTTATGAAGCAATGTGTTGGTTTCGCCCAGTTCCACGCTGTTGTTATCCTCAAGATATTCGCGCCTTTTACGAAGCACGATGCTTAGCAGACCAAGGTAAGGAAAGTTCTGGCGATAGAGAGCCCAATGCTTCACCTCGGGCGACTCGAACTTCTCTTTCCACGCCTTGTAAGCCTCGCGCATTTGAATATAAGCATCTTCAAGACGCGAGTACAATTCGGGATCCTCTTTCTTGCGGTCAAGATATGTT
The DNA here is from genome assembly GCA_029071345.1 of Muribaculaceae bacterium. Lineage (GTDB taxonomy): Bacteria > Bacteroidota > Bacteroidia > Bacteroidales > Muribaculaceae > Lepagella. Next base: position 23,414 of record JAIEAO010000134.1, on the reverse strand, counting down.
TTGCCGCCGAAATCTTCAATAGGGGAATATCCGGCTACCTTTACATTAAATTTGAACCCGATTGATTTCTGAGCATGATCCTTGAACTTCTTGATAGTAGGGTTAAAAATATCAGTGGTGTCAAGAATTCCAAGCAAATCATGGGCGCTGCGGGTCATCTTCTTCCATTCCGGCTTCAAAGCATCGTTGGTGCGCTTCTCCATCCGACGGTAGAGCCCGCACAAATCGGGATTGCTATCAAAATAGCTTTCAAGATCACTGCGGATCTTCTTGAATTCCTCATTTTCCAACTTCTTGAGCCAGGCTATGAAAGAGGAATAAATGCTGTTGTCTCTTTTCTGGAAGAGATTCCAGCTGCTGTCACCCTTCTCCCGGCTGTTCTGCATAAGAAGGCGTATCCAGTATCTCACATCGTCCGAGGCATAGCTCTCTTCGATATCCTGCAGCGTGGCATCGATACTCACCTTCGACAGATAATCGCTGTCAAGCTCGATGGCGTAAGAGTCGTTAAGGTCAGTTTCGTAGGCAAACGTGCGGAGCACGGTCTGGAAGAATGAGTCGATGGTGGAGACCTGAAAATCGGAATAATTTTCGAGCAGGATATATAGGCCCTTTCTTGCCAGATTACTTATATCCGACCACTTCACATCCAGATCATCCGACTTCCACGCCTCGGCATACTCCTCTTTTGTCAGCGAAGGGTCAAGACCGTTAAGCCCAATTATGAAATCGCGCATATAATCAGGCTCATCGTCAAGATTGCCGTTACGATAGCTCATCTTAGGCCAAGCGAGCGCATCAAGTTTCTCAACGATGCGCTGCTTCATCTCATTGGTGGCCTTGTTGGTAAAGGTCACGGCAAGGATATGCTTGAGCGAATCGCGCAGTTCCGGCTCCGTACGCAATCGCCGCGGACTATTGAGATCCTCGGCATTATCGCGTATCGTCAGGAAATACCACAAAAACTTTCTGGCCAGGGTGTAGGTTTTACCCGACCCGGCCGAAGCCCTATGAAGCTCAAGCAATTCGATCATAGTCGCATCCCTACTTATTACTTCTTACTTAACACCGTATCCTTTCGATCTAAGAAATTCGGCCAACCGCTCGCGGCAATCTCCCTGAATCAGGATCTCACCGCCACGCGCCGATCCGCCTACTCCTAAATGCCGCTTGGCATCGGAGGCAATCTCCTGAAGTTCGTCGTCGTCACAGTCAAAACCGGCTACAATAGTTGCCACTTTCCCTTTGCGGCCTTTCTTTTCCGTAAAGATCTGCAGCTTCCCTTTCTTACGCTCAGCTTTTGTGGGTTCGGCATCTGCGGGAGCCGCAATCTCCTCCCCCTCCGGCAGGTCATCGCGAAACTGCGAAAGCATATCTTTCCAATCCATAACTTAAAGCTTCTTACGGAGTTCGGCCACATTATCCGCGCGGTCGATCAGACGGCCGTCAGAGGTGTAGATGAAGAACACGGGAAGTGACCCGAGATTATACTGACGAGCCACGTCGGAGGTCATGCCGGCAGGGTCGATTACGTTGGTCCAGCTAAGGTTCTTGGCCGCGTCGCGCCATGCGTACTGATCTGAATCGAACGACACCTGATAGAAATTCACATTTCCACCCATAGCCGAATAAAGCTCTGCGAGACCTAAGTTGAGCGCGGGAGACTCCGGCTCGTTCATCATGCCGAAAATCACAACCGTCTTCTTACCCTTTCCTGCTATGTCGGAGAGCTTCACGTTTTTACCGTTGACATCCTGAAGGTCAATGTCAAGCATCGTAATCTCCTCGGCCTCGACCACACGCTTTTTGCCACTCTCGGAATTCTTACGGCGCATCCCGGCGATACTCACGTCGCGCAGCATCCCGGTATGAGGATCGTTCGGACGGAAATATTCAAAGGCCGTAGCCACCGCAGCGTAATAGCGGGCATCGGAGTTGTCCGTAGGGTCATAGAGCGGTTTACCGTCTACAATCTTCGTCAGTACGTAATAACCGATGATACCTCCCTGCGAATCCTTGAGATATTTTGAATATACGTTTTTCTTGAACTCTTCGCGCTTCGCGTCGTCTGTGGCATCGAGAGCCATCAGTTCTTTCTCAAACGATGCCATATTCACGGCCTGCTCCGACCCGGAGACCTCGAAATCGGTGCCGAACTTGTCAGCCGGCGAGACGATAGTGATTGTCTCCACGGAATCCACCGGGAAATAAATAAAACGGTCGCCGAGAGAGAGACGGTAGATTTCAGGCGAAGCCGGAGCCTCCGACTTGATTTCAAACTTACCGGATGATGCCACTTTCGCGGAGTCGAGAACAATCCAGCGTCCGTGAAAATCAGATTTCTCAAGAAGCACGGTTTTGTCTGCACCGCCTTCTATTTCACCGTTAACTTTAAACTTATCCTCAGCGCAACCTGTAATCACCAAAACAGAGGCCGAAAGGAGGACAAACCTATGGAATACACTCTTTAATTTCATGTTATGCCTATAAAATTATACTTTTTTTGCTTTTCAAGTGCAAATATACGAAGATTCCGTCATTTTTATGGAATTAAATTGCTAACTTTGTGAAATATTACGATCCTTAACATTACGACAGCCGTCTGCACCGGGGTCAGAGCAGCCTACGGTGTAGGCGTATATAGCACCATAAGGATCGGAAAAAGTGTTTTCCGAAAATTTCAATTTACGCGAAGAAATACAATAAAGAATTTATGTTACAGACATTTAAGAAAACCATCGCTTTGCCCGACGGCCGTGAAATCACGATCGAGACAGGCAAGCTGGCCAAACAGGCCGACGGAGCGGTGGAGGTGCGAATGGGCAACACTATGCTCCTCGCAACCGTATGCTCGGCCAAAGAGGCCGGCGAGGGTGTTGACTTCATGCCCCTCACAGTTGAATACAAAGAGAAATACGCCTCTATCGGTCGTTATCCCGGAGGCTTCCTTAAACGCGAAGGCCGCTCAAGCGATTATGAGATCCTGACTTCTCGTCTCGTCGACCGCGTGCTCCGCCCTCTCTTCCCCGACAACTATCATGCAGAGACTTTCGTGAACGTCACTCTCTACTCAGCTGACGAAAACGATGCTCCCGACGCACTCGCAGGTATCGCAGCTTCGGCTGCCCTCGCAGTCAGCGACATCCCCTTCAACGGCCCCATCTCCGAGGTGCGCGTGGCACGTGTTGACGGCGAATGGGTGATCAACCCCACTTTCGACCAGATCGAGAAAGCCGACATCGAACTGATGGTTGGTGCCACTTACGACAACATCATGATGGTGGAAGGCGAGATGAACGAGGTTTCTGAAGATGAACTCCTCGAAGCCCTCCGCGTGGCTCACGAAGAGATCAAGAAACACTGTTTGGCTCAGATGGAGCTCGTGAAAGAAGCCGGCAAAGAGGTGAAGCGTGAATATAACCACGAAGTTAATGACGAAGAACTTCGCGCCGACGTTCGCGAGAAATGCTACGACAAGGCTTACGCCATCGCCCGCACCGGCTCTGCCGACAAGCACTGGCGCAACGATTCATTCAAGGCAATCTGCGACGAATATATCGCCAACCTCCCCGAGATGACCGAGGAGCAGCTCGAAAGATACAGCGAAGACCAGCGCATCGCCATGGTTAAGCGCTATTACCACGATGTTGAGAAAGAGGCTATGCGCCGTTGCGTTCTCGACGAGGGTATCCGTCTCGACGGCCGTAAGACCACCGAGATCCGCCCCATCTGGGCTGAGGTTGATTACCTCCCCGGACCTCACGGAACCGCTGTCTTCACCCGCGGTGAGACTCAGGCTCTCGTCACAGCCACTCTCGGCACCACTCTCGACGAGAAGATCGTAGACGACGTTCTCAATCAGAGCAAAGAGCGTTTCCTCCTTCACTACAACTTCCCTCCCTTCTCTACAGGCGAGGCTCGCCCGCAGCGTGGCGTAGGTCGTCGTGAAGTTGGTCATGGAAACCTCGCGCACCGCGCTCTGAAGCGTATGTTCCCCGATGAGTTCCCCTACACTTGCCGCATCGTTTCCGACATCCTCGAATCAAACGGTTCTTCATCGATGGCTACAGTTTGCGGCGGTACACTCGCCCTGCTCGATGCCGGCGTGAAGATGAAACGCCCCGTAGCCGGTGTGGCAATGGGTCTTATCTCCGACGAAGGTGCTGTGAAATATGCCGTGCTCTCCGATATCCTCGGCGATGAGGACCACCTCGGCGACATGGACTTCAAGGTGACTGGTACCACCAAAGGTATCACCGCCACTCAGATGGATATCAAGTGCGACGGCCTCAGCTACGAGATTCTTTCCAAGGCTCTTGAGCAGGCTAAACAGGGGCGCCTCCACATCCTCAATATCATCAACGAGACAATCCCCGAGGCCCGCGAGGACTACAAACCTCACGTTCCGCGTCTCGTCACTCTCACCATCCCCAAAGAGATGATCGGTGCAGTTATCGGCCCGCAGGGCAAGGTTATCCAGGGCATTCAGGAAGAGACCGGCACTGTTATCTCAATAGATGAGGACGAAAAGCTCGGCATCGGCAAAGTTGAGATCGCTTCTAAAGATAAGGAAAGCATCGACGCAGCTCTCGCCAAGATCAAAGCTATCGTGGCTCAGCCTGAAGAGGGTGAGGTTTACGAAGGCACTGTCCGCTCGATCCTCGACTTCGGTGCATTTATCGAATTCATGCCCGGACGCGACGGCCTCCTTCACATCTCCGAGATCTCTTGGGACCGCCTCGACAACATGGAGGCCAGCGGTCTGAAAGAGGGCGACAAAGTAAACGTCAAACTCATCGAAATCGACAAGAAGACCGGCAAATACCGCCTCTCAATGCGCGTACTCACTCCCAAACCCGAAGGTTATGTAGAGCGTGAGGCCCGTCCGCGCCGCGAAAGTGGTGATCGTCCGCGCCGTGATGGCGATCGCGGACCGCGCCGTGATGGTGATCGCGGACCCCGCCGCGAAGGCGACCGCGCGCCGCGTCGTGATGGCGACCGCGGACCCCGTAGCTTCGCTCCCCGGCGCGACGACCGCCCCCACTTCGACAACCAATAATCCGATCTGCCTCTGAAAGAGAGGTAGACATACCAACAAATAATCCCCATGCATCGGATGATGCATGGGGATTATTTTTATCTTAATTCGTGTTGAGTGCTTCAGCACTCAATCAGTAGGGATTAGTCGCGGCTGCCACCTCCGAAAATGCGGAGAAGGAAGAGGAAGAGGTTGATGAAGTCGAGGTAGAGATTCATCGCGCCCATTGTGGCGAGTTTGTCGGCAAGTTCGGGAGCAAGGTTGGCGGCTGCCATTCTCTTCACCTGCTGAGTATCCCACGCGGTGAGGCCTACGAATATAAGTACACCTACGATCGAGATGATCCACTCCAAAGTGGAGTTAGCCCAGAATATATTTACCACGCAGGCAATTATGAGTCCGAAGAGTGCCATCATCAGGTATGCACCCATCTTCGAGAGGTCGCTCTTCGTGAAGTAACCGTAGACCGACATCGCGCCGAATGTTCCGGCTGTGATGAAGAGTGTATAAACAATAGTTCCTAAACGATAGACAAGAAATATAGGTGCCAACCAACAGCCCATCAATGCTGAATAGGCGATGAAGCATCCAAGCACTGCGCCCGATGACATTTTTGCAAGACGGGCAGGCAAGATAAACGCCATGGCTAACATTGCGATCAGCATTCCCCAGAATACAAGCTGGTTTCCGAAGAAGAAGCGCATAGCAGCCGGCGAACTGGCTACGCCAAGTGCGCAGAATGCCGACACGAGCAGACCGATGAACATACGAACATACACACGACGCATCACGGCGTTGGTCTGTGTCACAACCTCATGACCACCCATATAGGGCGGCGGTGTCATTCGTGAATTGTTATAATCCATATCTATTTTTAGTTAATGGTTAATAATTAATGGTTAATAGTGAGAAGTGAGAGGTGAGAAGAATTGTGTCCATAACTCCTAACTCCTCATTCCTAATTCCTAACTATTCCTACTTATTAGACAACAAAATTCCGGAAAGGTTTACATTCTTTCGGGCATTTCGATGCCGAGCAATGCCATCGCGCTCTTGAGCGTGCGACCAACGACATACGAGAGAAGCAGACGCAGTTCGCGCACATTGTCGTTCTCCTCGCGCAGAATCGAATAGTCGTGATAGAACTGGTTGTATTCCTTAGCCAAGTCGTAAGCATAGTTGGCGATTACTGCCGGAGAATAGTTGCGACCGGCCTCAGCCACGACAGAGGGGAAGTCAGCCACCTTCTGAATCAGCACACATTCCTTCTCGTTGGGGGTGGCGTGCGGCGTGGCATCGGGATTGAAACCCTCGGCCTTACGCATCACCGACTGGATACGGGCATAGGTGTACTGAATGAACGGACCGGTGTTACCGTTGAAGTCGATCGATTCTTTCGGGTTGAAGAGCATATTCTTGCGCGGGTCAACCTTAAGGAGGAAATATTTGAGCGCACCGAGACCGACCATGCGTGCAATCTCCTTGCTCTCTTCTTCGGGCATCTCGGCGAAACGCTCCGCACCCATCTCGGCTGCCGAACCGACCATCGTGTCGATAAGGTCGTCGGCATCCACCACAGTTCCCTCGCGGCTCTTCATCTTACCCTCGGGAAGCTCAACCATACCGTATGAGAAGTGAGTCAGATCCTTACCCCACTTGAAACCGAGCTTATCGAGAAGCAACGAAAGCACCTGGAAGTGATAGTTCTGCTCATTTCCAACAACATAGATCATCTTATCGATGGGATAATCCTGATAGCGAAGTTTGGCAGTGCCGATATCCTGAGTCATGTAAACGGAAGTACCGTCGGCACGCAGCAGCAGTTTGTGGTCGAGACCGTCGCCGGTGAGGTCAGCCCATACGGAACCATCCTCCTTGCGGTACATGATACCCTTCTCGATACCTCCGAGCACAAGGTCTTTACCTTCAAGATATGTGTCAGACTCGTAATAGATTTTATCGAAATCCACACCCAAACGGCGGTAGGTCTCGTCGAAACCAGCATAAACCCAACCGTTCATCATCTTCCAGAGACCTCGCACCTCTTCGTCGCCGGCTTCCCATTTGCGAAGCATCTCGCGAGCCTCGGCCATCAGTTCCGAACGCTTCTCAGCCTCCTCTTCCGACACGCCGTCGCGCGCCATGATTTCCTTAAGTTCCTGCTTATAATGCTTATCGAAAGCCACATAGAAATCGCCGATCAGATGGTCACCCTTCTTGCCGGCAGATTCCGGAGTCGCACCTTCGCCCCATTTCTTCCATGCCAACATTGATTTGCAGATATGGATGCCGCGGTCGTTGACGATGTTGGTCTTCACCACGTTGTAACCGTTGGCCTTGAGAATCTGCGAGAGAGAATATCCCAGAAGGTTGTTACGCACATGACCGAGATGCAGAGGCTTGTTGGTGTTGGGCGATGAATATTCCACCATCACCAGTTCGGAATCCTTCGTAACAGGCTTGATACCGAAATCTTTCTCTGCCGAAATCTGATGAAGAAGCGTCAGCCAGAATTCGGGATTGATTTTTATATTAAGGAATCCCTTGACTACATTAAACTTCTCTACAGCCTCGACATTGGAGGCAAGCCACTCGCCGATCTCCGTGGCCGTAGCCTCAGGTGCCTTGCGCGACATCTTGAGCAACGGAAACACCACGACTGTCAGGTCGCCTTCAAATTCCTTCTTTGTGGCGGAAGGATTCACAATTTTCGGATCGATATCGGCACCATAAAGCTCTTTGACAGCCTTAACGACACCCTCCGCTATGATTGATTCGATTGTCATATTATTTTAGTGATAAGTTATCAGTGATAAGTCATAAGAAATTAGAGACCTGCAACAAGAGCACTCACTTCGTTCGCCCCACAATTTCCGCTCCGTTAAAACTTTTACAAAAATTATAGGCGGAGTGTCCATAACTCCTAACTCCTAATTATTATTACTCACAAAATTAATAAATTTAGCGCATTTCACCAAATGCCCAGATCGGGAGCTAAACCCGAAACCCGAATAGCGGGCGGAGGCCAGGCGGAGGTCTAAATTAAACAAGAGGATATGCCGTTAGCATATCCTCTTGACGTATGATATGGATTATCAGCAATTATTTGCCGAGACCATCAGCGGGTTTGAATTTAACAACCTTACGGGCAGCGATCTCGATTTTCTCCTTAGTCTGGGGATTGATACCGGTGCGGGCGGGCTTCTCAACTACTGCAAATGTACCGAAACCAATGAGTTGCACTTTATCTTCGTTAGCCAGAGCCTGACCGATAGATTCGAGAACTGCGTCTACTGCTGCTTTTGCAGCAACTTTGTTCAACTGCGCTTTGGCAGCAACTTCATTTACTAAGTCTGTCTTATTCATAATTGTTCAATTATATATATATCTTGAAGTATTTGGCAATCTACATCTTCGCATCATTATACACCGCGAAATTTACTTCCTGTAGGGCATACAACACTCCGAATAGATGGAAATCATCTATTCGGCCACAAATATAAGCATTTCACCCTAATTATCAAACAAATTATATCATTCTTTTTTATAATTCGGCAAATTTTTCTCATTTTCCACTCGTCAACCGCTATTAGGGTGTCTAATAACCGGATGCGTAGCTATTTTAAACAGGAAATAGGAATCTCTGAAAACGACAAAACCGTGGCTCTTGCAGACCACGGTTTGCGAGATAAGAATCCTGACTCGCGTAAGAATTCTTCCTTGTTTTTTCGATTAAGGTCAAAATAATAATCAATTACCCTGTTGCTTGCATACTTATGATATGGAATCTCTATTCTACGGAATTTTGCTATTGGTAAGCTCATCCGATATCTGATTCCGATGCAAATATATAACAAAGTGAATTGTTTACAAAATTTTTACAATTGTTATACAACATACTTATTCAATACCCGGCCGGGTATTGAATAAGTATGTAAGTATGAAGTATGAAGTATGAAGTATAATTTTGCGAATATAAAGTAAAAAGTATGAAGTGTAAAGTTTTTATCAAACGACTTTATACTTCATACTTTATACTTAGCGCGAAGCGCGTAGACTTAATAAATAGCTCTTCGGGCTATTTATTCGAGTCCGCGGAGGCGGAGGAGGGCTTTGGCATCGGGCTTGTGTCCACGGAATTTCACGAAGAGCACCATCGGATCTTCAGTGTCGCCTGACTCAAGAATATTCTTCTTGAATGACTGAGCTGTCTTCTTGTCGAAGATTCCTTTCTGCTTGAAGAGCTCCCATGCGTCGGCTTCGAGAACCTGAGCCCAAAGGTAAGTATAGTAACCGGAAGCATAGCCGTCGCTGCCGAAGATATGTTTGAAGTAGGGCGAACGGTAACGGTAGGTGATCTCCTCGGGCATACCGATTTCATCAGCCACTTTCTTTTCAAACGCTGCTACATCCTCAACTTCGGGTGTCTCGCCATATTTGAGGTCGAGAATAGCGGCACCTGCAAGCTCTGTAGTCATGAAACCCTGATTGAATTTCGAAGCGTTGCTTATTTTCTGAATCAGTTCATCGGAAATCGGTTCGCCGGTCTTGTAATGACGTGCATAACCTTTCAGCACTTCGGGTTCAAACGCCCAATGCTCGTTGATCTGTGAGCACATCTCCACATAGTCGCGGTCAACGTTCGTTCCGGCCAGCGATTTGTAAGGAGCGCGCGAGAGGATTGCCTGAAGGGCATGACCGAACTCATGGAAGGTAGTCTCCACCTCGTCAAGAGTAAGGAGAGCGGGTACATCTCCGGCGGGGCGGGTGAAGTTACCGACATTGAACACGATCGGACGACGCTGCTTGCCATCCTCAAAGAGTCCGGCGCTCTGCAGCTGCTCCATCCATGCCCCCTGACGCTTTGACGCGCGGGGGAAATAGTCGCACCACCACACGGCGATATGCTCACCTGTCTTGGCATCAACCACATCGTATACCTGCATATCGTCTATATATTTAGGAGCATCCTTGATGGGCACCATCTTGATTCCCCAGAGCTTCTCGGCGGTGTCGAACATTCCTTTGAGAACGTTATCCAACGCAAAATATTCGCGAACCTCATTCTCATCGAGATCATATTTTTCGGCTTTTACTTTGCCTGCATAATAATAGTAATCCCAGGGAGCGATCTTAAAGTTGCCACCGTGAGCATCGACATATGCCTGCATATCTTTCACCTCCTCGGCCGAACGTTTCACTGCAGGCTCGAACACTGAGAGGAGCAGATCTGAGGCGGCCTCGGGAGTTTTGGCCATAACGCGGCTTGTCATCATCTGCGCGAAATTATCGAAGCCCATGATTTTGGCTTTCTGATCGCGGAGTTTCACGATCTGCTTGATGACATCGACATTGCTGTTCTCGCCGTTGAATGCGAGCGAAGTGTAACCTTTATACATCGCCTCGCGCAGACCGCGTGAGTCTGCGCTTTGGAGAACGGGCAGACGGCTGGGAGCATGAAGCGTGAAGACCCAGAGACCATCGAGTCCGCGCTCTTTAGCCTCTTCGGCAGCCTGAGCCACTGAAGATGCGGGGAGGCCGGCAAGGTCCTCCTTGTCATAAACGGTGATATAGAAAGAGTTGGTGGCGTTAAGAAGGTTGCGGTTATACTGGATGAAGAGTTTGGAAAGCTCCGCATTTACCTTTACGAGCTCCTCTTTCTTATCAGCGGGAAGAGCCGCACCCTGCTCTGCGAAACTGCGGTAGTATTTCTCAACTACGCGCTTCTGCACGGCGTTGAGGCCCATTTTGTCGCGGTTGTCATACACCTGTTTGATACGCTGGAAGAGAGCTTCGTCAAGGTTAACCTTGTTGGAAGCCTCATCGAGCAAGGGGATTGCCTCGTCGGCTATTTCGGCAAACTCGGGAGTCGACAAAGCGTCCTGATAATGAAAGAACACGCCTGCCACTCTCTCTAAAATCGGAGAAAGATTCTCAAGCGGAAGGATTGTATTGTCAAAATCAGGCACTGCGCGGTTGCGTGTGATTGCCCATAGGTTCTGATCCTGCTCGGCGATTCCGGCTTTGATCGCCGGGATGAAGTCGGCCACCTGAATCTTGTCGAACGGGGGAATGCCATACTGAGTGTCGTATGGCTTCAGGAAGGGATTTTCTCTCTCTTGTGCCATAATCTGGGGTGACGCAGCGAGCAGCAAAGCTCCCGCCACCATTGTTAAGATTTTTTTCATTATTAATTATATTATAGAAATTAGATTCTTTCTTCTCACTTATTACTGTTTGTCTCCGGGTGTCTGATGCGGTCGCGGCATGCCGCGACCCTACATCTCACCTCTCACTTCTCACCTCTCACTAGCTTCCCCTTCGAACTCTGCAAAGATCGGATAATGATCGCTGCTGCGGATCTTACCTTTCGTCACCTTCAAAGCCTTCAGCGGATCGGGACGATAGAGCACCTGATCGAGATGGAACCAGAAGCCGTAGCGGTTAAAGGTTATCAGCGGACCGAAAGAGGTCTCGACATATGCGTCGCTGAGGTCTGTGCCGCGCACCATCCGGTAGGTGTAAGATTCCGGCACATCGTTCATATCACCGCATACGATCAGCGGACCTTTGATATTATCTATAAGTTCACGAACCTCCTTGGCCGATTTGGCACGGTTGATAAAGCCGGTTTTCAACTTGGGCAAAAGTGCGGTCTTCATCTCTTTCACCCCCTCTTTGGTATCTTTACCGGAAACCAACTCGCGCATCACGTGCTTCTCATCGCCGGCGAGATGGAACGACACGAGGTGAATATTCAGAAGATTAAGTCTGCCCCAGGGGGTGGAGATTTCAAACAGACAATATTCCTGATGCTCCTTTACCATCTTAACCGGATATTTTGAAAATACCTTCATGTCGGAGCGCCATGTGCCTGCATAATAAGGATAAATCTTAATCAAGTCATCCCAAACCTGACGCAGGGCCGGCTCCTCATTGAATTCTTCGATATCGGTGACTTCCTGAGCGGCTATGATGTCGGCTCCGCTATCCTTAATATAATTGAACGTGCGCGGCGACTGCCGGCTACCATCCATCTCCTGATCCCAACCGTGAATCATATTATAAGACAGAAGGGTGAATGTTCGCGAATCATCCGAGGGAGATTTGGAGAAATGCAGCGGCGAAGCGGTGGTGACCGAGCTCCAGGATGCCACCAGCGTCAGCACTCCCAAAGCGGCGGTGAACCACCGGCCGAAACAGAACCATGCCACGGCCACAATCGCAGTGGCGATAGCGAAATAAGGGAGTGCCAGCGTCAACACTGCCGGCACAGTCAGATATTCCGGATTGATCTGCCCTCCGTAAGCCGAGATCAGCGTAATCACGAACAGCGCGATGGATAGTATCTTCAATCCGAGGCGCACAAAAGGTTTTATAACGGATAATATTATAGCCATATTTACAATCTTTTGGTTAGTGCGTCGAGTTCCCTGCGCTCCGTATCAGAGAGTGAATTATAGCCCGACAATCTGATTTTATCGAGGAGTTGGTCGAGGCGTTCGTGATCATTAAATCGTCCGCGCATAGCCTCCGCCACATTTTCAGAACGCCGTTCTCTTTCACGCTTCGGCATCTGCCGACGCACTTTATCCATAACGTCTCCGACATTGGCCGCAATCGCGCTTCCATGCGGAGCTCTTTTGAATTTCAGCCATAGTGCATAAACGACTCCCCCGGCCACGCCACCTAAATGGGCCACGGTCACAGCCGTGGTGCCCTGTGTACCTACAAGAGTCAGCACCACACAAACCACCGCCACCCATTTCACTTTAACGTTACCGAGAAGCATGAATCGCAGTTCGAGATTTCCCATCAGCACCGCTGCCATGCACATCACGCCCATCACCGCCGCCGAAGAGCCACAAATGTATTCGCCGGCATCGCCACCCAAAGCGGCCGTCAGCAGGTAACCGACTCCTCCGGCAAGCCCGCTGAGGAGGTAACACAGTCCTAATTGGCGATCAGTAGTGTCATTGAGCACAAGGCGTCCGAACCAAAGCAGCCACAGCACATTTACCAGCAGATGAAGCACCGAGAACTGCGTGACCATATATGTCAGAAGAGTCCATGGCCGGATTACATAAGTCGACCAGACCGACGGGAGAGCAAGAAGTGAGGTCACAATTCCTGACGCGGCATTGCTTACCGCCGACACACACAAGGCGAGCAGGCTCACCCCGAGGTTGATGCCGATTAGCCATGCCAACATCCGCGACCCGCCGCAAAGCTCCAAATATTTTGAATAATATCGGTTGCTCACAGCAATTCTCCTTTCTTTTTCCAATAAAGCAGCAGTATGAGTCCGAATATCATACCGCCCAAGTGGGCGAAATGAGCCACGGAATCAGCCACTCTGCCCACTCCGAAGAAAAATTCGAGCACAGCATATCCGGCCACCATATATTTCGCCTTGATGGGAATCGGGATAAAGAAAAGATAAAGGGGAAGGTTTGGGAACATGAAAGCAAAACCCAGAAGGATTCCGAAGACGGCACCCGATGCGCCGATAGTCATCATAGACGACTTCATCTCAGCCATGCCGCGGACGAAGCGACCGTCGCCGGCAGCTACTGCCTGATCCACGATCTGCTTCATGTGATCGAAGGTCATTCCGTTGAGCTTTGCTATTTCAGTCAGATAATCATGTTTCCATGTCATCGCCCAGACAACTTCCTGCACAAACGCCGCGCCTACGCCGCAGACCAAGTAATAGATCAGGAAGCGTTTCGACCCCCACACCTGCTCCATCATGCGGCCGAACATCCAGAGGCTGAACATATTGAACAGCACATGATAGGGTGAACGCGGCGCGTGAAGAAACATATAGGTGAACAACTGCAACGGATTGAAATTGTCGGCTCCCCAGAAATGCAAGCCGCCATATTTCAGTATCGCGTTATTGGCGAAACCCGGGAAGAGATATTCCACAAGCCATATCAGCACATTGATGATGATAAGATTCTTGGTCACGGGAGGCCAATTGGTAGGAGAATATGAATTCATATTGTTTAGTAGTCAGTTAAATTTTGGGTAGCAGCTATTTGGATACACCTCTGCATAATAATTATATTGCAAATATAGCAAAAAACATCCGATTTGTCGCCATCATCGTAATTAAATAAAGTGAATAAGCGTTAACTATATTAGTGAGGAATTAGAAATTAGGAGTTAGGAGTTATAGACACTGTTTGTCTCCGGGTGTTTGTCGCGGCCGCGGCATGCCGCGACCCTACTTCTCACCTCTCACTTCTCACCTCTCACTAAAAGCTGATAATTATGACCTATAGCTCGAATTCATCCCGTCCACGCTGCCTGCTCGTGATCAATCCGATCTCCGGCACACAGAGCAAACGCGGCATCTCTGCCAAATGTATGCGCAAGCTCAACCGCGAGGGAATAGATGTTGAAGTGCTTTATACAGAAAAAGGTGGCGATGCGCGGCTGTTTGCTAAAAAAGCAGCGGCCAAAGGTTATTTAGGTGTTATAGCCGCCGGCGGCGACGGCACAGTCAACGAGATCGCCACAGCTCTGCGCGGCACCGCCACTGCTTTGGGCATCATCCCCCTCGGATCGGGCAACGGACTCGCCCGACATCTCGGCTTATCGATGGATGCATCGGAAGCAATCGATGTGATCGCCCGCCGCAACATCCTGGCCTGCGACTCATGTTCAGTCAACGACCGCACGTTCGTCTGCACCTTCGGCCTCGGTTTTGATGCGGCCGTAAGCGAAAAATTCTCTAAATCGCAACATCGCGGACTCCTTAATTATATTAAGAGCGCACTGCTCGAATACACCCGCTTTCAACCCACTGAATACGAAATCACCGCCGACGGCCATACTTTCCGCTTCAAGGCATTCATCGTCGCGGCTTGCAATGCCTCGCAATATGGCAACAATATCTTTATCGCCCCGATGGCTTCAATCAAGGATGGCCTTGTTGACATCACCATCATACATGCGGATACGCCTCTCACCCAGGCCCGCGTCGGTGTGGAATTAGTAACCGGCCTCGTCAAGGATAACATGATTATCCAGACACTGCGTGTAAAAGAAGCTGTGATCCGTCGCGCCGAAGAGGGTATCGCTCACATCGACGGTGAGCCGATTATGCTCGGCACAGAGATGAACGTAAGATGCAACCACGGCGACCTGCTGATGTTCACCACCGGCAACAAGAAGCCATTCCGCCCGCTCATCACCCCCATCACCTATCTCAACCGCGAGATCGGTTCCCGCATCGCCGCCCTCTTCCGCCATAAGAAGAGTTAGGAGTTAGATTTCTAACTCCTAATTAAAAGAAAAGGGTCCCGGCTCGAAAGCCGAAACCCTTTTTCATAAAATAAGCAAATGTTTTATTATTTTATGGAATTATTTGCCAAGTCTTGCCTTTTCTCTCTCAGCATAGGCCTTGATAGTGATGCCGTTGCCGGGTTCGAATTCGGGATATTCTTTTGAAATCTTCTCGTAGCATTTCAGAGCCTCGTCATATTTCTTCTGAGCATCATAGATGTTAGCCTCTTTCAGAAGCACGCGGGGGACAATCTGGATGTTTTCGCCGGCTTTGCTGATCGCCTTGTTGTAGCAACCAAGGGCATCATCATATTTCTTGATGTTCACATAGCAGTCACCCTTGAGCACCATTGCGTTGGCATCGAGCACAGGCTCTGAGCTTGAGAACTTGTCGAGATATTTGATAGCCTCCTCGTATTTTCCCATATTGTAGTAAGCTTCCGCAGCACTGAGAGCCGCGAGCTTAGCGGCATTGCCCGAATGGTTGTCGGCCACTTTCTTGTATTCGGCAGCAACCACCGAGTCATTGCCGACGGAATTGATCTCAACCTGATTGTAGGCCTCGAAAGCGCGCTCCACTTTCGGACGGCTGATGAGGAAAACATAGCACAACACTGCAGCGGCAATCGCTACAAACGCTATCAGGGTGATGTAGATAGTCTTCTGATTCTTTGCGATTTTCTCGCTTGCTGAAGTAAGATTGGAGTTCAATTTTTCAATTGTGCTCTCTTCCTGCTGGTCTTTTGTATTATCTGCCATTGTTTTTTCTATATAAGCCCCTTTTCGGGGGCATCATTATTACTCTATTGGTTTTAAAACGTGCAAATTTAATAATTATTTCCGTAATTATCAAGAGATGTTGCCTAAACTAAGAGATTTCACTAATTTTGCACTGTAATTATTTGTTTAACCATGTCTTCAGATAATCTTACATATCTTATCCACACGCTGCCCAATGATCTGCGAGCAGTCGTAAGGCAAGCCGACAGCAACGTCTCTTACATCGGCGCGATGGTCAACGCCGGGAGCCGCGACGAATCGGCCTCCACAGAGGGTCTCGCGCATTTCGTGGAGCATACAATCTTCAAGGGCACACGCCACCGACGCAGCTGCCACATCGCCTCGCGGATGGAATCCATAGGCGGCGAACTGAACGCTTACACCACCAAAGAGGAGACTATGGTCTACACCAATGCTCCGGCGGGGTATGCAGGGCGTTCGTTCGACCTCATCTCTGACCTCGTGAAAAATTCCATATTCCCCGACCGCGAGCTGACCAAGGAGAAAGAGGTGATAATCGAAGAAATCAATTCGTATCGCGACAGCCCGGCCGATGCCGTCTATGATGAATACGAGGAACTCATCTACGCCGGTTCAGGATTAGCTCATAACATCTTAGGCACACCCGACAGCGTCCGATCACTTTCGTCGCACGATGCCCGCGGATTTATCGACCGCTTCTACACTCCGGGCAATATGGTGATATACTGCAGTGATCCCGGCGATCCGGAGCGCAACATCCGCCTGATCGAGAAGTATTTCGGCGATATGCGTTTCCCCGGCGCAGAGTCGGAGCGGAAGGAGATACCGATGGTAGAACCCTTCGACATCTCACGCCGCCGCGACAATCATCAGGCCAACTGCATTACGGGTGCGCGCCTCTTCAGCCGCACCGACCCGCGACGCTACGCGATGTTTCTGCTCAACAACTACCTCGGCGGACCAGGCATGAACTCGCGCCTGAACATGGAGATGCGCGACCGCCGCGGACTCGTCTATACGGTGGAAAGCAATGTTGCCCTGATGAGCGACACCGGCGTTCTCCTTATATATTATGGATGCGACCCGGAAAACATGAATAAATGCAAACGGATAATCCGCACAGAGCTTGACCGCCTCGCGCAATCCCCCTTGTCGGCGCGCGCTTTCGCACAAGCTCAGGATCAGTATTGCGGACAGCTCATCATGAGCGGTGAGCATCGCGAGAGCCGCGCCATGTCGATGGCTAAGAGCCTGATGTATTATGGTGAAATCCACGACATCGACTTTGCCACTGACCATATCCGCGCGCTCAAGCCCGAAGATATACAGAATATGGCCGCCGAAATCCTCCGCACAGGTTTATCCACATTATCCATTTAGTGAGAAGTGAGAAGTGAGAGGTGAGAAGAACACCCGAAGACAACCACTGTCTATAACTCCTAACTTCTAACTCCTAATTCCTAATTAATAAAAGATTATTAAAAGTGAAAATAGGAAACATTGATCTTGGCGACCGCCCGGTGTCGCTCGCGCCGATGGAAGACGTGACCGACCCCTCTTTCCGTCTTATATGCCGCGAGATGGGAGCTTCGTCGGTTTATACCGAATTCGTTTCGGCGGAAGCTCTTATACGCGACATCAGTTCCACCACCCGCAAGCTCACCATCAACAATGCCGAGCGACCCGTAGCCATCCAGATTTATGGCCGCGACCCGGAAGCGATGGTCGAGGCTGCCAAGATTGTGGAACAGGCCGGACCCGATATACTCGACATCAACTTCGGATGCCCGGTGAAGAAAGTGGCCGGTAAAGGGGCCGGGGCCGGGATGCTCCGCGACATCCCCAAGATGCTCGCAATCACGGAGGCTGTAGTAAAAGCCGTATCATTACCCGTAACGGTCAAGACCCGTCTGGGCTGGGACTGCGAGAATAAGATAATCACCGACCTTGCCCCCCGCCTGCAGGACTGCGGCATAAAGGCCCTTACCGTTCACGGCCGCACACGTTCGCAGATGTATACCGGCCAGGCAGACTGGACCCTTATCGGCCAACTGAAGCGCGACCCGCGTATCGAAATTCCCATCATCGGAAACGGCGACATCATAACCGCCGAAGAGGCAAAACAAGCTTTCGACACATTCGGCGTTGACGGCATCATGGTTGGGCGCGGTGCCATCGGCGCGCCGTGGGTCTTCAAGGAGATCCGAGAATATCTCGATTCAGGTATCTACACTCCGCTGAGCGATGCCGAGAAATTCGATATCCTCCGCCGCCAGATTCGCGAAAGCATCGATCGCATCGACGAATACCGAGGCATCCTCCACATACGCCGCCATTTAGCGGCAACTCCCCTCTTCAAAGGGATACCCAATTTCCGCGAATCGCGCATCAGGCTTTTGCGCGCGGATAAAGAAAGTGAACTTTTTGACATACTCGACGAAATCAAATCGCGCTTCTTCGTTGTTGTATAGTTATAATAATTAGGAGTTAGAAATTATGAGTTAGGAGTTATAGACACTGTTTGTCTCCGGGTGCTCTTCTCACCTCTCACTTCTCACTAAAAACAAAAACAATGAAAAGATTCACACTATTTACCCTACTGACTTTAATTGCCGCCCTGGCATTTCCCGCCATGGCCAAGAGTAAAACCTACAGACTGAATGTAGGCCGATTCGACAAAGTTAAGATCACCGACAACGTCAATGTGATTTACAAGACCGTGCCCGACTCAATCGGCATGGCCGTCTTCACAGGCGCTGAGGAGTTTGCCGACGCTTTCATATTTTCCAATAATAAGGGAAAGCTGACCATTCAGGTGAATTCTGAAGATGTCAACCACCCGGAGCTCCCCACCTTATATATATATTCCGATTATATAACGGCGATGGAAAGCTCATCGGCTCTTAAGGTTACGGTGAATCACACGATACCCGTGCCCTCATTCAGCGCAAAGGTGATAGGCAATGGCACTATCGTGGCCAACGGTATCAACGCCACAAGCATGGAGGCTGTTGTCGCCACAGGTAAAGGTGTGATCGACATTTCCGGCAAATGCCAGAAAGCGGAATATCGGATGGTCGGCACAGGTAAGATCGAGGCTTTAGGCATGGAGGCTACGGAGGTGAAATGCACCATCCTCGGCACCGGCGACATCTACTGTTGGCCAACAAAAGAACTGGTATCAAAAGGTATCGGCTCAACCAAGATATACTACAAAGGAAATCCGGAGATCAGCAAGAAAGGGGGTGGTCACATCCTCCCCTCCGACAGCATCCCCAAAACTAATTAGGAGTTAGGAGTTAGTATTTAGGAGTTATAGACAGCTCGCCTCAAATGTGTCTCCGGTGTCAGCCGCGTGCGGCGTTTGTCTCCGGGTTTTGTCGCGGTCGCGGCATGCCGCGACCCTACTTCTCACTTCTCACTTCTCACTAACCTTCACCTAACATGTCATCACTGAAACAGCAGACCGCCAACACAATCAAATGGAACACGATCGACCGCGTTTCATCGCAACTGCTGTATGCCGTCGTAGGCGTTCTGTTAGCCAACATCCTCTCGCCGGAGGATTTCGGTCTCGTGGGGGCATTGTTAGTGTTTCAGGCATTCGCCATCCTCTTCGTCGACAGCGGTTTCGGAGCAGCATTGCTCCAGCGCAAAGACCCAACCGAAGAGGACTATTCCACCGTTTTCTGGTTTAATCTCGCCGTGAGCGTGGCGGTCTATGCAGTCCTGTTCCTCTGCGCGCCACTCATAGCCGACATCTTTCAGGGCGACCGTCGACTCATTCCGCTCTCCAAGGTGATGTTCCTCACCTTCATCCTCAACGGATTGGCAATCGTGCAGACCAATCGCCTCATGAAGCGAATGGATGTCAAGCAGATAGCCATTGCCAATGTCATAGGACTGGTGGTATCGGGAGGAATCGGTATATGGCTTGCGCTCACGGGTTACGGCCCGTGGGCACTCGTTTGGCAATCCGTGACACTCGCCGGAGTAAAATCGGCATGGCTTTGGATCACAGGCCATTGGTGGCCCAAAGCGGGATTTCATTTATCATCGCTCAAAAAAATATGGCGCATCGGGCTCAGCGTCTTCTCATCATCTGCGCTCAACACCCTATGCCTGAATATCTATTCCTTTATAATTGGTGCGTTCTATAATCTCAGTGCTTTGGGCTATTACACTCAGGCCGACAAATGGAGCAAGATGGGGAGTGCCTCCATCTCGCAGATACTCACCTCCTCGTTTGTGCCGTTGCTGTCGCGCGTTCAGGATGACTCCGAAGCCTTCAGCCGCTACGTCACGCGCATCAACCGCTTCACCGCCTTCATCCTTTTCCCCGTCATGTTAGGTGTGGCCACCCTCGGCGCGCCACTCTTCCACACCCTGTTCGGTCATAAATGGGATGCGGCCATCGTGCTCTTCCAGCTCCTAACCGTCCGAGGCATCTTCGTAGTGCTCATCTCCCTTTACAGCAACTATCTTCTCTGCCTCGGCTTCGGCAAACGCCTCTTCGCCGTTGAATTGGTAAAAGACTCACTCATAATCGCCGCCATCCTCGCCACAGTAGGGTTCAATAGTGTGCCGATCCTCGTCTGGGGACAATTGATTGCCTCCCTGATCACCTATTTCCTCGCCCTCGCCATCCTCTGCCGGGCCACAGGCTTCTCACCCCTGCGCATGATCCGCGACCTGCTCCCCTCCTTCGGTGTGACAGCAATCGTCTGCCTCGCCGTTGCCCTCATCTTCCACTTCTTCCCTACATTCGCCAGCGGTTCGTTAGCCAACGCCCACCTCCACGGCGCACTGCTGCTGACGCTCGGCGGCATCATCGGCCTTTGCGGCTACATCCTTCTCTGCCGCATCTTCCGCCTCCCCGAGCTCCCCGAAGCCCTCGCCTACCTCCGCCGCAAATCTAATTAAAAGTTAGGAGTTATCTCAACCTTATAATAATATTATACTCCATCTCATCTTCTTTGCAACACAACGGAGCGACACTTGCTCGCCAAGTGTCGATAGGTTCTACCTCTGCAGATACCGGGCAGTTGCAAGCAACAGCCCCTCCGCATCGATACCCTTTTACAGACCAAAAATCGTGTAAATTGAAAATCGGATTTTCAATTTGCACGGTTTTACTTGAATATTTCACTTTTTTTTTTTAGTTTTGCAACCAAAAGAAATCCATGGACTATATCCCAAGAAAAATAACTCCGGCCATAGAAAGAGGTGCAAAATATTTTCCAGTAATTGTAGTTACCGGTCCAAGACAATCAGGCAAATCAACCTTATGCCGAAAAATATTTGAATCATACACCCAATATAACTTTGAAGATGTAGGTCTGAGAGAAAACGTTGAAAATGATCCGACCGCTTTCATAAATAATTGCGGGAAATATGTGGTAATCGATGAGGTGCAACATCTTCCAAAGATTTTTTCATACATACAGATCGCTGTAGATGAAGATCCTGAAAGACGATTTGTGCTTACCGGGAGCAGTAATTTTGCTTTGATGGAAAAGATTACCCAATCGCTGGCTGGTCGAGCCGTTTTATTCACACTGCTTCCCTTGTCGCTGGATGAGCTATCGGAAACTTATGTAAACTCGCCGACCTCAACATTGCTTTTTAACGGATTTTATCCATCGGTAGTGACAGATGCCCGCCCGGCAGATCTGTTTTATCCGGCCTACTATTCCACCTATGTAGAAAGAGATTTGAGAGCGCTCAAAAACATATCTGATCTATCTCAGTTCCAGACTTTTATCCGATTGGTTGCAGCCAGAGCAGGATGCGAGTTTAACGCCTCTATGATTGCTACAGAAGTAGGTATTTCTGCCCCTACAGTCAGGGCCTGGATG
Organism: Muribaculaceae bacterium; assembly: GCA_029071345.1. Classification (GTDB taxonomy): domain Bacteria; phylum Bacteroidota; class Bacteroidia; order Bacteroidales; family Muribaculaceae; genus Lepagella. The sequence continues at coordinate 1,460 of JAIEAO010000134.1, read as the reverse complement.
TCAATCCTTGAAGCCTCATATATCGCATTCCTATTAACACCCTATTATGCCAATGTCAACAAGCGTCTCACCAAGACCCCGAAAGTATATTTCTATGACACTGGGCTCCTGACATATCTTCTCGACATAGAAACTCCGGAACAGTTAAACACCCATCCGCTCCGTGGGGGAATATTTGAAAACTTGGCTGTAATCGAACTCTTAAAACAGAGATTCAATAACGGTAAAAGATCAAATTTATCTTATTATAGAGAAAACAGCGGTAGGGAGGCAGATATAGTTAGAGTCAATGCGGATAAAATGGATGTCTTTGAGGTTAAATCTTCTCAGACCTGGAATAAATCTTTCATTAAAAACCTTAATTATCTCAAAGAACTATTCGGAGATAAAATAAGTAATTCAGTTGTAGTATATGACGGTGAGACAATACCACCGGCAACTATAAATATTCGTCAGCTCACAAAATTATACTGATTATTCGATAAAGGTTTCTATGCAAAAGTAAAAAAAGCGAAATTTATTTTGCTAATTTACAGAAAAATTATAAATTTGCAACATCAAGTAAGCATTGCGATATACTTTAAACCGTAAATAATTACTTGCCACACCAATTGCCCTTTCAAAACGAAACCGCAATTACCCGCTCCCAAATGAGGTGAATTATTAAACTAACAATAACAACTTTAAAATCAACCCTATGAAGAAACTTTTACTTTCTTTTGGTATGGCTGCTCTTGCACTCGGTGCATCAGCTCAGGAAACTGTTTATCTTTTTGAGAACTTCGAATGGCTCGAGCCTTGGACTACTACTGAGTACGACAAAGATGGTACAATGGTAGTGACCGGTGACTGCATAGGAGCAGACGATCCCAGCACTGAGGCACCGCAGATTTCAAAAAAGGATCTACTTGTAAATGATCAAACTGCTGAAGCTGCCTTACAAGCAAAAGGATACGACTTTATCCGTGATAATGTCGCCTCTAAAAAAGCCGGCGAATGTATTTACCTACAGAGAAACTACCTTCGTTTCGGTAAAACAGGTTATCAGGGAGGCATCATCTTTCCCTCTCTCGATATTCCCGAAGGCACAGCTGTTAACGTATCATTCAAATGGTGTTCTCAGCGTCAAGGTTCAGGTGTTATCGACCCCACTCAGCTCGTCATCAAAGTTGAGAATGGCGAAGATGTAAAGGTTTTTGAGGTTCCCACTCTTCAGTCACTCGGATGGGAAAGCGGTCATAAACTCGAATGGGTAACTGCTGAAATTCCACTTACAGATGCAACTGTAACTAAAGACAGCAAAATCTCAATTGTTAACTCTGATGACCAATTGAAGAGCGGTAAAGCTCTCCGCTGGCACCTCGATGACCTCAAGGTTTACGCAGCTAACGGCGGTTCTGCAGTAGCTGAGATCGCAGCTGACGAGAACGCACCCGTTGAGTACTTCAACCTCCAGGGCG
>JAIEAO010000133.1 GCA_029071345.1 Muribaculaceae bacterium | reverse complement strand
AAGTAAAAAATTAAAAATTTCTTAAAATTAACATAAATAATATTAGGATAATTAAATATTAGTTATTAATTTTGCACACTGAATTTTGGACGAATTTTGTAATTTTAACACTTATATTAATATTCACATGCACGTTTTATTTACATTCTTGAGAAAGAGGATGCTGATAGGGTTCGTACTTATGTGCGCCTTTTTCTCAGTCCAGAACGCTTCGGCCCAGCGTGTGGCATTGAAGACAAATGCGCTTGAGTATTTAGCACTCACACCCAACCTAACGTTGGAGGCCCGACTCAGTCAAAAACTGTCTCTGCAAGTTGGAGTAGCGGCTAATCCATTCAACGCCACTATTGCAGATTACAGATTTAAAAACTATCGGCTTGATCCGGAACTCCGTTATTGGTTCAACCGTCCGATGGCTCGCCATTTTATCGCATTAAGCACTTCTGCCGGAGTTTACTCATTCCAGCTTAAGGATGATCTCAAAAAGTTTAACGCGATTGCTGCAGGTATCAGCTATGGTTATGCATTGGTACTTGGCAAACACTGGAACGTTGAGTTTGAGCTTGGCGCAGGTGTTGCAAGTGTTCATGGAGTAAAGTACAAGAAAGAGGAACCGATGCCGGAAGAGACAAATCTTAAGAAAGTAGTTCCAGTGCCTATCCGTGCGGCTGTTAACTTTAGTTACATTTTTAAATGATTTAATAATCATATAATAAAAACACGATGATTGCAAAAAAACTATTACTCGCTGGTATGGCTTTATTTGCCGTCGTTTCTGCGAGTGCCCGTCCTATCAATGTGAGCGGTCTCATCACAGTAAAAGACACAAATGAGGAAGCCTCAGGAGCCTCAATTATCGATGCCAACACAAATAAACTTGTAGGTGTGGCAGGCGAGGATGGACGATATAATATTACTGTAGACTCTGATGCCGAGCTTATCTTTAGATTCTTGGGAGCTGAAGAGCAGAAAGAGAAGGTTAAAGGTCGCCATATTCTTAATGTAGAACTTATGCCGTTGACTACTTACCTTACTGAGGTTGCCGTTTCCGCCAAGGGTGGTAAGAAAGCTACAATGTCGGTAGATCCTACCGATCTTGATCTTGATGGTAATACACTTCACTTCAAGACCAAAGTTAAATTACCCAAACACATGATGAATGCGGATAGACGACTCATCGTTCAGCCTGCTATCTATAACGTCACCAAAAATCATGTTTCATATCTAAAGCCCGTAGTATTAGACGGTTGGCATTATGCTGCTACTCAGGAGCGTATGTACGACTGGGACAAGTCTCTCGACTCACTTACTATAAGCCAGCAGATTAGAAGAGGTTCTAAGGAATCTGACAACATCCTCTACGTTCTCGACTCATTGTATGTTGCCAATCCTAAAGATGACTTTATCGGTTACGTAATCTCTTCACTCGAGGATTACAATAAAGTGCTCTACAGAGATACATTTGAGATCGCCCGCGGTACTGTTAACCCGCTCCGTTTCCTCAACTATTCTGTAGTTCCCCAACCTGTTAAAGAGAATAAATATTTCCCCACTCCCGAGGTTGAGCTTCGCGACACTAAGGGTGAGATGAACCTCGTCTTTCCCGTTGGAAAATCAAAACTTGATCTTTCTTTAGGAAACAACAGCGCTGAGTTGAATGCCCTTATCGCAGAATTTAATCTGATCCATAACAGCCCGGATATGTCTCTTAAGAGCTTCAGCATCAATGGTTATGCTTCACCTGAAGGTCGTTATGAAACAAACCAGGCTCTTGCTGAGGAACGTATGCGCTCTGCAATGGAGACTGTGACTTCTTCTATCGATCCCTCTTTGCGCAGAAATGCAGAACTTACTTCTTACGCAAGCGTTGCTCCCTGGGAACAGGTTGTAGTGATGATGAGAGCTGACGGTCTCGACAATGAGGCAGACAAAGTTCAGGACATCCTTTACAATCTTAAGAACAATGACTCTCGTTCAATTCAGATTGCAAAACTCCCCTTCTACAGAAGCTTGATCGTTGAGAAATATCTTCCCCGCTTACGTCGTGTAAACTATAATATCACAACTTCTGTTTATCGTCCTCTGAACGACGAAGAGATTGCTGATCTTTATAACAAAAACCCTAAAGGCTTAACTAAGTATCAGTATTATCGCTATTACTCCACCAAACAGGGTGAAGAGCGTGAGAAAGCACTTCGTCAGGCAGTTGAGACTTATCCTGATTTCGTAGTTGCAGCAACAGATCTAGCAGAAATCATGATCAACAAGGGAGAAAACGCTGTTCCAGTTCTCGAGCCTTTCTTCGAGGATCGCTCTAAATGGAATCGCTTACCTGAGGCTACAAGACTTGATATGGCTATTGCTTACATGAAAGAAATGCAGTATGCTAAGGCAGATGAAATCCTTGAGACTCTTTACGATAATAACGAAACCCACAAGGCTAAAATTTATGCTGCCGCTCAGAACGGTAGATATCAGGATGTGATCCAGGAGATCAACGAAGACTCTCCGTTGAATGAGGTTCTGTTACTCCTTGCTACTAAGAATAACCACGAAGCTTATGAGAAATCTAAAGGCTTAGGAAATTCAGCAGTAGAAATGTATGTTAAGGCTGTAGCAGCTAACCGATTGAATAATTACGAAGAGGCTACAGTGTTGCTTAACAAAGCATTTGAACTCGATCCTTCGTTAAGAGAAACAGCCAAGGTTGATGGTGATGTCTTAGACCTCTTGGAAGATAATGACACAAATAACACAGATGAACTTTAAAAAAATAGAATTCATGACTACCAGATATGCAATAGCACTCTCATTGATTGTAGCCTTTGGTTCAGTCGCATCGGCAAAAACGAATTCTTCGAATGTCAATGGTCGTGAATCTTCAGGATTCAACGCACTTGACCATGTACTCCAGAAGCCACTTGGAAACCCCTCTTTCCCGGAAAAGGAGAAAGGATTCGGAAAACATATCTACTTTGGATTTAATGCCGGAGGCTCTTATATAAATAATAATCTCTTTGGAAGCTGGCGTCCTGCCTACACTTTCGGTGCACACGTTGGTGGCTGGTTCACTCCCGTACATGGTCTCCGTTTGACAGGTAACTATGGCCGAGCATCTTTTCATGGCGGCAACGGTACATTTGGTACTGTTAGAGCTGATTACATGATGAACTTGTCTTCACTGCTTTACGGATATGATCCCAATAGAAAGTTCGAATTATTGACCGGTACAGGTCTTATGTACCAGCATACAGTTCTCAACGGATCACACGGTAATGATCTTGGATTAGCTGCTTCACTGCAGATGAGATTTAATCTCAATAAATCTTTCTATCTGTTTGTAGAACCTGAAATGGCAGTTCTTGGAGGAACAGGTTTCCGTGCAGAATCTCCTTTGACTCACATGCACACTGAGCTGGCTCTCAATGTCGGTTTAGGTTACCGAATCCTTACCGGCAGACAGCGTAAGGCTGGATCAACCAGATTTGTTCAGTCACCTGATGACAATATGTTCTATGGCCTCAGTGCAGGTTTGTTCACTTTCAACAACCCTGATGCTTCAATGAGTCCTACAGCATCCTTATTTATTGGTAAGATGTTCTCTTCCACTTCAGGTCTTCAGTTGACCGGACGCTACGGCCACATACACAATGCTGAGTATTCATCTCATAAAAACTTCGGAGTTGCATCTCTCGACTATGTTCTCAACTTGAATAATGCATTTGCAGGCTATCGTCCAAATACTTTGTTCCAGGTTGCTCTGAATGTTGGTCCGGCTATGGCTATGGATCAGAACACTCATAGCTTCTATGGTGGCTTCCACGCAGGCCTTACCGGTACATTCCGTCTTTCACCGAACTGGGGTATTTTTGTTAGCCCGAACATCTATGCATTCAGCAATAGAGTCACCGAGAAAATCGGTGTAGGCAAACGTCCGATGGTTGCTATCGATCTTGGTGTCAGATACACTGTTGGTGACTTCACCCGCCGTTTCAAGAACCACAGCTTCGACCCTTCAGAATCTGTTCCCCGCTGGTTTGTCAATGTTGGTGGTGGTGCTGGAATGCGTTTCCGCTTCGGTACACATACTGTATATGATGCATTCGTTGGAGTTGGTAGACGATTCAGCCCCATCTCAAGCTGGCGCGTTAACTTCGAGTACGGTGGTATGAACGACTACGATTACACACGCTTCACTGGTGGTATCGACTATCTTACAAGCATCACAACCGCAATGTACGGCTACAAAGAAGATCGTCTATTCGACCTTCAGGCTGTAGCTGGTATCTTTGGTGGTGCAACCAAACTTGATAGCGATATGAAGGGAACATTCGGTATCAAAGCAGGTTTCCAGGCTAACTTCCGCATCAACCGCAATTTCGGTGTATATCTTGAGCCCCAGATGCTTGCTGTCTATGGTCCTTACACCAATGAATATATGCACTGGGCACCTGATGCACGCGTGAATGTAGGTTTGAAATATCAGTGGTAAATTATTACCGACAATCTTAAATAGAGATGAGACAGTATAATACTGTCTCATCTCTTCTTTTTTAGGATATACCTCGAGCGAAATAAACTTTTAGCACTATACGAAGTCCAATAAATAATAATTTGATTCTATATCTTGTTAATTTATTATATTGTATTCTATGATGAAAAGATATTTTGCTTTATACTATATAGTGATTTTGGTAGCGATTATCGCTTTCCCAAGTATTAAATTATCAGCTTCAGGATTCAGCAATGAGTCTTTGCATTATGTAATATCATATAAATGGGGATTGATCCATAAGGATGCAGGAGACGCAACTCTTTCCTTAAAACGAAACGGAAGTAATTATGATTTGAGTCTCGCTGCGAAAACGAAACCTTGGGCCGATAAATTTTACGAAGTGCGCGACACACTACTTGGCAAACTGCGGATTACGGATCTTAAACCCCTCTCCTATTCAAAGATTGCTCATGAAGGGGGAAAATATAATAGAGATGATATAACATTTACTTTTAATGGAAACACCACAACCGGACAATGCAAGAGATTACGAACCCTTAAAAACGGAGATTTAGATATTTCCGAGAAGCGTCTTAGCGCATCGGGGCCGGTATATGATATGCTATCTGTATTCTATTATCTCCGGCTTATCAATTATGAGGATCTGCAGCAAGGAAAGGTATCAAAAGCCACGATTTTTTCCGGTTCTAAAGCTGAAACTATCACCATTCGCTGTCTTGGCAAAGAAAGAATCAAACTGAGGGATAAATCGGAAAGAGAGGCTTATCACATTCAATTTACGTTTACGAGTGATGGCCGTAAGAAATCGAGCGACGATATTGATACATGGATCTCAGCCGATGACAGACATATCCCGCTATATTTAGTCGGGAAGCTACCCGTTGGTCAGGTAAGAGTATATTTCATTAAGTAATCATTCAAATTTAATGGTAATAAATTATTGGAGTATACTTAATAAAAAACCATCCGTCTTCTACCGATAAAGATGTGATAATTTTTGTCAATAATTGCGAATAAAGATCAGATAATATAGTCAAGCATTATGAATCAGGAAGAACTCATTAGATATTCCCGCATGATAGCTATACCCGAAATCGGACGCGAAGGTGTGGAAAAGTTACAGAATTCAAAGGTAATGATAGTCGGATGCGGCGCATTGGGTTCTGTATGTGCTATGTATCTTGCCGGAGCGGGAATTGGTGAAATCACGATTGCAGATTTCGACACCATCGATATTTCTAATCTTCAACGTCAGCTTTTCTTTGAGAGCGCTCAGGCTGGTAAATCCAAGGCTGAAGCTCTTGTAGAGCGCATGAGAGCTCTTAATCCAATGTGCAATGTGATATGCATTAAAGAGATGATTACATCGGATTCAGCCAAGAATCTATTTGCCGATAAGGATTTCATCATAGATGCCACAGACAACCCTTCATCTAAGACTATGACGGATGAAGTTTGCCGTAAACTCGGTGTCCCCTACTCTATCGGGGGAGTAGCCGGTTTTAAAGGGCAGGTGATGAGTTGGAACCCGGGATGCACCGGTTATTCAGATATCTTCAGTCCGGAGAGTGTAAACAGCGGCTTCACTCCGTGCTCTTTAGGAGGGGTATTGGGTCCTTCGGCCGGCATCATTGCCTGCATCCAGTCTTCCGAAGCAATAAAGCATCTCACCGGAGCCGGTGAAATGCTTTACAATAAGATCTTTATGATTGACTTACTCTCTATGGAGAGCCATACCTTTTCAATAGTCTAATCCTCGCCCCTCTCAATAGAGAACTGTCATGCCGAAGATTTAACATTCATCATACTTTTGCAACCGGTGATTGAGTCTGCGAATCAAAATGAACATCCAGCTGGGGGAACGGGAAAGAGAATCCCCTCTGCGGAAGTTCGGTGAAGAAACGCTCATTCATTGAGAAGAACAGGGGCCAATAATTAGAATTGTGAGTCCAAGCTCTGACAACAATGCTTATGCTGCTATCTTCCATGGCACTAAGACCGACAAACGGACTACGATCCAACTTTTGCGGGATTACAGCGTCCATCGGCACATCTTCATTCAATGTATTATGTAAAACTTCTTTGCGCTTCTTGATATGTGGAATGAGTTTATGCCACCAACGTTTCTTTTTCGGTTCGGCCACATCAACAGGAACGTCATCCTTGGTTTTTGCAGCTAATTCAGCCTGCTCCTCTCTGTAAATGATATCATCCTCCACATATTTCTTGACAATGCGCGTATCCTCACTAATCATCTTCAAGATAGCCTCCTTTGCCTTTGCAAGGTCAGTATCGTAAGATAGGCTGATTGTCCAGTCAACACGTCGGTAGCTTTCCAATGAATAGTTGTTGACCGTGCCGGTCGACAAACCGCCATTAGGAATTATGATAGCCTTATTGTCGGTGGTATTAATCACCGTGTGAAAAAGCTGTATCGACTTCACTGTGCCCGTATAACCCTGCGTCTCGATGAAATCTCCTACCTTATATGGCTTCAGCAACAGTATCAGCACTCCTCCTGCAAAATTCTGTAATGTTCCGCTCAGGGCCATACCGATTGCGACACCGGCCGAGGCAAAGATCGCGAGGAAACTGCTGGTTTCTATCCCTAAGATTCCGATAACTGTGATTATCAAGATAAAATAGAGCACCATCTTTATCAGTGAAAGAACGAACGTGGTCAGCGATGGATCCATCTTACGGCGCGTCATTACCGACAAGGTCATCTTATACAACTTGCGGATTATGAAACGACCGATATAAAACACGAAAATGGCTATAAGCAACTTGAAGCTGAACGAAACCATTCCGTTGGCAATCTTGCTTATCGCATCGTCAAAACTTAGTCCTTTCAATTCACTCAATGCCTCCATGCCGTTGGGTATCTCCGGAGTCGGCATATCAGCGGAGGGCAATTCTGTCTGATACATATATTGATGATGTTTAGTTATAGTCTTAAGGTTCAATTACCTCTTGTGGCGTGAAACCAGTCGAGTTTACGATAGAAAACTTCGCGTTCCGTATTCAACCCAAGATAGTTATGAGTGCTCAGTCCTGAATAATTTTCGGGTAAGATCGGATTACCTGTAGGATAATTGAAATCTACCTCAGAAGCCTTCTTGTAGATAACGAAATCATTAAGCGCATTCTGCAACTCAACCATCTTGGAATCCTTAAAACCGGCATCCTCTTCAGATACATTCATGTTGATATACGACCTCATATACTGACCGAAATCATAATACGGCGCGTTTCTATATCGCGAATAATCCTGCAGGCCTACTACACTCGGACGATTCTCCCCGAGAGCGTAAATACCTTTAGCCACATCGGCCACATCCTCTATCTTACCCATATCCATAACGGCGACAGTCACAGGTTCGGGTGAACTCTTTTCGGTATAATACTTATACAATTCATCAGCACCCGCCTTGGGATTTCTGCTGAACACTGTTGGAAGCACCTTTGCGTATGGCAGGCCATCGGCCATAATTTCCGTCGGATAGCCCACATATATATTACACTTGTTTCTGAACTGATAAGCCACCTCGATCGACGACATATAGCAGCAGTCAAACCATAAGATATCGAATACATTATCGGGTACAGCAGCCGCCAGCTCATCTATATTGATGTAAACTGATGTATAATCAGTATCACCCGCATATTCTCCGCCGAACGACTGAGGTGTGACTCTTTTTGAACCAGCACCGGTAACCACTTTAGTGGGAGAGTATTTGTTTGGATTCACCCATCCGCTGCCATGACCCCAGAAAAATAAATCCTTATTAAAATCGGGATAAAAAGACACAGCATCCTCTATAACTTGACTTACACGCTCTGCAGTAACTGAGAGCATAGACTTATCATACTCCTTAATCAATCTGAATTCACGGTCAGCACCGTTGCTCGCCACTTCATATAGACCGGGATTCGATGCAGTGTATTTATAAACGAGCAATTTGCATTTATCCACGTCGTATACCTTCATGGCTTCCAACATGTCCCGCTCATTTTTTTTGAGGTCGCCTGATAAATTATTATGATTCACAGCATATATCAAAACCATCTGCCCGACACCCTCCGGCAGCGCCGGCCCTAACAATTCAGGCTCATCATTATGGTCGCGGCAAGCTGTCAACACTAAGCCTGACATGATGACCATTGACAGTAATATCTTATTTATTATATGTCTCATCGGTTGGATCTTGATGTTAGTCTAATTATAATTCTATTAAGTTACAAAGTTAATATCTTATCATCAAAAAGTATGCCCAACACTAAAAAAATATGTTTTTTTAAGAGAATATTTAATAAATATTGGGCCACCTTATACATTATTTCCGAACTAATAACGTTATTAATTGTTAAAAAGGTATGAAAAAATCTATTATCTGGTTCCTTACAGCAGTAATGGCCCTGACTTTTGGCGTGCTGCTTTACTTCCAGATCATGTATCTGGAGAATATGCTTAAAATGCGCGACGAGCAATTCTCGGAAGGCGTGATGCGCTCACTATATGCCACATCCGAGTTTCTTGAGCGTGAAGAGACTCTATATTTTCTTGAAAAGGATGTAAATATCATAGAGTCGAGCTTCTATCATGATTACACAAATTCTCAGGCTCAGGAAAATTCACCTGTCGATCCGGGATCGCTGATACCGTCTCCTACCCAAAATCTCGCACAGCGTTACAGGAATATGCAGGAGGTGATTCGCAGTCAGTATCTTTATCAGAAAGGATTGCTTAACGAGGTCATACTGTCAATCCTGAGGGAATCAGGGGGGCGCCCAGTGATGGAACGGGCGGACTCGACTGCAATCCGCAACTGTCTACGCACCGAACTTACCAACAATGGTATGAACATACCATTTGTTTTTGCCATATATGGTGTGCGTGGCAATATGATATATTCTACCGATGGATTTCAGGAAAACGCACGGAACAATGTATACAGCATTCCGATTTTTTCCAACTCGGATACTTATTATAACCTGAAGGTGGAATTCCCGACCAAAAGATCTTTTATCTTCTCTTCGGTTAAGTTCATAATTCCGACTTTGATTCTAACTATTATTCTGCTCATAATCTTCCTTTACACCATCATATTGGCGTTCAGGCAAAAGAAGCTCACGGAAATGAAGGCGGATTTTATAAACAACATGACTCATGAACTGAAAACCCCTATCTCGACAATCTCTCTTGCCGGCCAAATGCTTTCTGACCCATCAATAAGAAAATCAGAAGGGACTCTGAAACACCTGTCGGAAGTGATAACCGAAGAATCGAAGCGTCTGAGATTCCAAGTTGAGAAAGTGCTCCAGATGTCTGTTTTCGACAATGAGACAAGTTCAGCACTTAAATTCACCACTGTCGATGCCAATTCGATCATAGACAACGTGGTCAATACGTTCAAAATTAAAGTGGAAAAATATGGTGGCACTCTTAAAACCGACATTCAGGCCGTCGATGCCGATGTTCGTGTCGACGAAATGCAATTCACCAACGTTATCTTCAATCTCCTCGAAAATGCAGTGAAATACAAGGATGAGGAACGCGAACCGCATCTTGAGATAACTACTAAAGATATTACCGTCGACCGCCTTGAAATCCGGATCAAAGACAACGGCATCGGCATCAAGAAAGATGATCTGAAACGAATCTTTGAAAAATTCTATCGCGTATCCACAGGCAATCGTCACGACGTAAAAGGATTCGGACTCGGTTTAGCCTACGTCAAGAAAATGATAACCATTTTCGGAGGAAACATCGTGGTTGAAAGCGAGTTTGGCAAAGGATCCACATTCATTATCACTCTCCCTCTGGCCAAATGATGATGATTAATTTTAAAATAATTGACTATTAAAGGGAATTTTTGCATTTTAATTGTTATATAGTTAAAAGAGTATAACAACAGATGTAAAATAAATTAAACAATATAAAAAAAATGGACGATAAACTTAAAATATTGCTCTGTGAGGATGATGAGAATCTGGGTATGTTGCTCCGCGAATTCCTCCAGGCCAAAGGATTTAATGTTGACTTATGCCCGGATGGTGAAAAAGGTTATAAGACTTTCTTAAAAGGTAAATATGACCTTTGCGTTCTTGACGTGATGATGCCTAAAAAAGATGGCTTCACGCTCGCACAGGAGATCCGCAATGTCAATAGTGAAGTGCCCATTATTTTCCTTACCGCCAAAGCCTTGAAGGAAGACATACTTGAAGGTTTTAAAATCGGCGCGGACGATTATCTCACCAAGCCGTTCTCCATCGAGGAACTTGCGTTCCGTATTGGAGCAATCCTTCGCCGCGTGAAAGGCAAAAAGGAAAAAGAAGTTACCGTCTATAAGATCGGCAAATATACATTCGATACCCAGAAACAGGTGCTCATCGCCGATGACAAGACTCAGAAACTTACCACCAAAGAGTCTGAACTGCTTGCCCTTCTCTGCTCTCACGTCAACGACATTCTGGAGCGTAACTACGCCCTGAAAGCAATCTGGATCGATGACAACTACTTCAACGCCCGAAGCATGGATGTATATATCACCAAGCTACGCAAACTTCTGAAAGAAGATCCCTCAATCGAGATCATCAACATCCACGGCAAAGGTTACAAGCTAATCGCCCCCGAACCCGATGCTTCTGCCGGCGAATAACCCCCCCATACCTGCATAGATATAAAAACGATAGAAATTACCCTAAACAGAGAGGCTGAATCGCATACTTAGCAATTCAGCCTCTTTTAATATATTCTTGCCTGAATACGGTCAGCGATTCTCGGAAAGCGCTGCGTCAACAGTTTCCACAAGCTTCCTACCTCTGAGATTTCTATCCATTATCATTCCTTCGGGACTGAAAAGCATTATCTGGGGCACGCCATCGAAGCCGTAAAGTTCCATTGGTGTTTTGCCTGCATCTATCATTTGCGGCCACCTGTATTCTTCCTGCGCTATGGCTTTCCTGGTCGCGGTCGGATTATCCCATACCGCCACACTCAGAATCTCAAATTTTGGATTTCCTTTCAATCTCTCATATAACGGTTTTAATACCTCTCTTGCTTCCATACGGCAAGGACCGCACCATGATGCCCAGAAATCTACGAGTACATATTTTCCTTTGCCGACAAAATCTGACAACTGTATCTCTTTACCATCTATATCTTTACCACTGAAATTAACGAAAGGCCTTCCGGGTGAAGTTAACTTCAGCTTTTCAAAACGGTTGTTTGCTTTCTTCACTATATTGCATTCAAGCAATCTTGGAGATAATTTGGCATAAAAATCACTCCAATGCTCCGCATCGGAGACCATACGGATAAAAGTCAGCATAAGTGCTTCTCCAAGACCATTCTGATTGGATAAAATACCGTCCTCATAATTCTGCATTAACTGAGGAAAATTCTCGTTACAATATTCTCTGGTTTTGATGCTGATCTCCTCTTCATTTTTACCTTCAGCAGTCAGTTTTTCCTCCAAACTTTCCATCTTAGTGAAATATTCATTCTGCTGATCGCGATACCCGTTAAAGAGCATATTAAGTGATGAGCCAGCCTTCGGTGAATGAGATTCAAAATCCAATGTCACCTCACCGTCCAGAATACAATTTGAGTATAACGTTTCGCATTCAACGCGTGCGCATGCGTCTCTGTCGTAATTCCCTTCGATCTTGAACGAGCCGTTGCTTACCAAAGTTGAATCAATTCTTTGATTTGTGTCATAATCCAAAAGATAAACTGTCCTGCCATCCTTATCCGGCATTTCACCCTTTATAACATAATGCACCGACGCCTCTGTATGTAATGATACTAATCCCAGCACACAAACAGAAGAAACTATAAACTTTCTCATAACTATTACACGATATATTACCTTTACACATACAAAGTTAAATATTTTCCGACTAATTCAAATAGAATATTCCGAAAATATGAGGAAGATTTTGTATCTTTGCATATTAATGATACATGATGTAACTAATCATTTATGAAATCTATTCTGAAAGGACTTTACCTGATTTACCAATGTCTGATTGCAGGGCCGATTTTCTTAGTGGCGACAATCATCACTGCCCTTATTACGGCTGTCGGTTCGCTGCTCGGCAATAAGGATTTCTGGGGTTACTATCCTCCCCACTACTGGTCGCGCTTCACATGTGCGATATTTCTTATGCGGATTAAAGTCTATGGACACGAAAACATCGACCCCAAGACTTCATACGTCTTCGTTGCCAATCATCAGGGTGCATACGATATATGGGCAATATTCGGATACCTCAACCATACATTTAAATGGCTGATGAAGAAAGAGCTTGAGAAAGTCGCGTTTGTCGGTTTGGCTTGCAAATGTGCCGGTCAGGTATTTGTGGATGACTCAAGCATCGGCGGTATCAAAGAAACAATCGCCGAAGCCGAACAGACCTTGAAACATGGTATGTCACTGGTGATTTTCCCTGAAGGCAGCCGCACATGGAATGGCAAGATGATACCCTTCAAACGCGGTGCTTTCATGCTTGCCGGTGAATTCAAACTGCCGGTGGTGCCACTGACTATCGACGGCAGTTTCAAGGCAATGCCCCGCAGCACTTATTTCATGACACCGACCACTATCAAGCTGACAATCCATAAACCGATCTATCCGGGCGAAAGAGGGTTCAACACCAAGCAGCTCATGGCTCAATGTCGAGAGACTATCAATTCTGCACTTCCACCCGAAGACAAAGACGAAGCGTAATTAGGAGTTAGGAATTAGGAGTTAGGAGTTATAGACACTTTCAACCTATCATTTCCCTCTATTCTTATCACTTCTCACTTATCACTTCTCACTTATCACTAAAAAACATGACTCAACCAATAATATTAAGCATAGCCGGATCTGACAATACAGGCGGAGCGGGAATTCAAGCCGACATAAAAACATGTTGCGCCTTTCGCTCATATGCCGCTACCGTCATAACCGGAGTGACCGCGCAAAACTGCTACGGTGTTTATGGTGTTGAGCCGGTTTCGATGTCGATGCTCGATGCTCAGATTGATGCTATTTTTCAGGTAATGACTCCGGGTGCTGTCAAGACCGGTATGCTTCCATCGCCGGAAATTATCGTCCGTGTAGCTGAAAAAATGCAGGAATACGAGGTTAAGAATCTGATTATAGATCCGGTAATGGTGGCTACTAACGGTGGCAACCTCATACCTCCCGGCAAACAGACAATAAATGCATTTCGAGAATCACTGATGCCGATAGCCTCGATTATAACGCCTAACGTCAAAGAAGCTTCCGCACTTTTAGGCAAAGAGGTTAAAAATGCCGATCCACTGAAAACTTGCCGCGAAATTATAGCTACGACACGCGCCAAAGCAGTCTTGCTAAAAGGAGGGCATTCCGATAATCCCGAAATTGCTATCGATTATCTTTATGACGGCGACACCTTGACACCGTTCGCATCCAAACGGATTGATACGGAAAATACTCACGGCACCGGCTGCACACTCTCCTCAGCTATAGCCTGCGGACTCGCAAACGGGATGACATTGACTGAAGCTGTTAGCCAAGCGAAAGCATTCATTAGCAAAGCTATCGAATCTGCCAAAGACCTGAAAATCTCAAAAGGTCCGGGGATGCTCGATTTCTTTGCATCATAATCTCTCTGTCACAATTCTAAATTAAATTTACGACAATGATTACAATTAAGCTAAATAACCAGCCGTTTGATCTTCCTAACGATTACATGACGTTGGAAGAACTGATAAGCCATAAAGGTATAAATCCCGGAGGCACAGCCGTAGCGGTTAACAATCGAATCATCAAGCACGAAAACTGGCCTGTCACTAAGTTTAACGATGGCGACAGCGTTGTGATTATTTCAGCTGCTTTCGGCGGATAAATTCAAGGATATGCGATCTTCCGGCAAATTTTTACTCATCGGAATCACTGCTGAGGACTTCATAGATAATGAAGCCGGCAAAATTGAAAATTTGCTTGATTGCGGACTTGATTATATTCATATCCGTAAACCGGGAGCATCCCGTAAGGCTTTGGCCGAACTTATCGGCGCGATTAAACCGGAATATTACGGTCGGCTTAAGCTTCACGATTATTATGATCTGGCGGAGGAATATAAACTTGGCGGAGTGCAGTTGAATTCAAGAAATTCTGAAATCACATCAGAAAAATTAAGAATCTCACGCTCATGTCATTCTCTTGATGAAATCGACGACTTCGCTGAAGTTAATCCCGAATATGAATATGTAACCCTATCCCCTATCTTCAATTCGATATCCAAGAAAGGGTACACATCCCGCTTTAATTTAGATGATTTAACTGATAAAATCAAAGATAAAAGCGTTATAGCTTTAGGAGGCGTTACTCCATCATCACTTACGACTCTTCGTGAAGCAGGATTTGCCGGAGCGGCAATGTTAGGATGTATCTGGAGTAATGTCGATGAATTTTGCAAACAATTAAAAACATACTGATTATGTTACAATATATCACATCTACCTCATCGCCGGTTCCTGTCGTGGAGCAGGTGAAGAAAGTGATCGAAGGAGGTTGCCGCTGGATTCAGGTGCGCATGAAAGATGCCACTGATGAAGAGATTTCCAAAGTTATCGAGGAAATCAAACCGCTTTGCATCGAAAAAGAAGCGTTTCTGATTCTTAACGATCGCGTTGAGTTGGCCAAGACCCTCGACGTGGGTGGCGTTCATCTCGGCAAAACCGATATGCTCCCCTCCCAGGCGCGAATGATCCTCGGCCCTGCAGCTGTAATCGGATGCACAGCTAACACTATAGAGGATATAATGGCCGTGCAGGCCCTTGATATCGACTACATCGGTATCGGTCCGTTCCGCTATACCGACACCAAGAAGAATCTTGCCCCGGTATTAGGTATCGAAGGTGTAAAAGCAATCTGCGATCAGATGCAGGAGAAAGAGATTAACATCGCTCATGTGGCAGTGGGAGGTATTAAAAAGGAAGATGTAAAAGCACTGATGGATGCCGGATGCAACGGTGTAGCCGTTTCAGGAGCTATCGCCTTTGCCGATGATATTGCCAAAGAAACAGCCGAATTCCTTAAAATTCTCGCCCCCTTCGAGAAATCAAATAATCCCGCCGTGTGATAATTAATAATTTAGGTGAAACAGATTTGTCGAAGGTGACTATTCTTATCACTTATTTCTTATCACTTATCACTAAACAACAATAACAAAATGCAAGACATATTAAAAATTGGTGACCGCGAATTTACTTCCCGCCTTTTCGTAGGCACAGGTAAATTCTCCTCGCCCGATGTGATGCTTGAAGCTATCAAAGCTTCGGAGTCACAGATGATTACCGTGGCTATGAAGCGCGTCAACATGATGAACGAAGCCACCGACGATATGCTTACCCATATCAACCGTGAGCACGTGCAGCTTCTCCCTAACACCTCCGGAGTGCGTACAGCCGAAGAGGCCGTGCTTGCAGCCAGGATGAGCCGTGAAATCTTTGGCACATCTTTTATCAAACTGGAGATTCATCCCGACCCGAAATATCTTATGCCCGATCCTATCGAAACTCTTAAGGCTACCGAGGAATTGGCAAAGGATGGATTTACCGTCCTCCCCTATATTCAGGCTGACCCTGTTCTCTGCAAACTTCTTGAGGAAGCCGGATCAGCAGCTGTAATGCCTTTGGCCGCTCCTATCGGTACGAACAAAGGTCTCGTTACCCGCGACCTCCTCGAAATCATCATCGAGCAGAGTCGCGTTCCTGTTGTGATCGATGCAGGTTTGGGCGCACCGTCGCATGCTGCAGAGGCAATGGAGATGGGGGCCGATGCAGTGCTCGTGAACACTGCCATTGCCGTAGCAGGTGATCCCGTGCTCATGGCGAAAGCTTTTAAGGATGCGGTAAAAGCCGGTCGCGATGCTTTCAACGCCGGGTTGGGTGCAATCTCTTCTCATGCTCAGGCATCAAGCCCGCTTACTTCATTCCTTTCTGATTGTCAGTAAGCGATAACAAAACATACTTTTCCAATAAACTATAGTTTCAATAATTGAAACCGACAACATTATGAAAATCCAGAATATAGATGTCTCTTCATACCCCAATTCTGAAAAGATATATGTGAAGGGCACCCGACCCGGTGTGAACGTTGCAATGCGCAAGATTCACCAGTACCCTACTGTCAAGATCGAAGACGGTAAGAGAGTGGAATATCCCAATGAGGATATCGTGGTTTACGACACTTCGGGTCCTTACACCGATCCGGCTATCGAAAAGGATATCAACAAAGGTCTTCCCAGAATTCGTGAGCAGTGGGTGGAGGAACGCGACGACACCGAGGTTCTTCCCGATATTACGAGTGATTATGGTCGTATGCGTCGCGATGATAAATCGCTCGACGGCATCCGTTTCCCGATTCAGCATAAACCACGCAAGGCCAAAGATGGCAAGCGCGTCACCCAGATGCATTATGCCCGTAAAGGTATCATCACCCCCGAGATGGAATATGTTGCGATCCGTGAAAACCTCGATAACGAGGCGCGAGGAATCAAGACTCATATCACTCCCGAATTTGTCAGGGATGAGATAGCTGCCGGTCGCGCAATTATCGCAGCCAATATCAACCACCCCGAAGCCGAACCAATGATTATCGGTAAGGCCTTCAGCGTTAAATTGAATACCAATATCGGTAACTCCGCCCTCTCTTCCGGCATCGAGGAGGAGATTGCCAAGGCTGTCTGGAGCTGCTACTGGGGTGGCGACACACTTATGGACCTATCAACCGGCGATCATATCCACGAGACACGCGAGTGGATCATCCGCAACTGCCCCGTGCCGATGGGAACTGTACCTATCTATCAGGCCCTCGAAAAGGTAAACGGCGATGTTAAGAAACTTACTTGGGAGATTTACCGCGACACTCTTATCGAGCAATGCGAGCAGGGTGTGGACTATTTTACAATCCATGCCGGCGTACTTAAAGAACACGCTCAATTAGTTAAGGAACGCCTCACAGGTTGCGTATCCCGTGGCGGGTCTATCATGACACAATGGTGCGTACTCCATGACCAAGAGAGCTTCCTATACACCCATTTCGATGAAATCTGCGAGATTCTCAATAAATATGACGTAGCCGTATCGTTAGGCGACGGAATGCGTCCCGGTTCTACTCACGATGCCAACGACCGCGCACAGTTCCTTGAATTGGAGGTGCTTGGCGAACTCACCAAACGTGCATGGAAGCACGATGTTCAGGTGCTTGTGGAGGGTCCCGGTCATGTACCGATGCACAAGATTCGTGAGAATATGGAGAAACAGGCGGATGTATGCTCAGAGGCACCTTTCTACACCTTAGGCCCGCTCACCACAGACATCGCTCCTGCCTATGACCATATCACATCGGCCATCGGTGCGGCAATTATCTCAAATCTCGGCACTGCCATGATCTGCTATGTGACTCCTAAAGAACACCTCTCGCTCCCAACTCTCGAAGACGTTCGCGAAGGTGTGATCACTTACAAGATAGCCGCTCATGCTGCTGACCTCGCTAAGGGATTCCCGGGTGCTAACGTCCGCGACGATGCTCTCAGTAAAGCCCGCTACGATTTCCGTTGGAAAGATCAGTTCAACCTTTCTCTCGACCCGGAAAAGGCCAAGAGATTCTATCTCGAATCACGCCGTGATGCTCCCGACGCTGATGATAAGTTCTGCACGATGTGCGGACCGAACTTCTGCGCCATGAGAATCTCACAGAATATTGAATCAGAATGCAAGGATTGACATTTAAAAGCGATCCCATGCCCGGCGCAGTGTTCGGGCATGGGTTTGCCGACGAAATAGACAATTACGACTGGGATGACACCATCCGCCTGGTCGAAACAGCCACTGATGCCGACGTTCGCCGTGTCCTCGCAAAGGCACGCCGCAACGTAAAGCCGCTGACTCCCGAGGAATTCGCCATACTCATTTCTCCGGCTGCTGATGCGCATTTGGAAGAGATGGCCCAACTTAGCCGACACTACACGCTCGAACGTTTCGGCAACACCATTTCAATGTACATTCCTATGTATGTGTCGAATGCGTGTACAAACAAATGTGTATACTGCGGCTTCAACCACGACAATCCCTTCACGCGCACTACGCTGAACATGGATCAGGTGGAAAACGAATGCAAGGCTATCAAGAAGCTCGCCCCGTTCGAGAATCTGCTGATAGTGTCCGGAGAATACCCCTCGCTCTGCGGAGTGGATTACTTAGAGCAGGTGCTAAACCGCTGTCGCCCCTATTTCCATAACCTCACAATCGAGGTTCAACCGATGAAAGCCGCTGATTATTACAGGTTGACTAAATCCGGACTTAACGGAGTGGTATGTTTTCAGGAGACCTATCACCGCGACGCATACAAAAACTATCATCCGCGAGGAATGAAAAGCCACTACGCATGGCGACTCAACGGTTTCGACCGAATGGGAGAAGCCGGAGTGCATAAGATCGGAATGGGTGTGCTGTTAGGTCTTGAAGACTGGCGTGCGGATGTGGTGATGATGGCTCGTCATCTTCGCTACCTGCAAAAACGCTATTGGCGTTCACGTTTTTCGGTGAATTTCCCGAGAATGCGTCCGTCGGAAAGCGGCTATCAGCCTAAAGTCGTTATCAATGACCGCGAACTCGCCAGACTTACGCTGGCATTCCGCATTTTCGACCACGACATCGATATCTCATTCTCTACACGTGAAGCACCCTTCTATCGCGACAACATCATGAAGTTGGGCGTTACATCTATGAGTGCCGGCAGCCAGACCGAGCCGGGAGGATACGCCACATCGCCGGATGCGCTCGAACAGTTTGAAGTAAGCGACGACCGATCACCGGCAGCAGTGGCCGAGGCAATCCGCGCCAACGGTTACGAACCTGTCTGGAAAGATTGGGACGCAATCTTCGATTAATCAGTTAATATATAACGGAATATCATATAGTATGGGCTGACTCCTTTGCGGGAATCAGCCCTATTTGTATTCGGTATATATGAAGAATTATCCGCAGTGGAAATAGCGGTTAACGAGCTTCTGCATCAACTCTTTGTCATTCAGAGCCTTCTTAGCCTCTTCCTCATCATAGCTGCGCAGACGAGCCATAATGCCGTCAATCATGCCGGGTGAGAATACACCGGCACGCTCAAAGATTTCACGTGTAGCCTCCAGACAGTCTGCCGACTGTGCGCAGTTAATTGGGAGACTGTCGAGAGCAGCAAGTTTGTCGGCATTCTCCTCGCTATGGATATTGACATCCACATAAGTTTTTTCAGCGATTTCAAGTGCATTCTCCAACTCAAAGCCATATCTCGCTGCTACAGCCAACGCAGCCAACAGTTCATAGACGTTCGCCGAACCGTCAGCGCTGCGGATCTCAAATGTCTGCTTCT
This sequence comes from Muribaculaceae bacterium, assembly GCA_029071345.1. Lineage (GTDB taxonomy): Bacteria > Bacteroidota > Bacteroidia > Bacteroidales > Muribaculaceae > Lepagella. The sequence goes on along the minus strand of JAIEAO010000133.1, from coordinate 3,568 downwards.
TGGTAGCATCCACCTCACCGGCATCACTGCCAGGATTGGCAATCTTACACATATCATTGCCCGACGTCCAGCCGAGAGGAACACGCACCAATACCGATCGGTTGCGGTCGCCCCAGCAGACGTTAGTCGGTGCTTCCTGATGAGGAACAAGACGGAAATAACTTGTAGGATTTGTGTTGCCGAACGCCGTAATAGCCGGCGCGAGTTTCATCAGTCCGGCGATAGCCTTACGCGCCGTATCGCTCAACTTGCGGTCTGCGTCGAGCACCATATTCTTTCCGTCTTTGGTGATTCGCATGTGGATATGCAGACCTGACCCGGCTTTACCGGTTGTAATCTTAGGCGCAAACGTTACATCATAACCCTCCTTAGCAGCCAAGTTGCGGATGACCCACTTGGCGAGAACGAGCTGATCGGCAGCCTCCTCAGCATCAACAGGGAGGAACTCAATTTCGTTCTGCTCATAGTTAAGTCCATCAAGGGTGAAGTTACCCACTTCGCTATGACCATATTTAATCCGCCCTCCGGTTTTGGCGATATAGTTCATGCAGAGAGTGCGGAAGTTGTTATATTTCGCAAACGGTCCGCTCTCGTGATAACCTTTCTGGTCAGTAGCCGGAAAAAGATTCGTGTCGGGTGAAATCACATAATATTCCAGCTCACCCATTGCCTCGAAACGCATCCCTGTGACTCTTTCAAATTCTCTACAAGCCTTGTTAAGGGTATGTTCCGGTGAACTTTCGAGCGGTTTTCCATCCTTGTCGAAATATGAGCAGAGCATCGTCACAGTCGGCAGTTCGGCGAACGGATCGAGGAACGCCGTGCGGAAACGCGGAAGCACATAAAGGTCACTGCTTCCGGCGCTGATAAAGGGGAACAACGACGAACCGTCCACACGTTCACCGAGCGAAAGGATAGTGTCGAGGTAATCAAGATCGTTAATAACGAAATTGAGAGTTTTCAGTCTGCCGTCGCCTGCGGGATACATGAAATTCACCATCTGTATATCATTGTCGATTATATAGTTGATGATATCCTCCTTAGTGAAATCCTTAGCCGGTTTGGCGAGGGCCGTTACAAGTGCATTCTTATTAAGTGAGAGATGTCGGTCCATAGTTATTAGATTTTTAGGTTTTATCAAATTGACATAAACGATTCGTCCCTACACCCTGAATTCAACACATCAGAGAGCAAAAACGGGTTGTTACCGCTAAGTTATAAAATAAAATGATATAATCACCCTATTCCCACTTATGTTTTACAGCATTTTTAGTGTACGCGCTACAGTGTAGCAGTGCCGACTCAACATACCACATCCCAGTAGGGACGCGATACATCGCGTCCACTTCGTCGTTCCTATGCTTCATATTCTTCAATTTCGCAGAGGACGCGATATATCGCGTCCCTACTTCGTCGCGCCAGTTGAGGGTTTGTCGCCGTAGCCACGAAGTGGCGCGGTTGTTGTTAACAACCTCATGCCTTCGGTATTTCGTCTGAGCGTTATGTTGCTGAGTAGTGAATATGGAAAGAAAGCGGCGACCTTCGCAGGCTGCCGCTCTTAACTAATTATCACTATATCCCCCAAAATCCATATATCACCCGACCGTATCCATCCTATCACCCGTTAGGGGCGGCGACAGTTAGACAGGCGGCCTAACTGTCGCGTCGGTGCTATGCCGCGATAGCGGCTTTACGGATATAGGCCCCGGTGATGAAGCCACGGAGTGGCGAAGAAACCGGGGTTAACGTAATCTGCATAGTTGCGCCGCATAGCGGTGCAACTATGCAGTTGTATCACCGCTACGCGGCGATAAGGAATGTGGAGATGCCTAACGATACCACAGCTGCGTTGCTGCTTCGCAGCTTCCTTGCAGTGGCCTATCTCTGTCAAACCGCTACGCGGTTGTATGGGGGCCTCCGGCCTATCCGTCGCGCCGGTGCCATGGCGGCAGGTTCGAGGCGGTCGCGGCATGCCGCGACCCTACTGTTCGCTCCGAGTTTGTCGCATTGTGCTGGTGGAGTTAGGCCTCCGGCCTAACTGTCGCGTCGGTGCTATGCCGCGATAGCGGCTTTACGGATATAGGCCCCGGTGATGAAGCCACGGAGTGGCGAAGAAACCGGGGTTAACGTAATCTGCATAGTTGCGCCGCATAGCGGTGCAACTATGCAGTTGTATCACCGCTACGCGGCGATAAGGAATGTGGAGATGCCTAACGATACCACAGCTGCGTTGCCGCTTCGCAGCTTCCTTGCAGTGGCCTCTCTCTGTCAAACCGCTACGCGGTTGGGTGGGGTGGTGCCGCCTCCCCGGGTAGGAAGCAACCCGGGGTTAACAGGCCGTGTTAGGCCTCCGGCCTAACTGTCGCGTCGGTGCCATGCCGCGATAGCGGCTTTACGGATATAGGCCCCGGTGATGAAGCCACGGAGTGGCTTCATCACCGGGGTTAACATGACCATTTATCCTTTAGCGCCGCATAGCGGTGCAACTATGCAGTTGTATCACCGCTACGCGGTTTAGTGCGGGCCGTATTTATTCAGCGGGTTGCGTGCTCTCCGCAGGCTCTTTAACCTTCACGAGACGAAGTGGCAAGCTGCCGATACTGTTGTATATATTATAATTAGTAATATACATACTGGTTACATAAAAACCAAAGTAAATATAATTTGTGGAATTTTTCATACTACTGGTAATAAAATATGCTCTTGGTATATTAACCATTTGGCCAGAATTAGCATTTCTCTCACCAATTATTGGTATGTTATATTCCAAATATCCTTTATTCCAATACGAATTATTATCGGTAATATCAGATACAGTGATATCAGAATCTTTCGGAAGAGCCTTAATTTTGATGGAAAGGTAGAAATTCATTGGTTCTGTATCAGTGTGTTTTAATTCCCACTTATATGCAGCACATTGCTTTGTATTTTTGAATCGAATACCGTAACAAGGACAATATGTATATGATTTATAACCATCAATTGGAGTCAAACTGTAAGCCGGCAATGTGGACTCATTATAATAAACTTTAGTAGATTCTCTTTTACTATTACGCAGTTCGGTAACACCAGTAAAACCATCGCTTTCATCTGTTATATCAGCTTTATAATTACCATTTTCATCATTTTTCAGATACACAGTCTCTGTAAATTCATTACCATTTAATCTCGAATCATACCATAATCTTACATAAGGATTAAGATTTTCATCATAATCGAAGGGAAACATACTTGGATAATGTGTAACAAGTAATTGTGCTTCTCCAAATGTTGGAATGCGGTATTTTTGAGTTTGCCCATTCTCATCTTTTGCTGTAAATGTAGAGTATAATTTTCCATCTGCTTTTAATTTTTTGAAAGAATAGAAGGAATCCTCCAAACCCTCAATTCCATAATACGGTATTTCATCGAAGAAGGTTACAGTGCCATCGTCGTTAAGGGATTTTACATTGTATTCTGTGAAGAGGTCGTAGACGAGGAGCTGGCGGTTAAGGGAGTCCTGTACGTTTTTGGGGAGGTTGAGCGAGAGGTTGGGATGCTCAAAGGTAGCTTCCTCATCATCCCAGTC
>JAIEAO010000132.1 GCA_029071345.1 Muribaculaceae bacterium | reverse complement strand
TAAAATTTACGCAAGGGAACACGATTTCGCAACATACCTATAAATTTGTTCCTTTAACGTATCCATTTCAATAAAACTCTATTGATAATCAACGCGATAAGGGTTTTCATATGAACGTATTAGCAACTCTATATGTTAATATTATAAGAATAATTTAGTATAAATATGACCCAGTTAATTCAACTTAAAAGAGCATACGATCCGGAAGAAAGTTCTGACGGTTTTCGAGTATATATAGATCGGTTATGGCCAAGGGGACTATCGCATGAGACATTTCATTATGACCTATGGGATAAAGATATAGCCCCATCTACAGAGCTTAGAGAGTGGTTCCACGCTGATCCTGATAACCGCTGGACTCAATTTGTAGAGAAATATAAAACCGAGTTGAAATCCAATTCGGCATTTGATTCATTAAGGCACGCGATTGAGGATAAAGCAACCGTAACACTCCTCTATTCCTCCCACGATCGGGAACATAATAATGCTATAGTCGTAAAAGAATTGTTGGAAGAAAATTTATGAACTTAGAAGAATTCCTACGACCTTATCGTCTCTTCAATGACAAAAAAGATCCGCGAAGAATTAGGAATTTGATAAAGAACCTTTCGTGTCTGAGGCTGTTATAAAGTTAGCGGATTTCTTTAATCAGAATCTGAATAACAAATAAATCTTTATAACTATGAGCAAAACACTTGTAATCGCCGGTCACCCGGATTATAAAAACTCTATCGCCAACCGTGCAATCCTCGATGAATTTCATCGTCTTGTGCCTGAAGCAGAAATCGTTTACCTCGATGCAGAGTATCCCGATTTCAATATCGATGTGGAACGCGAACAGAAACGTCTCGTAGAGGCAGACACCGTAGTGTTCGAATTTCCATTCTGGTGGTATAGCGCACCTTCACTGATGCGTCGCTATTTTGAACTGGTGTTGAGTTACGGGTTCGCCTACGGATCGACAGGTACAGCACTCCACGGAAAGAAACTGATACTGTCTTTTACTACAGGAGCACCCGAAGCGGCTTATTCTCCCGACGGATATCAGCACTACGATATCGAGTCATTTATCCCACAGTTCCGCGCACTAAGTAACCTTTGCGGATTCGAATGGCAGGAGCCGATCATTAGCTTCGGTATGATGCTTCTTAATCCTGACGATAAAGGTGCTTCCGAAAGAGTCTTTGCAGAAGCTAAGAATCATGCGGAGCGACTGAAAGAGGCGGTTAATTAGCGTGGTACTCTACCGGCTTGGCGGAAAGTACGAATATAATAGGGTGTGTTGAGCTGAGATATCAACACACCTTTTTTAGTTGAGGCGTGGATAAAATTCTCTTTATCTATCATAATCCCTACATGAGAAATCTTGTCGGGATCTTTGCCGGTAGCGAAAAAGACCAAGTCACCCGGCTCTACATCCTCCTTATCGATCTTCTTGCAGAACTCCGCCTGTTGCGCTGAGTTGCGGGGCAGTTTTACATCCAACACGTCGAGATAGACCCTGAGCACTAATCCCGAACAGTCCGTACCCTCTTTTTTGTCACTTTTAGCGTATGCATACGGTACTCCGATCCATGTCATAGCCTCCTCCACCAATGCTTTCTGATCTTTGTTCCCCTTGATGGAATGCTTGTCTATCTTGACAATATCATGATGCGGTGAAGAATCCGGTTTTACATTCTTCTTCCCTGACTTGCAGCCACCCATCGCCAACAGCACGAGCAACAAAACCGCTATTTTCAATAACGGTTTCATTACTCTGGAAAAATAACCTGATATTGATAGTGGATTCAAATTCATAGCAAGATATTAGATTACAAAGATAATAAATTTTCCATTATCTTGACCCGACAGATGATGATTCGGCATTGACATTATTGTCAATCAATCGCTTCACACCTCGCTTATCTCTTCCCCATTGCAGATTATACTGTATCTGGACAAATGGCATCGGCGACATATCCAATCTGATGCGGGAAGAGTTTGTATTATATCGGTTTAGCGATCGCGACCCCTGATCATACTTGGTAAAAGGGCAATATACTCCACCGGTAAATTCAAACCATCTCCATCGGTAGCTCAATGAGAGTAAAGACATCGATTCACCCCATGAGATAATTTCGCCATATAGGCTTTTCTGCGCCTTCGAATACTGAGCGAGTAAGGAGAATCCCCAATGCTGCGCCATAGCCGATATATCGCCGCTCCAGTTTCGGTTATAATGCTTATAGGTGTTCCCCATCATCTTCTCAATCTTATATTGGATATTTCCTGAGCAGATAAGCCAGCGGGGGATAATCTCAACTTGCGGAGACACCGAGAAACTCAAGGTTTTTAACCCTCGGCTGTTTTCATAAGATGTAATCAGTTTGCCATCCTCCCACTGCATAGTTGGTGCTATGGCGTTCGGACTTGCGTAACCTCTTACAGATACATTGCATTGCCATCGTGAGTAGTCAAGATAATATCTAAGTGCAAGGCGGTAGGACGTAGAGTTTTTCAAGTTAGGATTACCAATCCTCCATTGAAACCCATCTATCTGTTGCGGCACAATACTCGTCTCCGATAGACTTGGAGCTGTTTGCCATGACCGCAAACTGGCTCGGAGGCGGTGATGCCTGCTGATTCTATACGATATTGAAAACTGTGGGCGGAAATTCCAAGAATCATTACCATCCTCCGTATCTTTTATCGCATAATGCAGATAATTTACTCCTAATCCTCCTGCGATAGTGACTTTCCCTATATTCTGAAGATATTCTCCGAAAAAATATGCCTCATCACGATTCTGCCGATAAATATAATTGCTTGGCGATGAATATTCTCCCTTGTTTCTGTAGGCGGAATAAGAACCACCGAAAGTAAGATTGGAGGACCGAAATCTCTTGATGTAATTAGCTTCAACTCCGATCGCCTTATTATTCTCCTTTATCTCTGTTCCAACGTCTGTCAATATCCGGGCATCATCAAAACCTTGCTCTACATATCGATGGCTGGAAGAACCGCTATACAGAGACGCATTGACATTGACAACTAAAAGCTGATCTTTGCGGAAATGTTGCTCCCAGTAGGCAGACAGATTCGGGGTAAAAGAATTCTGATGGTTTTCATCACGCAACCGAATATCTGATTGCCCGTTGCTCAACTTCAGAATCCCCTCATAGAGCTTTCCGTCATCCCATCGTTTGAAACCACTTAGTCCAACCCATATAACCGTAGTATCCGGCTTTATGTAACTATAATCAAATGATAAAGAACCGTTGGTGTCAGTCAGATAACCACCTACCGGTGTTTCAGTTCGGATTAGCGACGATCCATCTTCATATGTAAATTTTTCAGAATATTCACGATGGACATTAACCTTGTTTGTCAACTTATAATAGGCGTTGACACCGAATTGCGACCTCCCTTTATTGATTTTAAGAGATCCATAATTCTCACCCCACGCACAATTAAGCGCCGGCATAGCCTGCAGCATCAGTGATCCGCCTACCGTCGGATTTGACACTATTATATTCAGCACCGCAGCTGCGCCATTGTATCGAAGACCGGGATTATCAATATATTCAACCTTCCTGATAGTTTCAGGCAAAAGTTCCTTCACTTGCGCGATAGTCGCCTCTCGGCCGTTGATACGCACCTGCACCGTTTCTCCAGAACTTTTGATGCTCCCCATTATGTCATTGACCATCACGGACGGTATCATGAGGTTTCTTATCAATTGCATACCGTTCTGCGAATTCGCCACCGCCTCCTTATTGGGAAAGAAAATGTCGCGGTCCGGCTTATGAATCACTTTAGAAGCCTCAATTACGACTTCCGCGAGATTTCTCACATCGGTTGTATCTGTTTCCTGAGTTTGGGAATGACACACCAAGTTGCCAAAAGCTAATATGGAAAAGAAAATGATACTTGATTTCATTGTCATGTTGTTTTATCACATGACAACGATAGCCACCACTCTGTGACAAGCAAATCTGAAACATTTTATTATATAGTTGATTTTCAG
>JAIEAO010000131.1 GCA_029071345.1 Muribaculaceae bacterium | reverse complement strand
GCGTACATAATTAGAATGAGCATTTGAAAATTATCCCTGTTATGGAATCTGGACAATTTCACAACGACACAAGGATAATGGCAAGTCGCTCATGCTTTCGTGGTGTGTATAAAATAAATATATACATTAACGAAGCATGGGCTGTTGTCTATTATTTGTGTCAAGCAGTCCAGAGCTTCATAACGGTAATAGTCAATAGCTTCATGCTTTTTCTTTTTGTGTTAGGTAAGTACCCCCTCAATTTGCTTCATGGGAGCTATGAAACAAAAAATCATTTTAAACAAATGAAAAAACATTGAGAATGTTTGGTACACTATTGTGCATCGTGTTACTAAGGCCGGGCTTATTTTCACTGTCTGTATGACTAAGCCCAGCCAATACTTAATTTAATTGTACGTTAGTAAAATTAGAGAGGTGCTAAGATGGGTTTAAAAGAATATAGACGATGGTAGTAAAGTGTAGATTGATACCGAAGGGGTATTGCGTGAATTTGTTCGGAACGTTTTGGGCGAGGGATACGAGTTGGATTAATAAGTATGTGATTAATCATGAACGTATCCATACTGCTCAACAACGCGAACTGCTGTTTATTCCATTTTATATAGTTTATCTTATCGAATGGTTAATCAGACTCTTTCAATATAAAAATTGGAAGGAAGCCTATTATAACATCTCATTTGAAAGAGAAGCATATAAGCATGGTAACGACCTGCAGTATCTAAAGAATAGGAAACTCTATTCCTGGATAAAATTCCTGAAACAACACTAAGTTTCCGAGGAGTGACTTAGCCGGGATTGTGGGTGCGTTCGTATTCGGCGAGGGCTTCGCAGGGGATTAGTTGAACCACTTTTCGATTTTGTGGATTGTGCCGGAAAGGCAGAAGACTACCACGAAGTCACCTTCCTGAATGTGGGTGTTACCACCGATCAACTGTATTTCATCACCTCTCACCAGTGCTGCCAATGTCATACCAAACGGCAACTTAAGGTCTTTAACCGGGGCCTTGGTTATCTTTGCTTTCGATTTAACCAATATCTCGGCCACCTCAGCGTCTGCGAGTGCGAGGAATTTGGAATTGTTCTCGTCGGCATCAAGAAGAATCTTGAAGATATGGCTCGACGCACAAAGTTTCTTGTTGATTGTGGTGCCTATGTTCAAGTTCTCCGCCTGACTCAAGAATTGCAGATTCTCTACATCGGCTATAGTTTTCGGTACGCCGAATTCTTTTGCTGTCAGGCAGAGGAGGATGTTAGTCTCGGAAGAGGATGTCAAAGCCAGAAATGCATCATACTGATAGATATTGTTTTCCCGTAGCACTTCAATGTCAAGAGCATCTGCATACACTATCTCGCAATCCGGCAATTCGGTCGCCATCATCTCGCAGTTCTCTTTGTTATTGTCAATGATTTTTATATGAAATTCCTCTCCATATAATTTAGCGAATCGCTGAGCAATCCGACTGCCACCGATAATCATCGCTTTCTTGATTATCCGTTTCTTTTTGCCGCAAAGTTCCCGAACTTCTTGGATGTAAGGAGGTGTGGTAATGAAATATACTATGTCATCACGCATAATCTCATCATTACCATTAGGAATGATTGTTGTGCTCTTACGTTTGATAGCTGCAACATGAAAATCATGGGTAGAGACCGGCAGATCTTTCAATTTGCAATCTATCAGCGGCGAATTATCGTGCAACTTAACACCGATCAGGACTAAACCTCCGTTATGAAGTTCACCCCAGTAACGCGCCCAGTTGTGATAAAGAGACACAGCTATATCCTGAGCAGCGATATTCTCGGGATAGATAAGAAAATCAACACCCATCTGCTTGAGTATATTCTTATTATCCTGCACAAGAAATTCGCTGTTGTCAATGCGGGCCACCGTCTTTTTGGCACCGAGACGTTTGGCTATCGCACAACTCGTGATATTACGGGTCTCATAGGGGGTAACAGCTATGTATAGATCCGTATTGGAAATACCCACATCGTGCATGCTGCTGAATGAAGACGTAGAGCCATTCCAAGTCATCAGATTATAGTTCGCATCGATAACATCCAGCTTCGACTGGTCGCTATCGATCAGAATGATATCCTGATCTTCATTGGAAAGCATCTTGGCCAAATGAGTACCAACTTCTCCTGCTCCGGCTATGACTATCTTCATTATTCTGCAATCTTTTTGAGGAGGTCAACTACATTCTTTTTTATACCTCGGGCATCGATCTCACTGGCGGCTCTAAGCTGCCCGACTTTTGCGTGATAAATCCATTCATCGGGCACACCTAACCGAACTATATCTTTATGATAATCCAATTCGGTCAATGCCTCGGTCACGGCAGAACCAAATCCGCCATTTCTCGCGCCATCTTCGACTGTCAGAACAGCATCATATTTGCCGGCAACTTTTTTCAATATTTCGACATCAAGGGGCTTTACCCATATCATGTCGAACACATCTATGTCGATACCCTCAGCGGCAAGTTCTCTGGCAGCTTGAAGAGCATCATTACCAACGCGACCAATCGTAAGAATCGCAACCCTTGCATTTGAGGATTGATGAATCTGACGTCCTTTGCCTACGGTCAGTTCCATGACCGGTGAATCAGGATCACCTTCAGCACTGCCTCGGGGATAGCGAATAGCCATCGGACCCGACTCCTTATCAGCAATGCGCATCAAGGCTTTGAGCGACGCAATATCCATCGGAGATGACACAATGATATTAGGTATCATCCGTAAATATACCATATCGAATAAGCCGTGATGAGTCACTCCATCTTCTCCAACGAGCCCTGCCCGGTCTATGCAAAACACAACCGGCAAGCCTTGTATCGCAACATCATGGATGATATTGTCAAAACCTCTCTGCAGGAACGATGAATATATCGCTACAAAAGGTTTCTTTCCGGCGGCCGCCAAACCTCCGGCAAACGTGACAGCATGACCTTCGGAAATTCCGACATCGAATGTGCGTTTCGGAAATTTATCCATCATTTTAGACATCGAAGTGCCGGAAAGCATTGCGGCTGTAATACCGACCACTCTGTCATCTTTTGATGCAATATCCACGAGTGTATCACCAAACACCTCCTGCCACAACGGATTTCCTGATACTGATTTGATTTTCTCACCGGTCTCCGGATCGAAATTGCCGGGTGCATGCCAGGCCTGAGGATTCTTTTCAGCCACTTTGTATCCTTTGCCTTTGACTGTTCGCAGATGCAGAATACGCGGTCCCTTCATATCCTTTATCTCATTGAGAACCTTGACCACCTTATTGATGTCATTTCCGTCAAAGGGGCCGAAATATCTGATATTAAGACCTTCAAAGATATTCTGATGCGCAGCAATCAACGCTTTCAATGAATTGCTGAATCGAAGCAACAACCCCTTTCTCTTATCATTGATAAGACCCATCTTCTTGAAGAGATTGTAGAGTTTGAATCTCATCTTATTATAACTGGGCGAGGTGGTCAGTTCCAGCAGATACCTGTGCATGGCACCTACCGGATCATCGATCGACATATCGTTGTCGTTAAGAATGATCAGAAGATTATTAGGATTTATAGAGGCGTTGTTCAACCCTTCGAAGGCTAACCCGTTGCTTATCGACGCATCTCCGATTACGGCCACTGTCTTACGGTCTTCTTCACCGGGAGAATTAAGATCAGCTATAGCCATACCGAGAGCTGCGGAAATTGAGTTTCCGGCATGACCGCAGACAAAAGTGTCATATTCACTCTCGGCGGGGAATGGGAATCCGCTGATGCCACCTTGTGTGCGCTGATTCGGAAAAAGATCACGCCGTCCGGTCAGAATTTTATGGGCGTATGCCTGATGACCTACATCCCAGACTACACGGTCGCGAGGAGTATTTAATACATAATGTAAAGCCACTATAATCTCGACTGCACCCATGCTCGATCCGAAATGACCGGGATTGTGCGACAGATTCTCGATCATGAATCTGCGTATATCCGCACACAATTCCGGCAGATCGGCAGGCGACAATTGCCTGAGATTTTCGGGGCGATCTATCTTATTCAGTATGCTCATTTCTTACCAAAATATTTTTTATAAAGCGGCACAAATATGATAATGCCAGTCATCGCGGCTATCAGTATATTCTTCAGATTGAAACCGCCTGCCGCGATAAGCATCCATACAAGCCAAATCCATATAATTACCAATATGGATATTCCTAAAATTTTTGATATGCTCATTTAAATGCGAATTTAACAAAAAATCCTCAGATTTCCATTGCCTGTACCCACAAAACTTTAAAACTTTAAAATCCGGCTCCTCTATTTTAGGATAATATCACTATGATGCGAAACATTTATAATAGTCAAGTGTTGTTAATTTATCATTAAGTTATTAATTTTGCACCACTTAAAAACGAGACATGTCTAAGGCTAAACATTCATATTGTCAAACTTTGCGAATCCTTCCTATTCTTGCCATCATATTGGTAGCAATTACATCAGGTTGTCAGCATAAATCTTCGGATGCGTCCGATAATGAAATTTCAGTAGTATCAGACAGTATCGAGGAAGCAGTGATTGAGGAAATGCCGGAGACTATAGCAACAACTCCACACTCAAAGGCACCTGAGGATTTAAAGGAGTTCATGAATGAAAGCGAAGATTCTGAGAAATATGCCGAAGGTATTATACCATTGATTATAGAAGAATCGCCTGAGTATGCCTATAAACTTTTATGCAGTAAGTTTGACAAGTTCATCGCCGTAGACAAGGGACGAATGAAAGTCATATTATTCGACAAGTATGGAAGAACTGAAAAAACATACGGCATGGCCTGCGCGAAAAATTATGGAACCAAACATAAGAAAGGGGATTCCTGCACTCCCGAGGGATTTTTCTCAGTAGAAGGAATATACGACAGCACCGATTGGCTCTTTACGGATGATAATGGTGTAACCTCCGATAAGAAAGGTCAATTCGGGCCGCGTTTCATCCGTATTAAAATTCCGACAACATCTCAAATCGGTATACATGGCACTTGCGCACCCTGGAGCATCGGAAGCCGCGCGAGCCATGGCTGTATACGCATAAAAAATGAAAATATTCTCGAACTTGTGGAGTTGGTTGAACCCGGAATGCCGGTTATTATTGTTCCAGGACGTAAGGATATGGAGCAAAATGCAATTGAGGATGCTGATATTACTTGGATTCCGACAACAAAAACCGCAAAGAAACCGAGTGTTAAGATATTGGAAAGAAATGAACAAGATAAAATTTCGACTGACACAATTCTCACGATGCCGGGCGACAGCATAGAAGCTATAACAAAAACACTCATTGAGAATAACGACTCAATATCCGCAACAGACAATCCAATATCAACAGAACTATAATTGATAATATTTTTATTTCTCAAAGGGGCGTAATTTGATTATTTTTGATTAATTTTGTAGTTTGGTAATCCTATGCAATTACCAACTGCAACACATGGATAATTACGAAATATATACACCTCACATAGAGAATGAAGAACCGCCTGTGATTTCTCCAACCCCGGAGAATGAACCGCAAGATAATAACAGCAACCCCCCGAGACGCTCAAGCCGAAATTCCAAGCCTAAGAAAAAACAGAAAGAGGCCAAACAACCCGGGAGTGGTCAGTCTTTAGCGGAAATGGTTGCGAGCATAAAGGCATTTTTCCAGTCGCCAATGCTCAAACAGATTGTCGGCATTTTACTCGGATGTCTGGCAATCTATCTTTTGCTTTCATTCATATCATATTTCTCGACTTGCATAAAGGATCAAGCGATAATTAACAGCACACCCGTAGGTGGAGCTGCAAGAATCTCCAACCAGGGTGGAGAAGGAGGCGCAAGACTGTCGGAAATACTTATTAACCGTAGCTTCGGAGTCGGATCTTTTGTAATAATATTCTGGCTGGGAGCAATGTGTATGAAGCTCCTTACGGGTCATCCAAAATTCAAGAGCGTCAATTTCACTATCAAGTGTTTTGTAGCATTGCTTACCGTCTCACTGATCGTGGGTATCACAGGTGTAGTTACAAACACATACGTCAATTGGGGTGGCTATCATGCTCATTATGTCTATGAATACATAAACCGATTCATAGGATACGGCTCATACCTTCTGTGCTTCTTCATGGTTGCATTGTTTGTGATTATATGCCTGAACGATGTGGTGGTATGGATTCGTAAGAAATATGCAGCGGAGATGGAACGGCGCCGCATCATAGCTGAGGAGAAGGCTGCCGAACGCGCGCGTCAGGAAGCTTTGGACCGCGACGCCGAGAAGGAACTCATTGATGACCTTAGAGCCGGAGAAAGCACTGATTCCAATCCGAAGGAGCCTAATTATCAAGATCCTTCGAATGTATCATTCGGTGAGCCATACGTTCTCGACGAATTACCCGAAGAAGAGCTTGAAAGTAATATACAGTCCTCCTCTTCACAGGATGATGGCAAAGAAGCAGCCGAAGGAGAAAACACAGAATCGGTTGAGTCGGTTGAGTCGGTTGAACCGGATACCGAGAATCTTAATGCAGAGACTTCCGAGAAAGCAGAGGAGAACTCAGAAGAGATAGAATCCGTTGACACTCCGGAAAAAGAAGAGAAAACTGACGATACAGAACAGGGAAATAAGATGGTGGTTCATGTCAACCAGATTGATCAGGTTGAAAAGAAGCAGTTCAAATCAGAAGTTGACTATTGGGAGTCTGTGCATTATAAGTTTCCGCCCTATAATCTTATGATGGAGGGAGGTAACTATATCAACGTGGATGCTGAGGAACAGCTTGAGAATAAGAAGCTGATTGAAACCACACTATTGGAATTTGGTATTCCAATTATAGATATCCAGTCTACAGTAGGACCAACCGTTACACTGTATGAAATCGTGCCTGACAAAGGTATCAAGATCTCTAAAATACGTAATCTCAGCGATGACATAGCCATGCGCCTCGCGGCTAAAGGTGTGCGAATCATTGCCCCGATTCCGGGTAAGGGCACTATCGGTATCGAAGTGTCAAACAAGCATCCGCAGACCGTTTATATGCAGACCGTGATCCGCTCACGCAAATATCAGGAAAGCAAATGTAAACTCCCGATGGCACTGGGATCTACAATTTCTAATGAAGTTTTCATCACCGATCTTGCCAAGATGCCGCATGTGCTTGTAGCCGGAGCCACAGGTCAGGGTAAATCTGTAGGCTTGAACGCGATGATAGCATCATTGCTATATTGTCGGGCTCCATATCAATTAAAATTTGTAATGATCGACCCGAAATCGGTAGAGTTCAGTCTTTATAACAAGCTGAAGAATCATTATATGGCCGTTATCCCTGAAGACGCCGACACTGATGAACCGGTCATTACAGATATGAAAAAAGTGGAAGCAACGCTGAATTCTCTTTGCATCGAGATGGACGACCGCTACACGCTCCTTAAAAACGCACACACCCGTAATATCGAGGAATACAACGCCAAGATTAAGGAGGGTGTGCTTGATCCTCGGGAAGGACACAAGTTCTTACCATACATAGTTGTCGTAGTCGATGAGTTTGCCGACCTTATCATGACTGCCGGAAAGAATGTGGAGATGCCTATCGCACGTCTTGCTCAGAAGGCTCGCGCTGTGGGAATGCACGTAATTCTTGCGACACAGAGACCGTCGACCGATGTCATTACGGGTATGATTAAAGCCAACTTCCCGGCAAGAATCTCGTTTAAGGTATCTTCCGGTATCGACTCAAAGACAATTCTCGACACCACAGGTGCGCAACAGTTGATCGGTATGGGCGATATGCTGATATTCCACAACTCGGATATGACCCGAGTGCAGTGTGCCTACATCGATACTCCTGAAATCGAGAAGATCAGCGAATATATCAGCCGTCAGCCGAATGCACCCGGTCCTTATCTGCTTCCGGAACCACCGATGTCTTCGGAAGATGGTAAAGGAGGAGGAGCCACCGGAGGACCAATGACAGACCGCGACCCATTGTTTGAAGAGGCCGCCCGACGCGTCGTTTCTTCCGGAACAGCTTCAACATCGAGTCTTCAGCGTGTATATGGCATCGGATATAACCGTGCCGGTAAGATTATGGATCAGCTTGAGGCTTGCGGTATAGTAGGCCCGTCGCAGGGCGGTAAACCTCGCGCCGTGCTTGTAGACCCGATGGAACTTGAAAATATTTTGGCAAGCGTCTAAACTTAACTTCTGTCAACTTGTCATATTGACAAATTGAAATTCAGAAAATCAAACCAATGAGACTAAAAAATATATCTAAAATTGCAATGCTCCTCGCGATGCTCATTATCGCACCGATAAAAGGCCTATCGGCTACTACTGCTGCCGACATAATGAAGCGGGCATCAGACAATCTCAAAGCGGCAAAGGGGGTGAATTGCAAATTCACACTGTCTTCAGATCAGGGCAAAATGGCAGGTACACTCAAAGCCTCCGGGGCAAAGTTCACTCTGTCATCACCTGCATCTTCAACATGGTATAATGGAAAAAACCTGTGGACCTACAATGCGGCTACTAAAGAAACCACAATAGTAACTCCCACGGCATCGGAGCTAAGAGAGTGCAATCCGCTCGAATATATCAAAGGGTATTATTCGGCGTTTACACCCTCTTTCTCAAAATCCAAACGAACAGGGAAATATACCATTACGCTGTCACCGAAGAAGAAAAGCAATGAGGTAAAAACCCTCGATGTAACTTTAAATGCCAAGACGCTAAAACCGGAGATTATTTCAATAGTTTTAAAAAGCGGATATAAAAGTGTGATTACGATAAATTCAATTGAGTATAACTCTACGTTTAAAACTTCGGATTTTGAATATCAGAAATCAAAATTTCCAAAAGCCCAAATAGTAGATTTACGATAAATAAGCTTTAGATTCACCTTTTTAGCGCTATTAAATGTTATATATAAATGAACTCTGATAATTTGATTGAAAGTCGAGGC
>JAIEAO010000130.1 GCA_029071345.1 Muribaculaceae bacterium | reverse complement strand
GGGAAGCCTTGCATCTCGATCGCTACGCCGTCGTAGTCTTCGTAGGATTTGCCGCTGCAGTTCTTGGGCGATCCGTCGAGCCAGTTGCCGGTGTAGATCTGCACACCGGGCTGGTCGGTAGACATGTAGAGCTTACGGCCGCTCTTGGCTGCCTCGAGTTCCACGGCGTTTACTATCATCTTGCCGGGTTCCCAACCGTCGAATGCCCAGCAATGGTCGTAACCTTTGCCGATCTTCAACGCTTCGAAGTCGCGCTCGATATCCTCACCGATGCGTTTTGCCACGCGGAAATCCATCGGGCTGCCACCGGTAGCGGCGATCACGCCGTTGGGCACGCTGAACTTTGTCTGCGGAAGCCATTTGGAGGCTTTGATCTTCATTTTGTGGTCAAAGATCTTGCCGGCATCGGCTCCGTCGAGGTTCCAGTAGGCATGGTTGGTGAGGTTGACCACGGTATCGGCGTCAGTCTCGGCGTGGAAGTCGAGCAAAAGCACGTTGTCTTCGCTCCAATGGTAAGTGGCAGTCACGGTCATGTTGCCGGGATACTGCTCCTCGCCGTCTTTAGCATGATATGTGAATTTCACACCGTCTTCGAGCACTTCGGCATCCCAGTTCTGGTTCTGGAAACCTTCGGGACCACCGTGAAGGGCATTGGGGCCGTTGTTGATGGTGAGTTGATATTCCTTGCCGTTGATTTCGAGGTGACCGTTCTCGATACGGTTGGCGAAGCGGCCGGGGCACTTACCTAAGCAGGGGCCGTCGGCGATATAGTCGGCAGCCTCGGCATAGCTGAGGGCCACATTCTCGATTTTGCCATCCTTGTCGGGCACGCATACTTTCACGATGCCCGCGCCCATGGTGCTGAGAGTCACCGACGCACCCTGTGCGTTGGTGATCTCATACCAGGTGATGTCTCCCTTGGGAGAGGGGTGTACGCTGCTTGTAATCTTCATCGCTTACTCTTCGATTTTGCGTGCGCCGTCGGAAATAACCACGTCGTAGATCATCGGCTCGTGGCCATATTTCTCATTGAAACGTGTTACGGCCTCTTTGATGAATTTATCGTGGAGATCTTTTTTCACGAGGTTGATTGTGCAACCGCCGAAGCCGCCGCCCATGATGCGTGAACCTGTAACGCCCATCTCTTTAGCTACGTCGTTGAGGAAGTCGAGCTCTTCGCAGCTCACCTCATAATCTTTTGAGAGGCCTTCGTGAGTCTCATACATCTTCTTACCTACGGTCTCGTAGTCGCCGGCGTTGAGAGCATCGCAAACAGCGAGGACGCGCTCTTTCTCACCGATCACGAATTTAGCACGGAAGTAATCTTCTGCGGTGATATCGCTCTTGATGGCATCGAGAGCCTCCATAGTGGCATCGCGGAGTGTCTCAAGGCCGAGACGCTTTGCCACGCGCTCGCAGCTTTCGCGGCGTTTGTTGTAGGGGGAATCTTTGAGTTCATGCTTAACGCGTGAGTCAACAAGCACGAGTTCGTAATCTTCGGGGTTGAAGGGGAAATACTCATATTCCATCGAGCGGCAGTCGAGACGCATGAGGTTGCCTTTGCGTCCGAATACGGAAGCGAACTGGTCCATGATACCGCAGTTCACGCCGCAATAGTTATGCTCTGTGCTCTGGCCGATCTTGGCGAGCTCGAACTTGTCGATAGTGTTGTTGTTGAAAAGGTCGTTAAGCGCGAAAGCGAAGCAGCTCTCAAGAGCGGCTGAAGAAGAAAGACCCGCACCGAGGGGCACGTTGCCGGCGAATACAGCATCGAAACCTTTAACCTCGCCGCCGCGTTTCTGGATCTCGCGGCAGATACCGAAGATGTAGCGTGCCCAGCTCTCTGAGGGTGCATCTTCCTCTTTAAGACCGAACTCTACATACTCGTTGATATCGATTGAGAACACTCTTACCTTTTCCATGCCGTTCGGACGGATTTCGGCCATGATCACTTTGTCGATAGCACCCGGGAACACGAAACCGCCGTTATAGTCAGTGTGCTCACCGATGAGGTTGATACGTCCGGCAGAAGCGTAAAGCGTGCCTTTTTCTCCGAATCTTTCTTCGAAAATCTTCTGGATTTTTTCTTTCATGCTTTCCATGTCAGGAATGATTTTAAGTTATTATATTTAGTTAATGTTTAATGTATACGAATATCAGCCGACATCTACAGTGGGCAGTTGCAAGCAACAGCCCCTCCGCTGCGCCAATCGGAGCGACACTTGCTCGCAAGTGTCGATATTCCGCTTCGATAGTTGTCTATTCTTATTACTTATTACTTATCACTTACCACAGGGATCACCAGCTTGGCGCCCTTCACACCTTTGGCACTGGCCTCGAACACAATCTCTCCCGGTTTGTCGCCGGCCTGTACGATAGCCGTTGCCGCGCCGCTGAAGAGGTCCATCACCGGCTTCTCAAACGCACGGAGGCTTGTGGGGTCGCCGTTGGCTGTGGCGCGGAATGTGCCGTCTCCCTTGACGCTGAACTTCACCTCGCGCTCATCGGTCGGCACGATGTTGCCGTTCTTATCGGCCACCTGCACGGTGATATATACGAGGTCTTCACCGTCGGGATTGAGCGATTTGCGGTTAGCCGTAAGCACGAGATGGTCGGCCTTACCGGCGGTGCGGATCGATTTCTCGCCCGACTTGGTGCCGTCGGCGTTATATGTCACCACCTTAACCTCACCCGGCTCATAGACAGTCTCGTTCCACATCAGGCGGTAGCGGTTCATATTGGTGGAGTCGTTCTTCGCCCTCATCCCCTGGCTCTTGCCGTTGATGAAAAGCTCGGCCTTGGGTGAATCGGTGTAGACGAAGACCGGTGTAACCTGACCTTCGCGACCGGCCCAGTTCCAGTGGGGAAGGATATGGATTGTCTGGTCGTCCTTGTTCCATTTCGAGCGGTAGAGATAATAGCGGTCTTTGGGGATCGAAGCGAGGTCGACGATACCGAAGTAGCTGCTGTGCGAGGGCCATGCGTCGGTATCGTAGGGTGATGGTTCGCCGAGATAATCGAAGCCGGTCCATACGAACTGACCCATATCGTAAGGAAGATCATCTTCCGCCGCAAAGTCATCGTCGGGGATATTGCTCCATGAGCAGTATTCCACATCATAACTTGAGCTCTGGTTGTCACCGCGCACCACATCGGCGGCTTTCTCTACGGGGAAATAATATTTACCACGCGAGGAAACGGTCGAGGTGGTCTCTGAACCGAGAAGAATATTCTGCGGCAATTTCGGGAATGCCTCTTCGTATAGGTGCACACGGTAATTGAAACCGGGCACGTCGAGTTCGGCAGCGAAACCGTTGTCGATTACGGCCTTCACCTGATCCATACCGCAGGTTACGGGGCGTGTCGGGTCTTCGCGGTGAACGATATCCTGAAGCATCGTAAGCTCCGAAAGACCATCTTCCCACCACTGGCTGGGAACCTCGTTACCTACCGACCACATCACCACCGAAGGGTTGTTGCGGTAGTGACGCACCATGTTGACTACATCTTTCTCGGCCCATTCGTTGAAGATTGTGCCGTAGCCGTTAAGGCTCTTCGGACGGAAGCCCCAGTCGTCGAACGGCTCAAGCATCAGCATAAGGCCGAGTTCGTCGCAAAGCTCAACAAGCTCGGGAGCCGGCATATTGTGGCTCGTGCGCACAGCGTTCGCGCCCATCTCTTTCATCATTTCGAGCTGATGACGGATAGCAGCCTTATTCACGGCCGCGCCCAACGGCCCGAGGTCGTGATGCAGGCAGACGCCGCGGAATTTCACCGGTTCGCCGTTGAGGAAGAAACCTACGCCGTTGCGCACCTCCACGCTGCGGATGCCGAAGCGGGTGGTGTAATCATCCACAACCTTATCGTTCATACTCACCTTGGTCTCGGCGGTGTATAACGCCGGATTCTCGGGAGTCCAGAGAGAGGGATCGTTGACGATGAAATTCTGTTTCAGGTCAACGCCGGGATAATATTTATAGCTGTGAGTGTCGGAAGCAACCTCCTTGCCGTCGGCATTGCGGATCACGGTCGAAAGAGTTACATACTCCCCTTTCTTCAACCCCTCAAGAGTGGTCACCAAGTGAACGGTGGCATACTCTTTGGAGACGTAGGGTGTGGTGATGTTAGTGCCCCAGACCGGCACATGCACTGCGTCGGTCTCAATCAGATGCACATTTCTGTAAAGACCTGCGCCCGGATACCAGCGCGACGACTGCGGCGGATTCTCAAGGCTCACCTCCACGGTGTTCTCACCCGGATTTGCCACACCGTCGAGATTCACACTGAAGCTGTTGTAGCCGTAAGGCCAGTAAGCCACCTCCTTACCGTTGATCTTCACACGCGCATGGCTCATCGCCCCGTCGAAGACAAGGCTCTGACTCTTACCGGCGGTGTCGCCCAATTCGAAAGTGGTCTTGTAATATCCTTTACCGACGTAGGGAAGACCTCCTGTACGTCCTGTTTTCCAAGTTGCTTCGGTCTCGCCGTTCTGCTCCACGGTCACCTTCTGAAGGTCGTTGGAACGGTCAAACGGACCGTAGATAGCCCAGTCGTGAGGAACGGCCACATTTTTCCATGCGGTCGAATCCCGTGAGAACTCCCATTGTTTAAGACTGCGCTCGGTTCTCACTGCCATAGCGCCGGTGGCTACCATCGCCCCCAGCATCATAAGAATAAGGTATTTTTTCATCTATTTTGGGTTACTGTTTTTTTCGAGTTAATCCACGGTTTGAGATATCTTCTGAATTTCTGTCATTTCCTTTGGTTATAACTCTCCACAAAGATAACATTATATTAATTAAAAAACAAACCAAAAAATGATAAAATAAGTGAAATCAGTGAGAAGTGAGAGGTGAAAAGCAGGGACGCGATACATCGCGTCCGAAGAAAAGAGTAGATAAGCAATAAGACTACTTTAATAAGATACAAAAAAGAGCGAAGTCGCGCAGACAAAATGCACGACTTCTTTTCCCTTTTAGAGTGCTGGTA
>JAIEAO010000013.1 GCA_029071345.1 Muribaculaceae bacterium | reverse complement strand
GTTGAAAAGAAGATATTGAAAGACTTCAACTGCGAAGTTATTCATACCACCCCTGAATATAAAACCAATCTTGATACAAACACCCCGACCAATCGGATTATCACTTCAATGTGTTCTCCGGAGCGGTTATTATTCATCCTTAAGTATGGTATCGCTTACGTTAAATCAGAGCGGGAAGTCGACGGTAAAATAGAGGTAACAGACCAAAAGCACATCATGCGCTATCAACAGATGTTTGCCGCATTAGCAATTCGCGAGCATCTTGATGATGGAGCAATTGCCGGGGTTGTATGGCACACACAAGGAAGTGGCAAGACGGCACTTTCATACCATCTCGCATATTTTCTGAATGACTACTTTGCCAAACAAAACAAAGTTGCCAAATTTTATTTTATTGTTGACCGCCTTGATCTGCTGGAGCAAGCTACACAGGAGTTTGAAGCCCGTGGGTTGGTGGTTACAACCGCCAATTCCCGCAGGGAACTTATGGAGCAGTTCCGCGACAATAAATCACAGCAGGGAGCGAGCGGCAAACAGGAAATCACCGTGGTAAACATTCAGCGTTTTGCCGAAGACAAAGAAAGGGTAACACTGCCTGACTATGCCACCAATCTTCAGCGTGTATTCATACTGGACGAAGCGCACCGAGGCTATCGCCCGGGAGGTTGTTTCCTCGCCAATCTTTTTGACGCAGACCCGAACTCAATCAAGATTGCGCTGACGGGAACACCTTTGCTTAAAAATGAAAAAGCGACGGCTACAGTCTTTAACGATTATTTTCACACATATTATTATGACCGCTCGATCGCTGACGGTTACACCCTGAAAATAATCCGAGAAGAAATCGAGACATCGTATAAGGAGAAACTTACGCAAATCATGGATAAGCTTGAACAGCTTGTTCAGAAGAAAGATGTTCAAAAATCTACAATCATTGAGCATGAGAACTACGTAAAAGAACTTATCCGATACGTAATCACAGATCTTACCCGATTCCGCCAGCAACATGGCGACAATACATTGGGTGGGATGATTATTTGTGAAACCAGTGGTCAGGCCAAGAATCTGGCTATGTATTGGGACGAAGTTCAACGTGAAATGAATAAAAACGCATCGTTCCCAACAAATGTGAACGCACGTCTTATTCTTCATGACACCGACGACAAAGAAACCCGCAAGCAGATTGTCAAAGATTTCAAGAAGAATATGACCGTGGATGTTCTGATTGTTTTCAATATGCTCTTAACCGGTTTTGACGCTCCACGATTAAAACGCCTTTATTTTGGCCGCAAGCTTAAAGACCATAATCTCCTGCAAGCACTTACTCGCGTTAACCGTCCTTATAAAAATAATCGCTACGGATATATCATAGACTTTGCTGACATCAAGCGTAACTTTGAGGAAACCAACGAGGCATATCTTCAAGAATTAAACCGCTTTAACGATCCGAATGAAGATGGTAGCGGAGTAACTAACACTTTTACGCAAGTGCTTGAAAATCCACAAGAAATTCTTGATACCATGCGTGATATTCATGACACATTGTTTGAATATACCTTAAACAATGTCGAGGAATTCAGTTCGGAGGTGTCCACCATACAAGACAAAGAGGAACTTCTAAAACTAAAGAAGGTTCTTGAAGCCGCACGCGACTGCGGAAACCTGGTCCGCACATTCGGCGACGATGAGTTAAAGGCTCAGTTTGCCAAAGTAGAACTCACCAAACTACCGGATATGCTGAAGGAGGTTCAGCATCATATAACCATCATTAACCAGAAAGAGGCATTCAATGCCAACGAGCAGACCACCATACTGGTTAACGAGGCTATGCAAGACATTGAGTTTACATTCTCCAAAATAGGGGAAGAAGAACTTAAATTGATTTCTGGAGGACGCGAACTTCAGGACAAATGGAGAGATACTATCCGCGCTTTTATGGATAATATTGACCCTGACGATCCTGAATTTATAACTCTGCGGGAAGCTTTTATGCAGAGATTCAAGGAGCATGGTTTTGTGATTGACTCTATTGCGAAATTCAATGAGGAAACAGCGGCTCTTGATTCCATAATTGACCGACTAAAAACAATCCAAAAGGCGAATAAGAACCTTTTGAATAAATATAACGGCGATGCGAAATTCGCCCGTGTCCACAAACGCATTCGCGAAATAAACTCTGAACGCAAAGAACAGGCAAGAAAACCGATTTTTACGTTCAGCGACTATGAAATAAGTATAATCCTCAACATGATAAAGGAAGACGTAGACCAGCGGGTTTATGACAAAAACGACATTCTGAAAAAAGATGCTTACTTTGAACAGACCGTATTGCAGATTGTTGCCAACATGCTCTCGCATTTCCCTCAGATCAGTGATGAGGCAACGTTTGAGGATTATAACTTTGTAAAGAACGGTATTGCGCGTCAATACCTGAATCAGTATAACGCTACATACGCCACAGCATAATGAGTATAAAAGAAAAAACCATACGTCTTATTGACGACCTTAAAGCCACATGCCAGTCCTACGGACTCGGAAATGATGGTAATGAATATAAGATTATCACTCAGATTTTCTTGTTCAAATTCCTGAATGACAAATTTGGCCATGAACTTAAAAAAGCCAAAAGTCCCCTTGCAAAGAAAATATCCCATGCTGAGCATTGGGAACTTGCCTATTCTGAACTAAGTGATTCAGAACGTGAGTTGCTGTTGGTATTCCTACCGCCTGAGACTCTTAAATTACAGCCGGAGCATCTTCTTTATAAACTTTGGAACAACCAAAGCAAAGGCAATTTCGATGAGATCTTCGATGCTACTATGACTGACATCGCCGAACAGAATATCGACATTTTCTCTACCCAGACCACTCAGAACACAAAGATACCGCTTTTTGAACGCCTGACACCATACGTAACCGATGTTGACCAACGCCCCGCATTTGCACGAGCCTTAGTTGATAAACTCGTTGGCTTCTCTTTCGAAGAGGCATTTTCCGACGAGAAAGGCTACGACTTCTTTGCCACAATCTTTGAATATCTTATCAAAGACTATAATACAGCCGGAGGAGGAAAGTATGCGGAATATTATACACCTCACGCCATAGCCACCATTATGGCTCGTCTTCTGGTAGACGAGAATGAAGACTTGCACAATATCGAAGCCTACGACCCATCGGCCGGTACAGGTACACTGCTAATGGCTCTTGCCCATCAGATCGGGAATAGCAAGTGTACCATATTTGCTCAGGATATATCGCAGCGCAGCAACAAGATGTTGAAACTAAACCTTTTGCTCAATGGGTTGGTTTCATCGCTTGACCATGCTATTCAAGGAGACACACTTGTTTCACCCTACCACAAAAATGATGAAGGAACTTCTTGGCGACAGTTTGATTACGTGGTTTCCAATCCTCCGTTCAAAATGGATTTCTCGGACACTCGCGAAAAAATTGCAGCTCAACCTGCGCGTTTCTGGGCCGGTGTACCTAACGTTCCGGCAAAAAAGAAGGAGAGCATGGCAATCTATACCTGCTTCATCCAGCATGTCATTAACTCCTTGAAGTCAAACGGCAAGGGCGCGATTGTGATACCTACCGGTTTTATTACTGCAAAGTCAGGGATTGAGAATAAGATACTAAAGCATATCGTTGACAATCAGATTATCCACGGTGTTGTTTCAATGCCCTCGAATGTTTTTGCCAACACCGGCACCAATGTGTCAGTGCTCTTTTTCGACAACTCAAGGAGTTCCGAAAAGGTAATACTTGTTGATGCATCCAAGTTGGGTGAGGAATACAAAGAGGGTAACAATCAGAAAAAGCGTCTTCGTGCGGAGGAAATTGACAAAATTGTCAATACCTTCCGTCAGCGGAAAGCCGAGGATGGATTTTCTGTTGCGGTAACTTACGATGAAATCAAGGAGAAAGGTTACTCGCTGTCTGCCGGTCAATACTTTGACATCAAGATTGAATATGTAGACA
>JAIEAO010000129.1 GCA_029071345.1 Muribaculaceae bacterium | reverse complement strand
CAAACGACACCGAATACAAGGGTGTGCTTGATGTTCCTTTCCGTCGCACATCGGGCGATATGCAGTATATCGATACAAAACGCAATCATCTCTACACCATCGTACTCGGTAACGGAGACGAACCCGTAGCCGGTAAGGTATCAGCCACAATCATTGTCGATGATTGGAATCTTGTTGAAATCGACGAACCGATTACCGATTGAAGAATAAAAGAAATTATAATCATTAATTATTTAACAGCAATATGAATCTAAATAAATTTTTCTACACATTGCTCGGCGTCTCGATGCTGATGGGCGCCTGCACAAGCGAGGAGGTTGATCCCGTTAATGTCTCCGCGTCCGCTCCCGGTGTGCATGTTCGGCTCACCGGCGCCGCGTCACCCAAAAATCATACCCGCGCCACTGTTGAGGCTCAGGATGGCGAGAAAACTGTCAACAGTCTGTTGGCTGTTCTCTTCGACACCCATGAAGGCTTCTACAAGACAGTGCCCGCTTCGCGTGTCGGTGACACCGACGAATACACGTTCATCGTCGAGAAGGACGCCACATACGATATCTGGCTGGTAGCCAATGCTTCTGACGAACTCCGCAACGCTCTCGAATCAATCCCGGAGGGAACTAAAATGGAGGATGAGAACGGTGTGAATTGTCTCGAATCGATCATTGCAAATCAGCCCTGCGATGCCGACGGCAATTTCCTCATGGTAAGCAAATATTCCGAAAAAGTCACTACATGCATCACCGAGACTCAAAGTATCGGACAGGTTCACATGATTCGTCTCTCCGCACGCTTCGACCTGCTCAACAAGGCCGAAGACATCACGGTGACTAACATCAACTTCAGCAACCGCGCCATCAAGAGTGCTCTGCTTACTCCCAACACCATGTCTACGACTGCTGACTTTTACGAGAACCACGATTATGAGGTTAACGTGAAAGGGGAGCCGGAGAAAGGCAAACCGTGGGAGGGTTATATCTACTCATACGAGAACCACTCTCTTTCCACCGATGTTATGACTCCTAAGTTGACAATATCATATTATGAAGGTACTAACTCTTCAGATATCAAGACACACGAAATCAGCCTGATCGATCCGAATTCCACCGCCGGCACCACCATGCCTATAAAGCGCAACAACCTCTATCGCATCGTGCTGACAAAGGCTACTAAGCTCAACTTCGACCTTCAGGTTCTTGACTGGGATGATGAGGAAGCTACCTTTGAGCATCCCAACCTCTCGCTCAACCTCCCCAAAAACGTACAGGACTCCCT
>JAIEAO010000128.1 GCA_029071345.1 Muribaculaceae bacterium | reverse complement strand
TTGACCCCGAAGTTCTCCGTCCTCTCGTCGAGACCTATATCGCATCACTCCCCGGCGATCCCGCCACTGCTGTTAAGTGCGTAGACTCCTTCGATCCCGCCTATTTTGCAACTACAGGTACGGAGTCCAACGTCTACACCACCAAGATGGAGACTCCTCAGACCTACGTGTCGATCTATGAGACCGCGCCTAT
Organism: Muribaculaceae bacterium; assembly: GCA_029071345.1. Lineage (GTDB taxonomy): Bacteria > Bacteroidota > Bacteroidia > Bacteroidales > Muribaculaceae > Lepagella. The sequence goes on along the minus strand of JAIEAO010000128.1, from coordinate 6,363 downwards.
AGAATACACCCCGAAGAACACTCATCTCGCCACCATCGCCGGTCAGATACTTTCCAACCGTCTGAGCAAGACTGTCCGCGAGGAGATGGGTGCCGTCTACTCCATCAGCGCTGCCGGCATGGGTGCGATATGGGGTAATAACCGATTCGTAATCTTCACCGAGTTCCCAATGAAGCCTGAAATGAAAAATGAGGTGCTCGACTTCATCTCCGGTCAGTTCAAGGCAATGGAATCAGATATCACCGAATCCGAACTCGCTAACATTAAGGAATTGATGGTGACAAATATCAAAGAAGGCCTTGAGCAGAATGCTTACTGGTTGAATAATATTGTATGTGAGAACATTAACGGAGCCGACTTTATAACTAACGCCATCGAGACGGTCAACGCCTTAACAGTCGACGACGTGAAGGAGTTCATGAAAGCGATGAACGCCGCAGGCAACTATCGCGTAATCATCCTCGACCCCGCTGAATAATTCCCTTCCGCCCCGCCTCCCATTCCCGGGAAGCGGGGCGAAATCATTCCCCCTGTCTACTCTCGCCTCAACAGATAAACCCATCTGCCCCGCCAACACCGATAGAAACCACTTTTTTCAACACCCCAAAGAGAGTTCTTCCGAAATTTTAATTAATTTCGCACTTGCTTGTTTAATCTACGTAACTATCTATAACTATCTAACATCTATTTTAATTTGGAAAAACGGAAAAGAATTTATAAATTTGCAAAACCAAGAAACGCGGTAGTAGCCGTTAAACGCTACTATTCATAACAAATAATTAACGCGGTAGTAGCTCAGTTGGTAGAGCATCAGCTTCCCAAGCTGAGGGTCGCGGGTTCGAGCCCCGTTTACCGCTCAACGTTATTAATTGCTATAAGTTGACTAAATATATAAAGTTTCTTATAGCAATTTTTTCACTTATTCGCATTCAGGTGTCTAATCCGAGTTGCGGTGAAACAATGAGCTATGAAACTGATCGAACGCAATATCCAACGTATATTAGATCTTTGTCGGTTGCATAAGGTTAAATCCCTTGCTGTCTTTGGTTCAATCTTGACAGATAAATTTAATGATAAAAGCGATATAGATTTGCTTGTGGATTTTGAGCCGATAGACCATGAAAAATTTGATTACGTCGGTAATTATTTCAGTTTTCGCAACGCGTTGTCGCGATTGTTCGATCGTGATATTGACCTGATTGAGGAAAAAGGGCTGCGCAATAAATATCTTATCGCCAATATTAACCGAACGAAACAGGTGATTTATGGCTAAAGAAGAGGTGCTTACATATCTTCAGGATATATTGGATGCTATTGGCGATGTGGAAAGTTTTTTCGTCGGTTACCCGATGCGATATGACGTATTTGAGAATGACTATCTGCGTCGTAGCGCTGTTGAAAGAAAAGCGGAGATAATGGGTGAGGCCATGAACAGAATTAAGAAGACCGATCCTACAGTTGAAATCCCCAATGCCAGAGCTATCATAGATACCCGAAATAGAATTATCCATGCTTACGATAATGTTCAACCCGCATTTCTATGGGGATTAGTAATAAGGCATATCCCCGAACTTAAAAAAGACATAGAACGCATTCTTGCTGAATACGAAGCCCAATATAATCTCGAAAATAGTAAATAGTAACTGACCTCTCCAGCTTGGGAAGCTGAGGGTCGCGGGTTCGAGCCCCGTTTACCGCTCAATATTCCAAACCGCTATGGATAAGCTAATTAAATAGCTTGCCCATAGCGATTCTTTTATTTTATATCCGTTATAATTCAGCGAATTTCTGTGTCTCCGTAAAATTCGGGGATTATTGTTTCGCCTCTTCGAGGCTTGGGGTAAGAGGGGGATGACGAAACCCCACATTTCGTCGGCTTCGCCGTCTTCATGCGGGGTTATGATTAATTCGCCTCTTCGAGGCTTTTATGGAATGGTTATGATTGACTCGCCCATTCCGGGCTTCCTATAGCTGATTTTGGACTTTTATCGACGCCATCACCACTTTGTGGCTTATTATCGTAGCTGCGATTTGGAGTGGGTCAGGGGATGTCGAGGTAGCGGTGGAGTTGAACGGAGAGTGTCCATTTGGGGTCGGCGAGGATGCGGCGGACGGTGCTTAGGCGGTTCTGTTTGAACTGCTCTTCATCGGGCACATAGCAGGGCTGGAGGTACATGATTGTGTCTTCGCCGCGGCAGGGGAGGTCGAAGTAGGGGTCAAGGTCCTGACCGAGGTCTACGACCTTGATTTCGTTGGCATGACGAACGCGGATAGGGAGGTTGCCGGCACCCTCAAAACCGGTTTTGGGGCTAACCGTAACCCAGTCGATTTCTTCGGGCACGGGATAGGTGCCGTTGGTCTCGATGGCTATCTTCTTGCCAGTGGCGCGTTTGAGCAGATGGATGAAGTCTTCGTCGATCCACATCGCCGGTTCGCCGCCGGTGAGCACGATCCAGTCGGCGGAATATAGGTTGATAGCGCGGATGATTGCGTCATCGTCCATGTATATACCATCTTCGTGCGAGGTGTCGCAGAATGAGCACTTCATGTTGCATCCGGAGAAGCGCACAAAGACCGAGGGGTATCCTTCGTGATGCCCCTCGCCCTGTAAAGTATAGAATATTTCGTTAATCTTCCTCATAAGCCGCTATGTTTCCTTCGCTTTCCTGCACTTCGCAACGGAAGCAGGTGGGAATTGAGTCGACCACCCAGCGGGCAATATTTTCCGCAGTGGGGTTGAAAGGCAAAACGTCGTTCAGTATCTTATGATCGAGAAGATTCAGGATCTTATTTTTGATGAGTGTGAAATCTTCGACCATGCCGTCGGCGTTAAGCTCTCTGGCCTTGCATTCAACAGTGATTATCCAGTTATGTCCGTGAAGCGAGGTGCATTTGCTCTCATAGCTCAGGTCGAGCTTATGGGCTGCGCTCACTTCCAGACGTTTCCTAACATAATACATGGCGGATTAAACTCCTTTTTTCTCGGCGGTCTTGCGCCCTTTTTTCTTTTCGGGAGCTTCCACCTTCGGTTCTTCCTCGATGCCGGCGAGGGCGGAGTCGATCATGATTCGACCGCAGTATTCGCATACGATAACTTTCTTGTGCATGCGGATCTCAAGCTGGCGCTGTGGGGGGATGCGGTTGAAGCAACCTCCACAAGCGTTACGCTGTACGGTTACGATGCCGAGGCCGTTGTGTGCGTTTTTACGGATACGCTTGAAGGCCGCAAGAGTGTAATCGTCGATGTTTACTTCAATATCTTTGATTTTCTCGCGGATCTCCTCTTCCTGCTGACGTGTCTCGGAGATGATCTCTTCAAGTTCTTTTTTCTTCTGCTCAAGAATGACTTCATTGTCGGCCAGCTCCTCTTTGTCGTGAGCTATATCGGCAGTTTTCGCTTCGATTTTAGCGCGGGCTTCGCGGATATTCTTCTCAGCAAGTTCGATCTCAAGACTTTCAAATTCTTTTTCTTTTTCGAGGAATGCGAATTCGCGGTTATTGCGGACGTTGTTGATCTGCTCCTCGTATTTAGCTATTTTCTCGCGACGGGTCTCGATCTCACCCTGTTTTGTCTTAACGAGTGCTGTGAGGTTAGCGATTTCCTCCTCATGTTTGGCGATGCGGGTCTGAAAACGCACGATTTCGTCCTCGCGGTCTTTCACTTCATTAGGAAGTTCGCCACGCAGAATCTTGATGCGGTCGATTTCCGAATGATAAGTCTGGAGCTGATAGAGGTCTTTAAGACGCTCTTCAACGCTTCTTTCCTTGTCCTGTTTTTTCTCTGCCATATTTAGTTTTCTGTTTTCTGATTTCAGTCTTGTGGGGACGCGATATATCGCGTCCGCAGATTCTAATATTGATTCGCCTCTTCGAGGCTGGATTTGTTGAGGAGATTGTTACCCCACACTCCGCTTCGCTTCGTGAGGGGTTAATATTAATCCACCCCTTCGGGGTTATTATTACTTCCTTTTACAGGATTCATCTTGGTCAAAGCACTCCGATGGGGTTCTGCTCCGAATCTGGGAAATACAGTACCAAGTCGGGATATTTCTCACGGATTATGCGGGAGAAAATCTTTCGTGCACACAGTTCGCTCTCGTAGTGGCCTATGTCGGCGATGAGAATGTCGAGGCCGTGGGCAGTGAAGTCATGATATTTCACATCGCCGGTGATGATGGCGTCGGCATTTTCCTTGACAGCGAGCGATATCAGCGATGCCCCTGCGCCTCCGCACAGAGCAACGTGCTTTATCACCAGCTGGGGAGACTGCACGGAATATTTCATTGCTTTTACTCCGAACGTATCCTTGACCTTACGTAGAAACTCCATTTTAGGGGTGGGGCGAAGATTGCCGATCACACCGAGCCCTGTCGCAGCATCATCCGCTTTAGGTTCGAGCACGCGGATGTCGGTGATGTCGAGGGCGTGAGCCATTTCGTGGCTCACACCTTCCCATGCTGAGTCGAGGTTGGTGTGGGCCGAATAGATCGCTATGTTGTGTCGTATGGCCTCCGCGGCGATTCTTTCGATCGGTGTGCGTCCTGTAATCGATTTAAGACCTTTGAAAATCAAAGGATGATGAGTGATGATAAGGTTGCACTGACGCTGAATTGCCTCGGCGAGAATATCTTCTGTCACATCAAGGCAAAGCAACGCGGCATAGACAGTCATATTCGGGTCGCCGATCTGCAGCCCGGTGTTGTCGTAGCTTTCCTGCAACGATTTGGGCGCAAAATCCTCGATGGTCCGTGCGATGTCGCCTACGGTCACAGTTTTCTTAGCCTTGATAGCTTCCAATATTTCGAGTGGACCTGCCATTTGGGGTGCTTATAGATTTATCCGATGGATTCGGAATGAAATTCTCTAATTATTTTTTACGATGTCGAGCTGAAGTTCGTCGAGCTGAGCCTGATCAATGGGCGACGGCGATTCGTTCATCACATCGCGGCCTGAATTGTTTTTCGGGAACGCGATAACGTCGCGGATTGTGTCAAGGCCGGCGAGGATCGAAACGAAGCGGTCGAAACCGAGAGCGAGACCGCCGTGAGGGGGCGCGCCATATTTGAATGCGTTCATCAGGAAGCCGAACTGCTCGTGAGCGCGTTCAGGTGTGAAGCCGAGAAGCTCAAACATCTGGTCCTGAAGCTCCGCATCATGAATACGTATTGATCCGCCTCCAAGTTCTGTGCCATTGACCACGATATCGTAGGCAGTGGCGCGAACTTTGCCGGTATCGGTCTTGAGCATCGGAATGTCCTCCGGATTTGGAGATGTGAAGGGATGGTGCATGGCATAGAAACGCTGAGTCTCCTCGTCCCATTCGAAGAGGGGGAAGTCGATGACCCAGAGGGGAGCGAACTCATTTTTGTCGCGGAGTCCGAGGCGGTTACCCATCTCAAGGCGAAGTTCGCAGAGTTGTTTGCGGGTTTTCATAGCTTCGCCGGTCATGATGAGAAGGAGGTCGCCGGGCTGTGCGCCGGCTTTCTCTCCCCAAGCGCGGAGCTCGTCTTCAGTGTAGAATTTGCCGACAGAGCTCTTGATTGAGCCGTCAGCCTCGAATTTTACATTTATCAGACCCCTGGCTCCGATCTGCGGGCGTTTTACGAATTCTGTGAGTTCGTCGATCTGCTTGCGGGAGTATCCTGCGCAACCTTTGGCTACGATACCCACTGTGAGTTCGGCATCATCCACTACGCTGAAACCTTTGCCTTTAGCGAGGTCGGTGAGGTCTACAAACTCCATGCCGAAGCGGATGTCGGGTTTGTCAGAGCCATATTTCTCCATGGCATCTTTCCATGTCATGCGAGGGAAGGGCTCTGTGAAGTCAATCCCTTTTACATATTTGAAGATGTGTTTTACAAGACCCTCGAAAGTGTCGATCACGTCTTCTTGCTCAACGAAGCTCATCTCGCAATCGATCTGAGTAAACTCCGGCTGACGGTCGGCGCGAAGGTCTTCATCACGGAAACATTTGGCTATCTGGAAGTAACGGTCATAACCGCTCACCATCAGGAGCTGCTTGAAGAGCTGCGGGCTCTGAGGAAGAGCATAGAATTCACCGGGATTCATGCGAGATGGCACCACGAAGTCGCGGGCACCCTCGGGCGTGGATTTCACGAGAATCGGGGTCTCGATCTCAAGGAAGCCCTGAGAGTCGAGGTATCTGCGGATCTCGAATGCCATCTTGTGGCGGAGCTCAAGGTTCTTGCGCACGCATGGACGGCGAAGGTCGAGATAACGGTATTTCATGCGGAGGTCATCGCCGCCGTCGGTGTTGTCTTCGATTGTGAATGGGGGAACCTCACTGCGGTTGAGGATCTTGATAGCGTCTGCAATCACCGCGATCTCACCTGTCGGGATTTT
>JAIEAO010000127.1 GCA_029071345.1 Muribaculaceae bacterium | reverse complement strand
ATAATATATACTGATATAATAAAAATAAATAAAAATGTGTCAAAAATACATTAATATCCGATATTTTAATATGTATTTTGATGAATATGCACAAAATATTAATGAATATTTTATATTATATTAATAATCAATGTAAAATAAATATTAAATAAGTGTTAATTTTAAATAAGTGATAAGTGATAAGTGATAAGTGATAAGTGAGATGTAACGTCGGTTTAAAGTACTCGTGCCAATTGTCTGATCTTATAGATTATTGTGTTTGCTATCTGATGAATTTTTGCTAACTTTACAGATTTATCAAATCGGAACTAAGATGAATCGTAAAGAGATCATTGAGCTGGCAGATGCCAGTCAGGCGAAAGCTAAAAAAGTATTGAGCGAGTCGGGAATATCCGAAGTTTGGGAAAGGGCCGGATGCAAAGTAAATGTGGTAGGCTCATTGCGCATGGGGCTCATGGCCTCGCACAGGGATATTGATCTTCATGTCTATTCAAAAGGGATTACGGCAAAAGAGAGTTTTCAAATAATGTCGCAGGTTGCCGAAAACCAACGTGTTACGGAAATCAAATGTATCAATGGCTTGCATACTGATGAGCATTGCGTGGCATGGCATGTGCTGTATCGTGCTGAGAATGATGAGGTTTGGCAATTCGACATCATCCACATCGAGGAGGGGTCTCAGTATGATGGCTATTTCGAACGGATGGCAGACAGGATCAAGGAAGTCATGACCGAAGATCAGCGATACAATATCCTCAAACTGAAGTTTGAGTCGCCGGCGGAAAGCGGTTATCACGGCGTAGAGTTTTATGAAGCGGTAATAGCGGATGGTGTCACGAGTCTGAAAGAATTTGAAGAATGGGTGTGCCATCACCGCACCAAACCTCCTTACTATTGGATTCCGTAAGCGGTTTTATTTGCCCAAATTTGGGTGGGAGTGTAACTTCTGTGTCTAAGGCATAAGATTTTCTGAAAAATTTACTAACTTTGCAACTTAATCGGGTCGTGCGCCGGGATTTTTGCCGCGTATGACAACAAGTCACTCTATTTATAAGTTTTATGGAAGAGAAGGTTAAAGAGGAAGAGCTCGTGAATGAAGGGGGCTTGAACTTTGTAGAACAGGAAATTAAAGCTGACCTTGAAGCCGGCAAGAACGGAGGACGACTTAATACGCGTTTTCCGCCGGAACCCAACGGTTATCTTCATATCGGCCACGCCAAGGCATTTATCATGGATTTCGGTGCGGCTGAAAAGTTCGGAGGCACCTGCAACCTCCGTTTCGACGACACCAACCCTCAGAAGGAGGATACCGAGTATGTGGAGGCTATCAAAGAGGATATCCACTGGCTCGGCTATGACTGGGAGGATCGTCTGTATTACGCCAGCGATTATTTTCCACAGCTTTATGATCTGGCCGTGCGTCTCATAAAGGAGGGTAAGGCTTATGTCGATGAGCAGACCAGCGAGCAGATTGCGCAGCAGAAAGGTACGCCGACGGTGCCCGGTACGAATAGCCCTTATCGCGACCGCCCCATAGAGGAGAATCTTGAACTCTTCGAGAAGATGAACGCCGGCGAGTTTGACGAGGGTGCGATGGTGCTCCGCGCCAAAATTGATATGGCAAGCGATAATATGCATTTCCGCGACCCGATCATGTACCGCATCATCAAGACTCCCCACTGGCGCACGGGCGACAAGTGGAAGGTTTATCCGATGTATGACTTCGCACATGGCCAGAGCGACTATTTCGAGGGTGTGACCCATTCGATCTGCACGCTCGAGTTCGTGCCTCACCGTCCGCTTTACGAGTATTTTGTCAAGGAACTTGCCGATGAAAGCTATTGCCCGCGTCAGATTGAGTTCAACCGTCTTAACCTCACTTATACCGTGATGAGCAAGCGCAAGCTTCTCCAGCTTGTCAAGGAAGGTCTCGTAAGCGGTTGGGATGATCCCCGAATGCCGACTTTACGCGGTCTTCGCCGTCGCGGCTACACTCCTTCCTCAATCAAGGATTTCGTGAAGCGTATCGGTTACACTAAATATGAAGCACTTAACCATATTGAGCTTCTCGAACATTCCGTCCGCGAGGATCTTAACAAAACCGCAACCCGCGTAAGCGTAATCCAGAATCCTGTTAAGCTCATTCTGACCAATTATCCGGAAGGTCAGACAGAGATGATGGAGATGGATAACAACCCGGAGAACCCGGCAGAGGGCAAACATGAGATGCCCTTCTCCCGCGAACTCTGGATTGAGCGCGAGGACTTCATGGAGAATCCTCCCAAAAAGTTCTTCCGTCTCTCGCCTGATAAAGAGGTGCGTCTGAAGGGTGCCTATATCATCAAATGCACCGGCATCAAGAAGAACGACGATGGTGAGATAGAGGAAATCTATGCTACCTACGATCCCGAGACACGCAGCGGTCTCCCGGGTGCTGACCGCAAGGTGAAAGGTACGCTTCACTGGGTATCTGTACCCACTGCTACTACAGCCGAGATCCGCGATTACGACCGTCTCTTCTCTGTGGAGAATCCGAGTGCCGAGGAGGGTGACTTCCGTGAACTGCTTAATCCCGATTCACTCAAGATCCGCGAGAACGCCAAGATCGAGCCGTGGTTGGCCGAGAGAATCAAGGCCGGCGACCATTATCAGTTCCAGCGTCTGGGTTATTATGTGGTAGACAAAGATTCCACACCGGAGCATCCTGTGTTCAATAAGACCATTGGTCTGAAGGACTCTTGGGCTAAGGAAATGAAGAAATAATTCTGAAGATATTTGCTATATTGGGCGGTGTGTCAAAATTCGTTTTGGCGCACCGTCTTCGTAAAACATAGAGACGTGACCGCAGAAGATTTTACCGCTCGGCTGAATAGGGAAATCCTCGTTCTTGACGGAGCGATGGGTACGATGATAATGCAGGCATTATCTTCTCAACATCGAAAGGGGAGCGACATTTGCTCGCAAATGTCGGCTGGATCACTTGATAGATTAGTGCTTTCAGAACCTGGACTAATAGAGAGAATCCACAGTGCATACCTTGAGGCCGGTGCTAATATCATCACCACAAATACCTTCAATGCCAATAGGTTTTCTATTTCGGATGACAAGGTACGCGATATAAATCGTAAAGGGGCTGAATTGGCTCGTGAGGCAGTGGAAAGCTATTACCTGAAGAATAATATTCCGGCGGAGAAAAGACCGATTGTGGCAGGCTGTATGGGGCCGACCGCCGTTTCACTTTCGAAGTGCAAAGATGGCGGCTGTTTTGATGCGATGGCCGGTGCATACGCCGAGCAAGCGCAAGGATTGATAGAGGGAGGGGTAGATATTCTTCTGCTCGAAACTGTATTTGACTTGCGTAATGCGGAAGCTGCGGTAGCAGGTGTTAAGATGTCATATCGGAATATGTGCAAACAATTGCCCCTTATCATCTCCGCGGCATTGAACGAGGATGGGCGGCTCTATTCGGGGCATACAATAGAGGAATTTGTTGATAAATTCTCATCTTCCGAATCTATCGCGTTGGGATTAAATTGTGGTTGCGGTGCGTGTAAGATGATCTCGCAAGTTGAGCGATTGGCAGAGTCATATCACGGATTTATAGCCGTGTATCCCAATGCCGGAATTCCTGACGCTCATGTGCATTATAATGACATTCCCGAAATGATGGCCAGGACACTAAAACCGCTACTTGATAAACGGCTAATAAAAATAATCGGCGGTTGTTGCGGCACTACGCCCGAACATATCCGGTTAATATCCGATATGGTAAAGAATATTAGTTAAATAATGTTAATGTATTTGGTTAGGATGCTGAGAAACCGTTATATTTGTAGTCCGTTTCATGTGAATGGGATGGAAACTACCGGGGCTGACTGGCTTTGACAGCGTGTAGAAGCGGTAGGTAAGCATGCAGAGCTTTGGCATTTAAGCTCTATAATCGCAAAAATGTCGACCTATAATTGGCGAAAATAACAATTACGCTCTCGCTGCATGATCTGAAGTACAGTAGGATCCCTTAATTCCCCGCACAGTGTGGGGAACGAGACATCTCCCCATTGCCCCGTTCCGAGACGTTTGGACAAGGAGGTGCAGAGAAATTCGGAAATAGGAATTGCGGAGTTCCGACGCGGTTCCGAAACTTAGGAAATAAGGATACGGTTGGCTGTCGTGGGCCTGCCATATCACGAAAACCAATCCACAGACTAAGCATGTAGAAAGCTTATTGATTCCACGTTTGGACGAGGGTTCAATCCCCTCCAGCTCCACTTGGCGGGTCGGACAAGTTCCGGACCACGCAAGACAAAATTAAGACAAACCGCAGACTATCAATTAGTTCTGCGGTTTTTTCGTGCCTAAAAATGTCGAATCAGGACCGACATCGGACAGAAAAAAGACCGCGACGGACAGACTTTAGTTACCAACTCGTTACACAAAATATAGTCCTACAAAAATGTAACGAATGGTAACGAATGGCACTCTACAATCTTGATATATAATGAGTTGTAAAGACAAAACTCGGACAAAACATGGACATAAATCGGTCCTTTTTAATCCCTATAAATATTGAGTTGGGCTGACTTTTAATTACTATTTTTGTTCGATATGTCATTAACGTTATCCACCCATTTTCTCTGATATTTTCTCAGCTGTTTGACAGGTGTCCGACATTCGTCCGCTTATTGCCGACATCTGTCCAATCAAACTAAATGTTAAACTCGTTATCTTATCAACCGACGGGAAATCGCGGTTAACGATAACACTAAATCCAGAGAAAATGAAGAATGCACAAATACTCGCAAAAATGTTGATATAAACTAATTTTCAACATCTACTTATCAGATTTATTACTATCTTTGCATAAAAAAAACATGACCACATATTTCAACTGTGATTATATGGCGGGTGCGCATCCTGATGTGCTCAAGTCTTTATGCGATACTAATCTTGTGAAGAGTGTAGGATATGGTTTTGACTCCTACACGACTCAAGC
>JAIEAO010000126.1 GCA_029071345.1 Muribaculaceae bacterium | reverse complement strand
GGGGGGGGTCTAACCCCCCCCCCCACCCCCCCCCCCCCCCGCCCCCGCGGGGGGGGCGGGGAGGGGAAGGAGAAATAGAAGTTTACGCCCTTTCAGGGCTTTATCTATAATTTTGGAGCATTGAAGATAGTTAATTAATCTATTCATAACCGAATCAGGCGGTTTGGCTACCATCGAAAAAATAAAAAAAGTTAATTACGGAATTATTTCCATAATAATTTATTCAAATGAAAAAAATTTGCTAAATTTGCATTCAGATAGACAGATTGCGCAAGACGTAAACTCAAAACGGCGCAAAACCCTGACAACGCTACTGCAGACAGACAGAAAAAACAAATTTAAAACCCAAATATTTTACTAAAAATTATGGCAACATTAGATCTTTCCCAGTACGGGATTAAGGATGTGAAAAAAATCATTCACAATCCCTCTTACGATGAGCTTTACAAGGATGAGACAAACGCCGCCCTTGAAGGTTATGAAAAAGGAGTTGTAACAGACCTCGGCGCTGTTGACGTATTCACAGGCGAATACACAGGCCGTTCTCCCAAGGATAAATATCTCGTAAAAGACGAAGTTACTGAAGACACCGTATGGTGGACTACCGACGAATATAAGAACGACAACAAACCTATCACAACTGAGGTTTGGGATCAGCTCCGCGAGAAAGCAGTTAAAGAGCTCAGCGACAAAACTCTTTATGTTGTTGACCTTTTCTGCGGTGCAAACGAGGCTACCCGTCTGAAAGTTCGCTTCATCATGGAGGTGGCATGGCAGGCTCACTTCGTGACCAATATGTTCATCCGCCCCACAGAAGAGGAGCTCAAAGACTTCACTCCCGACTTCGTAGTGTTCAACGCATCTAAAGCTAAATGCGAGAACTACAAAGAGCTCGGCCTCCACTCTGAGACTGTCGTAGCGTTCAACATCAAAGAGCGCGAGCAGGTGATCATCAACACATGGTACGGTGGTGAGATGAAGAAAGGTATGTTCTCAATGATGAACTACTTCAACCCCCTCCGCGGCATCGCTTCAATGCACTGCTCTGCCAACACCAACATGGAGGAGACTTCAACAGCTATCTTCTTTGGTCTCTCAGGCACAGGTAAGACTACTCTTTCTACCGACCCGAAACGTAAACTCATCGGCGACGACGAGCACGGCTGGGACAACGACGGTGTGTTCAACTACGAAGGTGGTTGCTACGCTAAGGTTATCAACCTCTCTAAAGAGAACGAGCCCGACATCTACGGCGCAATCAAGCGCGACGCTCTCCTCGAGAACGTTACAGTTAACGAGGATGGTTCTTGCGACTTCGCCGACAAGAGCGTGACAGAGAACACCCGCGTTTCTTACCCGATCTATCACATCGAGAACATCGTTAAGCCCATCTCCAAAGGTCCGGCTGCCAAGCAGGTGATCTTCCTCAGCGCCGACGCATTCGGTGTGCTTCCTCCCGTGGCTATCCTCAACAACGAGCAGGCTAAATATTACTTCCTCAGCGGCTTCACCGCTAAGCTCGCAGGTACAGAGCGCGGCATCACAGAGCCCACTCCCACATTCTCTGCTTGCTTCGGTCAGGCATTCCTTTCACTCCACCCCACAAAATATGCTGAGGAGCTGGAGAAGAAGATGGTTGCCAACGACGCTAAGGCTTATCTCGTTAACACAGGTTGGAACGGTACCGGCAAACGTATCTCAATTCCTGACACACGCGGCATCATCGACGACATCCTCAACGGTGACATCGAGAAAGCTCCGACTAAGGTTCTTCCTTACTTCGACTTCGTTATCCCGACTGAGCTCCCCGGCGTGAACCCCGCAATCCTCGATCCGCGCGACACTTACGCTGATCCCAAAGAGTGGGATGACAAGGCTAAGAAACTCGCCGAGATGTTCATCAACAACTTCAAGAAGTTCGAGACCAACGCTGCAGGCAAGGCCCTCGTAGCTGCAGGTCCCCACATCTAATTGAAAAAGACTTAAACAGATCAACTATACCGTCGGGTGCTGACTCAAATCAGCACCCGACTTTTTTATCTCATTTTCAGCACATTTATTTGCAGATTCCAAAATTAATATATACCTTTACCGCATCTAACTACCGCATCTAACCTGCCACAATACCGTTAACCTTAGAATTACGCTTATGATTAGAAAATTAGTTTTTGGAGTGTGCGCATCACTGTGCTTGCTGAGCTCCTGCCAAGATGTTGCAATTACCAACTCGAATGACCGTGCGGATATTATACTCTCCACGGCTGAAACCGAACTTATTGATAATTCGTATTATCCTTTGAGTCTCCGGATGATGGGAGCTCTGTCATCAGGTCATGAGAATGAAAATATAATATTTTCGCCAATGAGCTTGACGATGGCACTCAGCATGGTGGCAAACAGCGACAATGAGAGTCAGGCCGCAGAGATTCTTGATATGATGAATCTCGGAAAGGAAGATCTCGCAGATTTAAATAACTTCAACAGCAAGTTAATAAATACGCTGCCGGAACTCGACCGCGAGTCTAAGATCGCGTTAGCCAATTCTATATGGTATAACTCGGCGGCCGGTGCAGTTTCCGATAAGCTTGAGGAAGTTTTACGAAAGGATTATCATGCTTCGGTAACAGGATTATCGGATCTTTCATCTACGGATGCGATGAATCGCATAAACAAATGGTGCTCGGATGCAACAAATGGTTTTATCCCCACTCTGCTCTCCGCGCCCTCGTCGGCCGAAACTGCCGGGATTATCGCCAATGCTTTCTACTACAAAGGGAAGTGGACAGAGAAGTTTAATCGATCGCTGACCGCAGATAAAGATTTTCACACCGAATCGGGTGCAGTGGCAAAAGTTGCCACTATGAAAAATCCGGCACTTTCCGCCGATGCCTGCATCACAGACAACTATAGCGCCATAAGGCTTCCCTACGGCAACGAAGCCTATTCGATGGTTATTATCCTCCCCGCCGAGGGTAAGAGCATCAAAGATTGCTTAACCCCAAGCGATGCCCTCATATTTAAAAAGTTTTCTATGGGAGAGAAGAATCCGGGCGATAATGCCACGACACGGCATTCCATCTTTGATTTTGAAATGCCTCTATTCTCTCTGAAATCTGAATCGGGATTAAACAGCATTTTGGGCATTTCCAGCCCCTACAGCATCACTCAGGTTGCAAAAATAACGGTTGACGAGGACGGATCAGAGGCCGCAACGGGCTCAACAATTATGACCGACTCCGATCTCCCGAAGACAGATAAATTTAAGGTTAACAGACCATTCATGTTCATGATAGCGGAGAAAAGCAGCGGCATACCTCTCTTTATAGGTAAAGTCAGCAATCCGCAGATCGACTGATATGCTTAGAGGTGTCGAAAATTCGGCGCCTCTATTATTTTTATCTCCGATCCTAAGATTTAAAAAATTTAAATTTATATGAGCGTCGGGCGCGAACCAATAGGTTGATTTTTATGTTAAAAATCTTGAAAGTCGCGATTCCCATCCCCATCCCTTCACCTGATGTGACATCAAGCGACCGAGGCTGACGCTTATGAATCTACTAACGAAAAACACACCCGGCAAGGCTGCTTCGTCTGTAAAAGCAGTCTTAGCAGGGATCACCTTTTTAAGCCTGTCGTTACCTTTGTCGGCACAAAACGTGCCGTCAGGACCTGCGGTCGATTCTATCCCCGCGGCATGGCAGTACACCTCTGACCATTACACAACCCTCCCGTCGGAAGACAACTGGTGGGCCGGCTTTGATGACCCCGTCCTGACAAAACTGATTGAGATGGGTGAGACCAATTCTTTCGATCTCTCGGCCGCTGCTCACCGTATTGAGATGGCGCGGCGCACGATGGAGATAACTCAAGCGGGATATTCACCTACGATCGGCGTATCGGCAGGTTGGAATGCCTCCCGTTCGTCGGGCGCGTTGACCACTCCCACCGTTCCCGGCAACAATACCTCTTTCTTCAACCTCGGACTAAATTTCTCTTGGGAAGTAGATCTCTTCGGCCGTATCCGCGAACAGAGCAAGGCCGACAAGGCTCAATATAACGCCACGAAAGCGGAGTATTCGGCAGCGATGATTTCGCTAAGCTCCAACATCGCTCAAGCATATATCAACCTTCGTCTCGCTCAGGCCCGCATCGAGGTTGCCAAGCGTCAGATTCAGACTCAGGAGCGCATCAGCAAAATCACTCAGGCACGTTATGAGACAGGTCTTGCGTCAAAGCTCGATGTTACCCAGGCACTCACAGTGCTTTACACCACTCAGGCGAATCTTCCCGGACTTGAAAATTCGGAAGTGACAGCTATAAATTCTCTCGCACTTCTTATCGGCGTATATCCCGACAAAATCACTGACCTTGTGCACCAGGCTCACAAAGAGCTGAATCCTTTCCGCATGGTCAGCATCGGTGTGCCCTCCGAGCTTATCCGCCGTCGCCCCGACATCCTCGAAGCGGAGTATGAATTAGCGGGTTATGCTGCACAGGTAGGTATCGCCAAGAAAGATTTCCTCCCCACTCTTACCCTCAACGGATCAATAGGTACCGAGGCCCACAATGTCAAGGATCTTTTCTCAAAGCACAGTTTCACATACTCAGTGGCTCCCTCTTTGAGCTGGACGGTCTTTGAAGGTTTGGCACGAAACAAACGTGTGGCCTACGCCAAAGAGCAGATGCTTGCCGGCATCGACAACTATAACCTTGCGGTGATGAACGCCGTGATCGAAACAGAAAACGCTCTCGGTGCTTACGACACCTCTCTGAAGCAGATTTCGTTGATGAAGAAGGTGGTCAGCGAGAGTCAGGAATCGTTCGAGCTTGCCGTAGACCGTTACAAACGCGGACTCTCGGCATTCACCGACGTGATGAATTCTCTCGTCACCGTGCTTGACAACGAAAACTCCCTGCTCCAGACCCGCGCCTCAGCCCTGTCATCACTGATAAAGGTCTATGCCGCTGTGGCGGGCAGTCCCGAAGGGAATTAATAATTAAAAATTAATAATTATTCGAGATTAATCAGGATAAATCGAGATAAATCGGGATTAATCATAATACCGAAAAGCTATGAAAAAAATATACCTAATCGCCGCAACAGCGCTCGTATTCGGCGCTTGCCATAAGACAAAAGAGAAAACCGAACAGGAAGTGCCTTCGGTAGAGGTCGCCACCCCTATGGTTGATTCAGTAACGCTGCATAAGCAATACCCCGGCTACATCCGCGCCATGAACAGCGTGGATATCGTGGCCCGTGTCAATGGTCAGTTGCTCCAGCAGTTCTACAAGGAGGGTGATTACGTCACCAAAGGGCAGCTTCTCTTCACCATCGAGCCGTCGAAATATAACGATGCGGTGCAGCAGGCACAGGCAGCCCTTAAGACAGCCCAAAGCCAGTATGACTACGCATCGCGCCAGTATGAGGCAATGAAGAAGGCACTTGAGGCAGACGCCGTTTCGCAGATGGATGTGATTCAGGCAGAAAGCTCGATGAATACCGCCAAGGCTTCTATACAGAATGCTAAGGCTGCCCTCGCCACCGCTCAGGAGAATCTGGGTTACTGCACCATCCGTGCCACACGTTCGGGTCGCATCTCGATCGGTACGATGTCGACAGGTAGTTACGTCAACGGCGAAGGATCACCCGTCAAGCTCGCCACTATCTATGACGACAGTCAGGTGAAGGCAGTGTTCGAGATCGAGGCGTCGCAGTATGAGCAGATGATCGGCGAAGGAAATCCCACTGAAAACAAGCTCCTTGAGGCGATACCTTTGAAATTCGAGTCGGATCTTCCTCACAACTATACCGCCAACCTTGTCTACATCTCGCCGAATGTGCAGACAAACACCGGAACCATCGCTCTCGAGGGTCATCTCGACAACCCCGACCGCGAACTGAAGGATGGTATGTATGTCTCCATCGAACTCCCTTACGGCACACAGAAAGATGCCATCCTCATCCGCGACGCATCAATCGGCACCGACCAGCTCGGCAAATATGTCTATCTCGTTAACGACTCCAACAAGGTAGTCTATACCCCCGTGGAGGTCGGTCAGCTGTATCAGGACACGTTGCGCATCATCACCAAAGGTCTCACCCCGAAAGACCGCTACGTCACCAAAGCCCTCCTCACCGTCCGCAACGGCATGGAAGTGAAACCCATCAAATAATGTGTAATGTTGAATGTTAAATGTGAAATTAAACATTCTACATTATATATTAGGCAATTATTATTCATTAAACATTACACATTAAACATTACACGAGATGTTCTCCAATTTCTTCATAAAACGCCCGATCTTCGCCACAGTGCTTGCCGTGCTGATGGTGCTTGCGGGAATCATGACCATGCGCACTCTCCCGGTGTCGCAGTATCCCGACATCACCCCGCCGACCGTGATGGTCTCGGCCTCTTATCCCGGTGCCAATGCCTCAACGGTGGCTAAAGCTATCGGTGTACCCATCGAGCAGCAGATCAACGGCGTGGAGAATATGCTTTACATGAGCTCCACTTCGAGCGACGACGGTAGCTATATGCTGACGGTGACTTTCAAGAATGGCACCGACATAGACCAGGCCGCTATCGATGTGCAGAACCGCGTCTCAATGGCTCAGGGGCAGCTCCCTACCGTGGTCACGGAGCAGGGGCTGAACGTGCTGAAGGAATCGAGTAACCAGGTGCTTTTCGTGGCTCTGCGCAGCAACGACCCGAAACGCTATGATGCCCTTTACCTCACCAACTATGCGCAGCTCAACATCGTAGACCCGCTGTCGCGCGTGGACGGCGTTGGAGGTGTAGACGCATTCGGTTCGGGAGAATACAGCATGCGCGTATGGCTCGACCCGTACCTGATGCGTGCCCGCAACCTTACTCCCTCGGATGTCAGTGCTGCGATCCAGGTGCAGAACATGGAGGTTTCCGCCGGTTCGGTGGGTGCCGCTCCCGGTGCAGATAAAGGTGACTTCAAATATACTGTTACGGTCAGCGGTCAGCTTACAGACCCCGAGGAATTCGGCAATATCGTTGTCAGAAGCGACGAGGGTGGTCTGTTGCGTCTGCGCGATGTGGCTAAAATCGAATTGGGAAGCTCTTCATATTCAGGTGTATCTAAAGTTAACGGCGAAGAGACGGCACTCATCGGTGTGCGTCAGCTTCCCGGTGCCAACGCCCTCGACGTGGCGAAAGGCTCCATCGAGGAACTTAACCGACTCAGCCAGTATTTCCCTGACGGTGTGAGCTATGAGGTGGTGATGAACTCCACCGATTATGTGAGCAAATCTATCGACGAAGTGCTCGTCACCTTTGTGGAGACCTCGCTCATCGTGATGCTCGTGATCCTCATCTTCCTACAGAACTGGCGCGCTGTCGTAATCCCGATGCTCACAATTCCTGTCTCCCTAATCGCCACCTTTGCGGTGATGAAGATATTGGGATTCTCCATAAACACGCTGACGCTCTTCGGTCTTGTGCTTGCGATAGCCATTGTGGTCGATGACGCCATAGTGGTGGTGGAAGACTGTTCGCGAATAGTCGACGAAGGGAAGATGAACCGCATCCAGGCAGCCGAGAAAGCGATGAAGGAGCTGACAGGTCCGGTTGTGGGAGAGGTGTTGGTGCTTCTCTCGGTGTTTATCCCTACCGCCTTCGTTTCGGGAATCACAGGATCGCTCTATAAGCAGTTTGCACTCACCATCGCCGTCTCCACAGCGTTCTCCGGCTTTAACGCCTTAACACTTACCCCCGCGCTCTGCGCCCTCTTCCTCAAACCGCGCACACCGGCGAAGTTCTTCCTTTACCGTTGGTTTAACGCCGGATGGGCTAAGATCGAGGCTCTCTATGACCGCACCGTCGGCAAGATGCTCAAGCACGCCAAACTGTCGCTGATGGTGTATCTCGTAATCGCAGCCGTAGCATTCTGGGGCTTCGTGAAATGGCCTACCAGCTACATTCCCTCAGAGGACATGGGTTACTTCATGACTTCGATACAGCTGCCGACAGGGGCCTCATTGGAACGCACACAGAAAGTGGTCGATGAGTTCTCGGCCCGTATTCAGAAGGAAGTGCCAGGAGTCAAATATGTCATGAGTTCGGCGGGTATGTCGTTCGTCGGTGGCAACGGATCCAACTTCGGATCATTCTTCGTGATGCTGAAGCCGTGGAAGGATCGCAAAGGTAAATCGGAAAGTATCAACGCGATAATGGCGAAAGTGGATGAAATCGGTGCTCAGTTCCCCGAAGCCATCACCTTCTCCATGAACCCTCCGGCAATCCCCGGTTTGGGTCAAAGCTCCGGCCTGGAGATGCAGCTTCTCGACCTCAACGATCTTGGTGCCGGCGAACTGATGAAAGCTGTGCAGCAGGTGAAGGAGGCTGCGGAGAAAGACCCGCGCATCGCCTCGGTCAATACTCAGTATCAGGGAAATGTGCCGCAGTATCGCCTTGTCTTCGACCGCGACCGCATCTTCATGCAGGGAATCGCCATCGAGGATATTTATTCAACCCTTTCCGCCTATCTCGGTGAGTCGTATGTCAACGACTTCTTCGACTTCGGGCGCAGCTTTAATGTGACCCTCAAGGGATCGCCCAACTCGCGCACCGACATTCAGGATATCCGCCGCCTGAGCGTACGCAACTCGGAAGGAGAGATGGTTCCGTTCTCAACGTTCACCAAGATTGAACCGACGATGGGCACACCGAGCGTGAGCCGCTACAATATGTATGTCACTGCCGGACTCACCGCGACACCGTCGTCAGGCACCAGCTCGTCGGAAGGTATTGCGGCGATGGAGGAGATCGTGCACGACACCCTCGGCAAGAACTACGGCTACGCATGGACCGGTCAGGCTTATCAGGAAACACAGTCTGGCGTGACGATCTCGTTCGTGTTCATCTTCGCGATTATCATGACCATCCTCGTGCTTGCCGCCCAGTATGAGAGCTGGACCGACCCGATCGCTGTGGTGCTCAGTATGCCGGTGGCGATCCTCGGTACGGTGTTAGGATGTATCTGCATGGGGCAGAGCATCAGTATCTACACGCAGATCGGATTGATTCTGCTGTTAGGTATGTCGGCGAAGAACGCCATCCTCATCGTGGAATATGCTATGGACTTCCGCAAGCAGGGTGCGCCCATACTCAAGGCTGCTCAGGAGGCCGGACAGATACGTTTCCGCCCCATTATGATGACCGCGTTGGCGTTCGTATTCGGTGTTATGCCGATGATGTTCGCAAGCGGCCCGGGAGCCAATAGTCGAATCGAGATCGGTACGGCGGTGGTGTTCGGTATGGCGATGAACGCATTCATCGGTACGCTCTTCGTGCCTAACTTCTGGGTGCTCATGCAGACCATCCAAGAGAAGTATCTCTCGAAGATAATCAAACCGCCGAAAAATCTGCTCAAATCGCATCCTGCCGACCAAAATCAGGAGAATTCGCAGTCGATATAGCAGAAAGTGTGACGCTATGTGGGTAATGTGCAAAATTTTAGCTAAATTTGTGCATTATGACTCATACCGGCTTTTTTGAAAGATATTTTATAACGCCAATTTTCAGGAAATACGCTGATTTCAGCGGTTCTGAAAGCGACAGAAACGCCCTTGTCTCTGCAGCCGCATGGCTGATAGTGACATCGGGAGTGATAGGCGTACTTTTAGGATTGATAGGACTGCTTGGCCCCGACACCGGTTTTGTGTGCCTCGGGGTCATCGGCGGTATCTGGATCGTCGGTTCGATATGTCCCCTTGCTGCCCTCGCTTCCCGGGCGATGCACGGCGGCAAGGATGATAAGAAAATGCCGGTTCATTTCTTAGGGATAGACAAGTTCCTCGCGGTGACCTGCGGACTTTTCCTAATCCTCGGTATCCTCATGACCGTCACCACCCTCAACAGCGGCACAATCAACCCCTATCACCGCGGACAGGGTGACCGCAGCCGTAACCCTCTCCTCGAACAGGAGGAGGTGGTGGAGGAGCCTATCTTCAACTATCAGACTGCCGACCCGGCGCCCGTGGAGGAGATAGAGGAGGTGGAAACCGAAGCCCCGGCCGACACCATCACCATCGATGATGCCTTCGACCCCACCATCGCCACCGAAATCGAGCTCGACACCCTGGCGATCGAGTAGTGAGGAATTAGGAGTTAGGAATTATGGACACTCACCTCCGACAAACCGGTTCCGCTCTCAACTCTCAACCCTCAACTCTCAACCAAACCTCAGACCGTGTTGAGGGCGCAAGCCCGAAATTCTTCTCACCTCTCACTTCTCACTTCTCACTTCTCACTAAAATACTATAACCAAAATATCATGACAATTAAAAAACTTATCTTTGGCGCCGTCCTGGCCGTAACGTTCACAGCAAGCGCCAACGTAGACTGGGAAAACCCGGCGAAATTTGCCGAAGGCCGTCTCCCTCATCGCGCTACGCTCTACCCCTATCCCTCGGCTGCCGATGCGCTGAAAGGGGATTTCGAGAAGTCACCCTGGTACGAAAGCCTCAACGGCAAGTGGAAATTCAACTATGCCGAAAAACCGGCTGACCGTCCGGCGGATTTCTATCGTACAGACTATGACACCAGCTCATGGGCGGAGATCACAGTGCCCGGCAACTGGGAGACCCAGGGGTACGGTTATCCGATCTATGTCAACACCCGCTATATCTTCCCGGCGAACCCGCCTTACACGATGCATCATGACAACCCTGTGGGAAGCTACAAACGTTCGTTTGAGATTCCGGCATCGTGGGATGGCCGAAAGATTTTCCTCCATTTCGGAGGCGCCACATCGGGTATGTACGTTTGGGTCAACGGTAAGCAGATAGGATATGTGCAGGGAGCGAAGAACCCTGCCGAGTTCGATATCACACCCTACGTACATCAGGGTAAGAATGAGGTGGCTTGCGAGGTTTATCGCTGGACCGATGGATCTTACCTTGAGGACCAGGATTTCTGGCGTCTCTCCGGATTGGAGCGCAACGTTTACCTCTATTCCACAGCCGATGCCAGAATTGCGGACGTTTTCGCCAAAGCAGGTCTTGACAGCAAATACCGCAACGGTGAACTTATAGCCGACATCACCCTCCAGAACTACACTTCATCAACCGAGAACGGAAAGGTCGACGCTGTGCTTTATGACCGTGCCGGCAAGAAGATCTGGAGTGGCACGAAGAGTGTGGCTATGAAAGGAAATGCCCTTACTGACATCACATTAACATCTCCCTCCCTCAAGAATATCAAAAAGTGGACCGCGGAGACTCCCGATCTCTATACCCTCGTGATCTCTCTGCTTGATTCAAAAGGTAAGACTTTGGAGGCTACTTCGGTCAAGGTCGGTTTCCGCAAGGTGGAAATCCGCGACGGTGTGCTGATGGTTAACGGCAAACCGATAGAGATTCACGGTGTGAACCTCCATGAGCATCACGAACTTACAGGCCATGCCGTTGACCGCGAGACTATGCTTAAGGATATCCGCGTGATGAAGCAGAACAACGTCAACGCTATCCGCACAAGCCACTATCCGCAGAGCCCGATGATGTATGACCTCTGCGATGAATATGGTCTCTATGTACTCGACGAGGCTAACGTTGAGATCCACGGAATGGGTGTGGTGCACAATCGTGTCGACACCACCAACCACCCGGCATATCATCCCGACTGGAACGCCGCTATCCTTGACCGCGAGATGGCTTTGGTGGAGCGTGACAAGAACCATCCCTCAATCATTGGCTGGAGCCTCGGCAATGAGTCGGGCAACGGTCAGAACTTCAAGGATGGCTATGTCTGGATCAAGAACCGCGACAACACGCGCCCCGTGCAGTATGAGCAGGCGTTTGATGACAACGAGACGTGGAACACCGACGTGGCTTGCCCGATGTATCCCTCGATCGAACGCATGAAGGAGTACGCCGCCCGCAAGAATGTGACCAAGCCCTATATCATGTGCGAATATTCTCACGCGATGGGTAACTCAAGCGGTAACTTCCAGGAATACTTCGACATAATCCGTTCGAGCCCGCACATGCAGGGTGGTTTCATCTGGGACTGGGTGGACCAGGGTATACTCCGCACCGATGAAAACGGTAAGAAATACTGGGCATACGGTGGCGACTTCGGTGCGCAGCACTACGACAATGACGATAACTTCTGCATCAACGGTCTTGTCAATCCCGACCGCGAGCCCCACCCCGGACTCAACGAGGTTAAGAAGGTTTATCAGGATATCCGTTTCTCAGGCAACCCGGCCAATGGCAAGGTGACTGTTGAGAATCATTTCATCAACACCGATCTTTCAAACTACGATCTCAACTGGCAGCTTCTCCGCAACGGTGAGGTTGTGAAGACCGGCAAACTTGAGGGTGTAAACGCCGCTCCCGCCACCAACGTGGAGGCTAAGCTCCCTGCTTTCGGTGTCGACCTCAACGACGGTGCTGAATATTATTTCCAGATCTTCGCCAACGTTAAGAACGGCAACGACATCATCCCCACAGGTCATGAGCAGGCACGCGAAGAGTTCGAACTTTCGGCACCGCGCACCTACACACCCTCTGTCGCCGGCAATGCACCCGAGGTTAAGGAGGTCAAGAACGGTTGGCAGATAAAGGCCGGAAATGTGGATATGACCTTCAATAAAGACGGTTCGCTGAAGAACTATAAGGCCAATGGTCGCGAGCTGATTCAAAAGGGTATCACTCCCTCATTCTGGCGCGCTGCAACCGACAACGATTTCGGCGACGGTGCTTACCGCAAATCCAACGCATGGCGCTTCGCATACGATAATTCTTCGGTGAAATCGGCAGAAATGGTTAAGGAGGGTTCCGAAGTCAAGATAGTTTCCGTAAGAGAAATGGCCGACGTAAACTGCGATCTCCGCACTGTCTACACCGTATATCCCGACGGCACTCTTGGCGTGACCGAGGAACTTATAACCAAGGCTGACGCTAAGATTCCCGAGCTGATGCGTTTCGGAACATCAATCCGTATGCCAAAGAAATATGACAATTTCCGTTGGTACGGCCGTGGCCCGTGGGAGAACTATTCTGACCGCAAGCACTCATCATTCGTCGGTATCCACGAGGGTAAGGTAGCCGATCAGTACTTCCACTACATCCGTCCGCAGGAATCGGGTAATAAGACCGATGTCCGTTGGGCTGAACTTACCGATAAAGAGGGCTATGGACTTCGTGTGATAGGTAACGCTCTGCTCAACGTGAGCGCACTTGACGTCACCCCCGGTATGCTTGACCCGGGCATGGAGAAGCACAACCTTCATGACTCCGACATCTGGCCTGACCGTTGGCATGTGTATCTGAACATAGACCTCGCTCAGCGCGGTCTCGGAGGTGACAACAGCTGGGGCGCAACCCCGCACAAGCCCTACCGCCTCTTCCCCCGCGACTTCAAATACACCTACTATATCAGCCCGGTAATTCCGTGATAAGTAGGCACGTTTGCTTGCAAACATAGCCCCACACAACTAAGAAGTCCGCTCGTTTGGAGCGGACTTCTTCTTTTTAGGATTGTAGAGTTAGCGTTTTTCTCCGGGTGATTCAATCAATTATTGATTTCACTTTTGTAGCAACTGCTTCCACAACTCTTTGCAACAGACTACGCGGAATTCTAAGCACTTCCCCATCATCTGCCAACGGCTGAGGCACATATCCGGCCCGCGCGATGAAGGCCCCGGGATCGATAGACCCGATGAATTCGAGCCGACCACCTCCCGCACCACCCCAAATCGCCACCATCGGCGCTTTCCGGATATTGCGGCGTCCGAACGAAGAGTTGAAGCGGAGTGCATACACCTCCGAATCGGGATTCACGGCTGTGGTTACGCTTCGTCGCCAGTCGCTCATGCGGAACACCATCAGCCGCAGGAAATCCGACGGAAGAGCCACCTCTCCCCTCCCGGGTTCAATCCAATCCACCTCACCCGGCAGCTCCTCCCATTCGTCGATCTCCTTCCATTCAGCACTGCGGATCACCTCTGCCGCCACATCGCCCATCACTTCGGAAATCAGGTCAGACACCGATGCCGTCTCGTAGCCGGCCTCCATCCTGTCGATCTGAATTTCCCCGTTTTCATCGATGTTTTTTAATACTTTCAGTATAAATTCCTCTATCCTGATTTCCATGTTTTAGTGATAAGTTATAAGTGAGAAGTGAGAGGTGAGAAGTGAGAGGTGAGAAGTGAGAAGTGAGAGGTGAGAAGTGAGAGGAATAGAAACACTGTTTGTCTCCGGGTGCCCCTTCATACTTCATACTTTATACTTCATACTTTATACTTTATACTTCATACTTCATACTTTATACTTCATACTTTAACTACAGCTCTCCGCTGTAAGGACTCCAGCTCAGATGCTCCAATCCGTCGGATCCGGATGTCACGACAGCCATCCATATCTGCCCGCTGCGCGCCAATTTCGACATTCCGGGGCAGTCGGCCGTGAGATAGAATAAGTCGCCATCCTCAGCCATCTCAGGAGCCTCCTCGCTGTTCCACATACTGAATGAGAACACATCGTCAGTCGGAGTGTCGCCGTCACCGTTGATCCATATATGGCAACTTCCTTTGAGTGCCAACGCATCCCAGATAAGAATACCGTTGCGCGTAGCCTCCTCTCCCTCTACGCGGTCGCTGAAGCTGTGCTCCGACGAATAGACATAATGCACAAGGCGATTCTCACCGATAAGGGCACCTGAATTGCTCCAGCCGAGACGGTCGAGAGTCGGTTCGCGCTTGATCTCGATATCACCAAAGACGGTGTGGAAATTGGTGACGAGCCAGCCGACACTGTTGGTCTTGGTGGTGATCTGGATTTCAGGATGTTTGGAGAAGTCGATGCACTGAATCTGCTCCAAAAGGTTCTTACCTGCCAACAGGAGTGCGGTCTTGGGAACATCCTCGCCGGTGAAGAACATTTTGGCTAATGCTATCACATCCTCCACGGTCCATCGCCCGGTGTGCATCAGCTCGCGTTTGAACTGCCAGCGCAGACCCTCGGTGCAATAGACATACTGCTGACCCATGCGCGGCACATTCATCTTGAACTTACCGGCGCGACCGGCCCAGAGCGTACGATTGCCACGCACCTTGAAGTTGGCGATAGCCTGCTCGGCGATGATGGCTTTTGAGAATGGGATACGCTTACGTTGCGACTCGAAATAGTCGGAAACCACCTGGTTCATACCGCGTTTCTGCAGATAAACCCTCGAGGGCTGAGGCACGATGAGGTCGGGGTCCACCTCCTTCTGCGTCTCATAAAGCGAATTGGCAAGAATCACCAGTTTGGTACCGGCAGGGAGTGCCGGGATGCAGGAGAAATCGTTATCCTTATGGGTCTTCTTACCGTTGACCGCGCGAACCACAGGGTTGTTGGTGGTAGGGTCAATCGCCACCACGAAGAGCATCAACTCCTTACCTGTGGTTTTTGTCATGCCGTCAGGGGTGTAGCCGTCAACGCCTTTCACGAGCAGTGTGGTGTAAGGACGCGGAAGGTTCTGATCCTGTGGCGCGAGAGGGAGTGTAACCTGCATCTTTGTCTGCTCCGCGAGCGCTTCGGGAAGGGTCATCACGCTGCGCGACTCGTCAATCATGTAATGATCCACCTCGGGGCTGTTCACCTTCACGCGTTTGGCACGAAGCATCAGGTTCATCAACGGCGTATCATCCGAGTTGAACTTGAAAAGCTCCTCATCGATATCGCTCTCCACGAAGTTACCGCCCGTAAGTCCACCAGTCACCTCAGCTGCTCCGCTCACTGTGGCCACCATGCCCGGGGCCTGGGTTGTGTTGCCGGAAGATCCGGCTGTCAAATCTGCCATGTTTTTATTTTTAAAGATTAATTATTAAGTAGGGACGCGATATATCGCGTCCGCGATTTATTACTTATTACTTATTACTTTATACTTGCGAAGCATGCCTCGCCAGATCAAAGATCGAGGAGATTCGGGTCGAATTCTTTCGCACATTCGAACCGGCAAGATGTGGCAATCCGTCGGACTCTATCGGGCGCATATATTTCTCCTCAATCTGCGTATTACGCCCGGCAATCTCCCCGGCCTCACGCGCCTCCTTCACCGCCTTGTCGTATTCCAATCCGCGCATCACGAGCGCAAGCATATCCGTAGTCAGTTCACCCGACATCCATCCGTCGCGGATATCTTTCAGCACCTTAATACCGGCTTCCATATCCGACTCCGCAATGTTTCGCTCCGTGGCAAACGCCTTCGCCATTGCCTCGAACTTCTCCTCAGCACTCTCCTCCTCTTTTATAGCATTGTCATTTTCGGCTGCTACTTTCTCTTCGATTTTCACCTCTTCCTCCTTTTCCTCATTCATAATCTCATCCTCCTTCGTTTCTATATAATTTTTATCGATTTCATCGGTGTTTTTTACCTCTTCCGATTCTTTGGTTTCTTCTCTCTCCTCCTCCAAGATAACCTCCGGGGGCGATTCCGTCGGTTTCTTTCGTTTTCTTATAAAATTTAACATTGCTAATAGTGATTTAAATTTAGTGACATAAATTTGCAAGTTAGATTATTGAGCATATTGTGTTA
>JAIEAO010000125.1 GCA_029071345.1 Muribaculaceae bacterium | reverse complement strand
TAATATAACTAACACCACCATTTTCAGATTAACCATGAAAAATTTTAAATCCGCCATATTGCTTTCGGCTCTTACTCTCTTTTGCCTCCCTTCAGAGGGAAAGACAGTGAAGAGCGGAGTCTGGAGCCTTGACTTCGACACACATACCGGCGCGGTGAGTCTTGCCCGACGCGGCGAGACGGTCATCAACCGGTCGGTGGCAAACTGGGGCTTGGAGTCAGACACTGTGTCAATGACCGATTGTCGTAAATTAAAAGTCAGCGGAGTCAAGGGTGCCGCACACCCGGCTTTCAATTTCGAGGGTCAGACTCCCGATGGTTCAAAAGTCACACTCACGTTCACACTGCTTGACGATGATTCCTTCTCGGTCGGCCTCACACTGGCGGGGAGACGCGCGCTTGAGGGGGTGGATTTCATCACTCCTGTCAACACCACAGCCCCGGTGAAAATGGATTGGGCCGATATGCGTCAGCTTTCGGTGCCCTACGACAACGATGCCTGGGTGCGTTACCAACTGACCTCCGCAGGCGACAAGGCACGTGAGAGCTATGAGGTAGGCGCTCTGCTTGATGTCGCCACACGCGCCGGAATCATCGCCGGCTCCATAGATCACGACACATGGAAATCGGCCGTGCGCTACGCAACGACCGCGCCGGCCACCCTCGATGAGCTGACACTGGTGTCGGGAGCAACCTCGGAGCTGACACGCGATGTGCGCCGCCACGGTGTGCTGAAGGGTGAGAAGGTTTCTTCCGCACGTTTCTTTGTGACGCTCACCGACGACTGGCGCGACGGTCTGGAAGAATATGCCGACCTTTGCGCGCAGATTGCCCCGAATCAGACAAAAGGGGGTGTGAAACCATTCGGATGGAACAGCTGGGGCGATCTCCAGACCAAAATCAATTATAAAAACGCCACCGAAGTGGCTGATTTCATAAAAGCCGACCTGATGCCCTCATTCTCCGACTCAGAGGGCTCGGCAATAGTGAATCTCGACGCTTTCTGGGATTTCGGTTTCCGCGAGGAGGACCACAAGAAATTCACTGAGCATTGCCGCAGCAACGGTCAGAAAGCAGGCATCTATTTCTGCCCGTTTACTGATTGGGGAAAGAATCCGGATGCCACGGTGTCGGAGGCCCCTGAATATAAGATGGGAGACCTTTACCTGCGCTCGAAAGGGGAGCCGATCGTATTCGACGGTGCTCCCGCGCTCGATCCCACCCATCCGGGCACCAAAGCGCGTGTGGCCGCACATCTCGAAAAGTTCAAGAATTGGGGTTACGAATATGTGAAAATCGATTTTATGGCCCATGGCGCATACGAATCGGATCATCATTACAATCCGGCGGTGACCACGGGCACTCAGGCCTTCAGCGAAGGTTTGCAGTTTATCGACAGTGTGGCCGACGGAACACTCTGGATAAATCTTTCGATCGCTCCCCTTTTCCCTGCCAGCTATGCGCAGAGCCGCCGTATCGGCTGCGATGCCTGGAGCAATATCGGCAGCACGGAGTACACTCTCAACGCGCTGACCTACGGTTGGTGGCTCGACCATCTATACCACTACAATGATGCCGACCACATCGTGTTTAAGGATGTGACCGAAGGTGAGAACCGCGCTCGCCTCACATCTTCCGCCATCACCGGCGTCTATTTCCTTGGCGACAACATGAGCGAGACCGGTGACTCCATAACCAAAGAGCGCCTTCGCAACTTCGCCGTTAACGACCGCATCAACAATATGGCTCGACGCACCAAATCTTTCCGCCCCGTTCGTCCGGGCGAGGGTGAGAGCGCATCTGATATATTCGAGGGTCGTGACAAGAACACCGTGTGGGTGGCTATATTCAATTATGGCGAGAATGAGAAATCCGCCGGGTTCACCATGGAGGAGCTGAAACTCAGCCCGGATCGAGTGAAATCCATCACCGAGCTCTGGAGCGGCGAAAGTATGGCTCCGGCCGGTAAGGTCTCAGCCGTTATCCCTCCCAAAGATGTGAAATTATTTGAAATCGAAATAAAATAACAATTCCATGAGAAAATTCATAATACCCGCTATGGGGCTCCTTTCAGTCCTGTCGGCAAACGCTGCGCAGCAGTCATTCACCGAAGGGCGCTATAAAGTGACTTACGACAGCGATGAGAAAACATTCACCATCGAATGCGATGGCACGGAGTTTCTGAAGAATGCTTATTCCGAGGTAATCTATAATGAACTCGGATCAAGCGAGGACCGCACGATCTCCTCGAAGACGATTGCGGCCAGCCTCGGCACAGAGAAAGTCAATGACTGCTTCGGCGACGGCGTGTCGCACTATCTCGTCTATAACGACGGCAAAGCCACGATGCGTCAGTATTTCAACTTTTATTCCAACGATTACTTCATATGCTACAACACGGTGGAATCGAACGACGGCAACACCGTGCTGCAGTCGCGCTATCTGGTGCCGCTGGCGATGACGGAGAAATATACCACTCCCTTCAACACCAACAGCGCGGTGCGCATGATCTGGGTGCCCTTCGACAACGACGGTCACGGACGCTATCACAATTACAGTTTCTCCAATATGCAGGAGGACAACAGCTGGTCGCACGAGGTGGGAGCGGCATTCGATGCCACGAGCCGCAAAGGTCTTGTAGCCGGATCGGTGGACCACGACAAATGGAAGAGCGGCGTGCAGATCTACGGCCGTTACAACAGCCGTCTCTATAAATTCGCGCTTCAGTCAGGCTTCACCAACGAGACCACGCGCGATATTCTCCCTCACGGCAAGGTGAAGGGGCAGACCGTGTCATCGGCACGATATATGGTCGGACTCTTCGACGACTGGCGAGAAGGGTTCAACACATTCGGCGACTGCTGCGTGGCTGTGACTCCGCGTGCGGAATGGGAAGGGGGCAACCCGGTCGGCTGGAGCACCTACGGCGTTCAGCAGGAGCGTGTGAACGAAATCGGCGTGAGAGAGAGCATGGATTTCATTCGCGAGAACTTTACGGAATCCGGTTTCCATGACGCGAACGGCACACTCACCGTGTCGTTCGATGCCTGCGCCAACGACAATATCCCGGACTACAACATCCAGCAACTGATCAAGAAAAAATTCAATAACGAGAATATGGTTCTCGGCATGTATGCCGGTCCGATGTGTCTCTGGCCCTGGGCTCTCGACGGAAAAATCGAGGGCACCGGTTCCGGCGCGAACCCTACCTACTACGGTAAGCATATCGCCCTCAAGGTCAACGGCGAAAATTATCCGATGCCCTGCAACGGCGCGCTGGCCGTGGATCCGACCCATCCTGCCGTGAAGCTCAACATCGAGAAATTTATGAAGAAATGGGCCGGCTGGGGCGTGAAGTATGTCAAGGCCGACTTCCTCAACTGCGGAATCATCGAGGGCGACAGCTGGTATGATCCTGAAATCACCACCGGCGTGATGGCCTACAACTACGGCATGAAGCTCATGTATGACATCGCCAGGGAGAACGGCATATATATCGTTGAGGCAATGTCTCCCCTCTTCCCCTACAATTATGCTCACGGACGACGCACCTGCTGCGACCGATTCTCCAAAATCGACGAGACCGAATATGTGATGAACGCCATTTCTTACGGATGGTGGACCGATCGTCTTTACACCGTTAACGATCCCGACCAGCTCGTGCTCGTAGGGCGCAACAACCATAAGAGCGAATCGATCGGCGAAAACCGCGCGCGCGCCACATCCGGTATGGCCACCGGCGCATATATCTGGGGCGACAACTTCTCGGAGGGTTGCGTTCACACCAATGCCGATGAGGCTGCGAAACAGGGCGTATCCGTAGGCGATCCCGTGGGTTGGATTCCGGAATCGAAAGAGCGTGCTCTGGAGATACTCAGCAATAAGGATGTCAATGAGTATGTGCGCACCCACACCGGCTCGTTCATCCCAGTCGAGGGTGGTGATCCCACAAACTTTGTGACCGGAAGCTATCAGCAATCGGAACGCCTGTTCTATCGCCGTGATGACCGCTATTGCTATGTAGCCGCGTTCAGCTTCTCCAAGGCCACCGCCTACAACACAAATCTGACATGGAACCGACTGGGAATCGACGGAGAGGAAATCCACGGCATCAAGGAGCTCTGGACAGGTGAGGAAGTCGCATTCTCTCCCGAGGGCTTCGACATCAAGGTGCCCAAATCCGACGCCCGCATCTACCGCATCGACCTTAGAGGGGAAAGCGGTGTGGAATCAATCCCGGCCGAGGGTAAGACTTATGCTGAGGTGACTGTGGCCGACGGAGCCGTCAACGTGTCATCTTCACGCAATATCGCCAAGGCTGACCTCTATGACGCGGCCGGCGTAAAACTCGCCTCCTCTACTCCCGGAGCCTGCAGCGCAGTGCTCAAAACCGGAGCTAAA
Organism: Muribaculaceae bacterium; assembly: GCA_029071345.1. Lineage (GTDB taxonomy): Bacteria > Bacteroidota > Bacteroidia > Bacteroidales > Muribaculaceae > Lepagella. The sequence goes on along the minus strand of JAIEAO010000125.1, from coordinate 21,844 downwards.
GGGAGAGTCGGCATACTGAATATTGTCTATTCCGACGGGTATGTTGAAAATCTGAAGGTTATTCTCTGATTATATTGAAAGTTTTTATAACTTCGTCTGCTAAAATTTTGAAACTGACCCTGACATGAGGAAAATTCTCTATATAATCGCGTTGCTGGCAATGTCGTTGAACGGCATTGCCGCTCGCGTATATTCTTTTACGGCTATCGGTAACAACGAAGGGTTGTCGTCCAACTGCGTGAAGACGATATTGCGCGATTCCTATGATTTCATGTGGTTCGGCACAAAAAACGGCCTTGACCGTTACGACGGCCGCACCATCCGCCATTACAACTGTTACGACACGAAGCAATGCCGCGGAAACAACAATATCGGTGCGCTCTATGAGGATGCGGAGCAGAATCTATGGGTCGGCACCGACAGGGGTGTCTATAAATTTTGCCCCCGGACAGAGACTTTCTCTTATATCGATACACGCACTGCCGAGGGTATCGGAGCCGACGACTGGGTGCAGGAGATCTGCGGCGACAAGGACGGCAATATCTGGGTGCTTATCCCTAATCAGGGGCTGTTCCGTTTCAATCAGGGAACAGTAGAATATTTCAACGTCACCGGCAATAAAAGCAATAAGGGGCAGACACCCGCTTCTGTCGCCACTACCGCCGAAGGTGAAGTATATGTCGGCACGACCAAAAAGGGTGTTTTCCGTTATGACAACGCGCGTCATCAGTTCAAACCTTTAGGCAAAAAAGATCCCGTATTCGAGCATCTGCAGGATAAATCGGTGCAGAATATATGCGAATTAGGTCACGGCAAACTTCTTCTGGCCACTCAGGACGGTGAACTTTACCGCATGAATCCGCGCACCATGGAGATTCGCCGGATCGCTTTCTCCCAATCAGGCAATGTCTTTCTCCGCGCCCTGCTCACGAACGAGGATGAGATCTGGGTGGGAACGCACAATGGCATCTATATCATCAATGACGGGGAGAAGACGGAAAATTATCTGACCGTAAACTCTCCCAATGTCAATGGTCTCACAGACAACCTTATCTATTCGATGTATCGCGATAAGGACAGTAATATCTGGCTGGGCACGATGTTCGGCGGCGTCACCTTCTACCAGAGGGAGGGATTCGTGTTTGAACGCTTCCTGTCGGGAAGTTCCCCGAATCTTCTGAGCAGTAACCGTATCCGGGGTATGGCTCAGGGTCAGGACTCAAAAATCTATATCGGTACGGAAGACGGCGGTGTTAATATTTTCGATCCCGCCACCGGATTTGTGACTCATCCGTCGCTTAAAAGCTCGCCGAAATCCACCTCTCTTGTCATCCGGTCTTTCGGCAACAACATTTATTCCGGATTATCGCGCGAAGGCCTTGAAGTAATCAGCGCCGGAGGAAGCAAAAGCGAGATTTTATGTTCCGATCTTCTCGGTCCGAATTCAAGTGCCTATTCCGTGCTGATTGCCAAAGACGGCACCACATGGGTCGGGGCGGACTGGGGATTATACCGCAAGGCACCGGGCGACGCCACGTTCACAAAAGTAAAAGAACTCGGATCGGTCTGGGTGTTCGACCTTTTTCAGGCTTCCGACGGCAAGATATGGATTGCCGGCATGGGCGACGGCGTCTGGACATATACACCTAAACATAAGAAATTTACCCATTATCCCTATGACGAGAAACGCTCCAACGGCCTTCGCTCCAACTCCGTCAGCGCCATCATGGAGGATAGCCGCCATAACATCTGGATCTCTACCGACCGAGGGGGCCTGAGCCGATATAATCCGAAAGGCGACAACTTTATCACCATCGACAAGGAGGATGGCCTGCCCGACAATGTGGTGTATGATATTCTTGAGGATTCCCACGGATTCCTATGGTTCGGCACAAACCGCGGGCTGGTGAAGTATAACCCGCAGACATCTTCGATAAAGGTCTTCACCACTGCCGACGGGCTGTCGGGCAATCAGTTCAATTATCATTCAGCTGTGGCCGGAAACGACGGTATGTTCTATTTCGGCTCCATCAACGGTCTTATAGCGTTTAATCCGGATCTTGACACAACCGAGACCCTCGCGCCGGTCTATTTCACTTCTCTGAAATTCGGAAATACCGAACTCATGCCCGGCATGCCCGGATCGCCGCTTAAAGAGTCGCTGATGCTGAGCGATAAGATCGACATCCCCTACGATGCAACCCACATAACGATATCCGTGGCCTCACCGTATTACGGCAATAACGGCAATATGTATTACTGTTACCGTCTTCTGCCCGTGTCAGATGAATGGATCACCATGCCGGCCGACCAGAATATCTCTTTCGCTTCTTTGGGGCCGGGTAATTACACCTTGGATGTGAAAGTAAACGGCGAGGGGGGCGAAAGCATAAAGTCTCTGAAGATACATGTGCCCCATCCGTGGTATAAGAGCGTATGGGCGTGGATATTCTATATAGCGGTGATCGGAGCGGTGGTCTTCGCCGTCTGGTTCGTGCGCAAGCGCAGACTCGAACGCGAAAACCGCGAGCGCGAATATATGTTCAAGATGCGCGCCGACAAAGAGGTATATGAGAATAAGGTGAAGTTCTTCTCAGAGATCGCACACGAAATCAAGACTCCTCTCACCCTTATCGAAACGCCGCTGGAAGCGATCGAGGAGATCGGGGTCAATGATGCCCGGGTGGAGCGTTATCTCGTGATGATGCGAAAGAATATCACGCGTCTTCTCGAACTCGTGGGGCAACTGCTGGATTTCCATAAGATCGGCAACTCAAGAGATAAGCTTAATTTTGAATATATCAATGTTACGGCTCTCATCAACGACATTGTGGCGCGTTTCCAGGATTCAATCACCCTGCACGGCAAGCAACTTTCTGTAAACCTGCCGGAAAATACGGTTTACGCCACGGTCGACAAGGAGGCTGTGACCAAAATTATCAGCAACCTTCTCAACAATGCCATGAAATATGGCGATAAGAATATAGATGCGAATCTTCAGACCGACGGCAAAAACCTTATCTTCAAGGTGCGTTCCGACGGCGAGAAGATCACCGGGCCGGATGTCTACAGCATCTTCAAACCCTTCTATCAGATTCAGGTGGATTCGGAATTGGGGGGTGTCGGCATCGGTCTCCCCCTGTCGCAGGTGCTCGCAAGCATGCACAACGGCTCGCTCGATCTTGAAATCAACGATGACCCCGACAACACTTTCGTGCTCACCCTCCCGCTGCAGCAGGATGGTGTGGAGACCCCGATTGCCAATGCCGACCCGGTGATGACAGGATATGTCATGGAGGAGGAACCGCAAATTTCGACCTCAACATCGGGCTATTCGCTGCTGCTTGTGGAAGATAACACCGAGATGCGCTCTTTCCTCAACGAGCAGCTGAGCCGATATTTCGTGGTCGAAACGGCTGAAAATGGCAAGCGAGCACTCAAATTACTGGAAACCAACCGCTACGACATCATCATCACCGACATCATGATGCCTGAAATGGATGGCTATGAATTCTGTCAGCAGGTGAAAGCCAATGTCGAGCTCAGTCATATTCCTATTGTCTTCCTCACGGCCAAGAATGACCTTGACAGCAAGGTGACCGCCTTGCAGTGCGGCGGAGAGGCATACATTGAGAAACCTTTCTCAATCAAATATTTCCGTCAGCAGGTGCTCTCACTGCTTGAAAACAGAAAGCATGAACGCCGGTCGCTGCTTAAAAAGCCTTTCTTTACGGTTGATAATATGCAGCTGTCGAAAGCCGATGAGGAGTTTATGAGCAAGGTGGTGCAGACCATTCAGGATCACATCGCCGATGACAACTTCAACGTCGAGACCATGTCTGATGTGCTGTGCATGAGCCGTTCGAGCCTGCTCCGCAAGATCAAGGTGCTTTTCAACCTTTCGCCGGTAGAGCTGATACGCCTCGTGAAGCTGAAAAAGTCGGCCGAACTTATAAAAGAGGGTAAATATCGCATCGGCGACATCTGCTATATGGTCGGCATCAACTCGCCGAGCTATTTCTCAAAGCTCTTCCTCAAGCAGTTCGGCATGACTCCTAAGGCCTTCGAGATGCAGTGTCAGAAATCATCGCGCGAGAATCACACCGACGAAAACATCTGATAACCGCCGTAATATCATAATTACCCGAAGCTTTCCGAAGAGGGCAACAAAAGTCAGGGCCGATTCCTTTGCGGGAGTCGGCCCTGATTTTTGCCACTTGCTATGAAGATTTATCCGCAACCCGCCGTCATACGGCAGATTGCGGATTGTCTGTTTTAGTTGAGACGGAAGCGGAGCTTACCGCCGTTCATGAGATCGGAATGATTGAGACGCCAGTCGGTAATCTTTTTGCTGTCGGATGCGCCCGATTTTTTACCATCGGCGGTTTTGGTGAGTTCAACGGATTTCACGCGGTGAGCATCCTTTTTCTTCCCCTTGTCAGCCTCGATTGTGAAGTCGTTGCCGTTGGGGAGATGGATGATGCAGCGGGAGAAGGTCGGAGTGCCGATGTAATATTCCCCCGAGGTCGGGTTCACGGGATAGAAACCGAGGGCGGAGAAGACATACCATGACGACATTTCGCCGCAATCGTCATTGCCGGCATATCCGGAATGATCGGTGGTGTACATCTCCTGCTTGATGCGGTGAATCATATCCTGAGCCTTCGCGGGGGCGCCGCAGTCGTTATAAAGGTATGCCACATGATGCGAAGGTTCGTTGCCGTGGGCATACTGTCCTATCTCGCCCGAGATATTGTCATTCTTGCTGCCCGAAGTCTGCTCAAGAGTGAAGAAAGTGTCGAGTTTCTTCTCCATCCCTTTTTTGCCGCCGCAATATTCCACAAGCGCCTGAGTGTTTTGAGGCACATACCAGAAATAATGCCATGCGTTGCCCTCCGTGTATGGATAGCCGCCGTTGGCACCGTGCTTTACAGGATCGAAAGGCTCAAGCCATGAGCCGTCGGAATTGCGACCCTGGAAGAAGCCGGTCTCGGGATTGAATAGATTGGCATAATTGCCGGCACGCTTATCGAATTTCGCGGCTATCTCCTTTTCACCTAATTTTTCAGCCAGACGGGCCACGCACCAGTCGTCGAAAGAGTCTTCCATCGTGATCGACACAGACTGTGACTGCTTGTCTTCGGGCATATATCCCAATTCCTCATAGATATCGAACGGCGAACCTGGATGAGGATTCGTTGACGAACCCACGACTGCCTCCAGAGCCTTCTGCGGGTCGATACCCTTCACCCCTTTGAGCACGGCATCAACCACCACCGGGATGGCGTGATTACCGATCATGCAGTAATTATCCTGCCCCCAGAGATGCCAGATCGGGAGATATCCGTAGTCGTCATAATGGCGCAGCATGGAGTTGACGAAATCGGCCGTAATCTCTTCGTTTAGAATCGTATACAGCGGGTGAGCGGCGCGATATGTGTCCCAGAGGGAGAAGGTGGTGTATTGCTCCTCGCCGGCCGGAAGACGCTTGACGGCATAATCCGCCCCGACATATTCGCCGTTCGCATCGCTGAAGAGGTTGGGCTGAATCATGGTGTGGTAGAGAGCGGTGTAGAAGATTTCGCGCTCATCGGGTGTGCCCCCTTCAACTTCGATTTTCCCTAACTCCTTGTCCCAGGCAGCATCGGCCGAAGCTGCCATGGCATCGAAATCAAATCCCTTGGCCTCGCTTGCCAGATTCTCGCGCGCATTCTCATAAGATACGCCGGATATACCCACTTTCGCCACCAACGGGGTGTTGAGATTTCCGAAATCGAGCCATGCTTTCAGTTCGCGGCCATTGATGGTGGTGGTTCCTTTATGAGTTGAATTGCCGTCATAAAGATCAGCCTTCGCGATCGGGTGATTGAACTCGGCCACAAAATATATACGGCGCATCTTCGCCCAGCCGGTGATCACGCGATAACCCTCGATGGTGGAATCATTCACGATGCGGATCTGAGAATTGATTATCTTACGGTCCCAGCTCCCCTTCTGCGCCGAATGATCCATATCAACCAAGAGTCGCGCGGTCTTGCCGTGCGGATATGTGTAGCGGTGCATGGCGGCGCGTCGTCCGCTTGTAAGTTCGGCAAAAATATCACCGTTATCCAGCTTCACGGAATAATAACCGGGCCGCGCGCTCTCCCTGTCGTGCGAGAAGCGCGACGATGCGTCATCGCTCACCGACGGAAAAAACAGAATATCTATCAGATCGCAGGCACCCGTGCCGCTGAGGCGCGTATGCGAGAAACCATAGATGGTGGAATCGTTGTAGTTATAACCCGAAGCATTAAACCAGTCGGGGGCATTGTGCGTGTCGGGGCTGAGCTGAATCATTCCGAAAGGCACGGTGGCTCCCGGATAGTTATTACCCGACAGGCCGCCGTTGATGGCCCCGGTGCCTATGAAGGGATTCACATACTCGGTATATTTACCGGCATATCCGGCAAGCGTCACCCCTGCCAATGCAAGTGCAAACAATTTTCGTTTCATAACTTATGCTTATCAATGATGGAAATTAATGATACAAATTTAAGGATTCAAACTCATCTTCGGAGCGAGATTTTCGTCATAAATTTGCAAATTTGCGTATTCACCCCCTGTTCAGGCCGAAATTCAGCATAAAGCAACGCGACAGCAGAAAATGAGCAGGGATAAAAAAATGACACTTTTTCTCAAAAGCGTCATCCTCCTTATAACCAAAATTTTTTAATCACCGCGGATTACCGGGTTGCTGTTATGTCTCCGGATCCGCTCGTTCAGACACTCTTTTCTCTCGAAAACAATGCCTTTCAATATGCAATACCTCTATAGTTTCACAACTTTTTTATTGATGCAATTGCATTCTTAAGCAGTTATCGATTCATATCTATGTAATTGTGATGCAAAAATATGTTATTTTTTTTAAATCTCAATATTCAGGCACCTATTTATATGTTAATTTTAGTTAAAACGAGAAAATTTTAACTTTTGAAACGAAATCATTTTGCACCTCAACCTTTCAAACTGATAATTAAATGTGATTAAAATTCTATATTTTCACGGGTAACAAAATCATTCCTGATGCGCTTAAAAACCGCAAAAAGAGAGAAAAGGGGGAGGAAATATGGATTTTGATTTTGCGGATATGATTTTATGTGTTAATTTAGCGTGAATTATCTTTTAACATTAGCTTATGAGTTATTCATCTATAGAAGAGAATGATCTCCAGCCGCAGGAGATGGTGGAGGTTCTGGAGAAGAACGCCGGGGGCATCGAGCTTGGTCTTCTGGCTAATTACGCCGACGGTTATGAGACGCGTATGCTGCTCACCCCGGAGGCTTGCGGAATGCTCACATCGGGTGGCTACCGCATGGTGATGGAGAGCGGCGCCGGAAGCGACATCAGTTTCAGCGACGAAAAATATGCGGAATACGGTGTGAAAATCGTAAGCCGCGAAGAAGCACTGAAAGCTCAGGTGGTGCTCTGCTATACGCCCCTCAAGCCTAAAGACATAAAGAAGATGCAGAAAGGGGCAGTGCTCCTCTGCATGATGGGTCACGACTTTTTCGATAAGTCTACGATCAAGGCTCTCATGGAGCATAAGATCGCCGTCGGATGTCTCGACAATATGCAGAGCCATAACGATGAGCCGGTGTTTTCCAATATCATCGATGAGATCAACGGGCGCGCCGCCATCATGTATGCCGAAGAAGCGCTGTCGTTTCTCGGAGGAGGCAAAGGAGTGCTGCTGGCCGGTGTCGCCGGCATCAATCCCTGCGAGATTCTGATTATCGGCATGGGCAACGATATGATTGCCGCAGCCAAGGCCGGAGCAGCGGCCGGAGCGCGCGTGACGCTGATGGACAACGACATCTCGACCCTGCAGGTGGCCAAAGAGGTGGTGGGCCAAAGCATCGATACGATCGCGATTCATCCCCGCGTGCTCTTCAACCGCGCCAAGACCGCCGATGTGATCATCCTCGGCACGACCACACGCCCGTTTGAATTCCCGGCCAACGTGAAGGCCACCCTCAAGAGCAACGTCTATCTGCTCGACATGGTGGAGAATCAGCCTTCGGTCTGCGTGCCCCGCACCGTGGCGATGGCCATCTCCAACGCGCTCGTCAATTTCTTCGATGAGATGCAGATGAAAAACGGCTTCTACGGCATGGTCGCAACCACTCCCGGTGTGCAGCAAGGTCTTGTGACTTATGAAGGTAAACTGGTCGACAAACTTATCGGAAGCTATCTCGGAATGCCGAGCGTGGATATCAACGTGATGCTTTCCGCTGCCAATTGATGGAAGAAAAGGGAAGCCTGATCCATATTGTACCCTCCAACAAATGGGGCGGAGTGCAGAGTTACGCCCTCGACATCTGCCGTCATTACCGTGAAGCCGGATGGAACGTCACGGCCTTGACGCGCAATGCCGTAGGTGTCGACGCTCCGTTTTCTGAAGCCGGCATCACACTCCAGCAGGCCCCGGTGCGAGGTTTCTACGATGCGGCCACAGCCATGACTTTGGCCCGGCTGCTGCGGAATCTCCCGGTCGGCCGTCCGGTCGTGATCCATACGCATCGCTATCGCGATGCGTTTACTGCCTTGATAGCCAAGAAGCTCGCCAAGCGCGCCGATGTGCGCACGGTCAGCACACGTCACACTGTGCGCCGAGGGCGCGACTCATGGATATTCCGCAAACTTTACAAGATGGTAGACGCGCACATCTTCGTCTCGCAGATGGCATACGACGGTTTTATCGGCCATCGTGAGGTAAAGATGGGGTTAGACCCGCAAAAGATACACATATTACATAATAGTCTCAACCTTCCCGATCTTCCCCCCGTCGCGGAGCCTGTCAACGGCCCCGTCATCGCTCTCTATCAGGGAGCTCTGGTAAAAGGGAAAGGGCTGGAGACACTGATCGATGCCATGGCTCTCCTTAAAAAGGAGAAGATACGCCTCCGCATCTCGGGTATGGGAAATCCGGATTACCTCGACATCCTCCGCCGCCGCGCCATGATGCGCGATGTGATGGAGGCCATCGACTGGAATCTTAAAGCCAAGCCGTCGCTGGAAACATGCACGGAGGCGCATTTCGGGGTCATACCCTCGACCGAGCGCGAAGCGTTCAGCCTCGAAAGCCTGCGGCTGATGGCCGCTATGCGCCCGCAGGTCTGCACGCTTCACGGAGCACAGACCGAATATCTGGCCGAGGGCACCACGGCCCTGCTCGTGGAGCCCGGCAACGCACGGTCGCTCGCCGACGCCATGCGACAGCTGGCGCGTAACCGCGAACTCAGACTCTCGATGGGGTATGCCGCCTTTAAGGAATTCTCGCAAAACCTCTCGTGGAAAACGTTTATTAATAAACTTAACAACATATATATCAAATGAAAACAGCCCTGATCACAGGAGTCACCGGTCAGGATGGCTCATATCTCGCCGAATTCCTCATTTCTAAAGGTTACGACGTGCACGGCACCATCCGACGGTCTTCTACGGATTACCGCGAAAGAATAGCTCATCTCGAAGGGCACCCCAATTTCCATCTCCATTATGCCGATATGGCCGACTCTCTGAGCCTGATGAAGGTGGTGATGAATGTGAAACCGGATGAGATCTATAACCTTGCCGCCCAGAGCCATGTGCAGGTATCGTTCGATGTTCCGGAATATACCGCCAACACCGATGCCACCGGCGTGCTCCGCATCCTTGAGGCCGTGCGCCAGGCCGGACTCGCCGACAAATGCCGCATCTATCAGGCTTCTACGTCTGAGCTTTACGGCAAGGTGGAGGAAGTGCCGCAGAATGAGAACACACCTTTCCATCCTTACAGCCCTTATGCCGTGGCTAAACTTTACGGCTACTGGATTGTGAAGGAATATCGCGAGGCATATAATATGTATTGCTGCTCAGGAATCCTCTTCAATCATGAGTCGGAGCGCCGTGGTGAGACATTCGTGACCCGCAAGATCACCCTCGCCGCCGCCCGCATCGCCCAGGGTAAGCAGGAGAAAGTGTATCTCGGCAATCTCTCTTCGCTGCGCGATTGGGGATATGCACCTGATTATGTGGAATGTATGTGGCTAATGCTGCAGCAGGAGAAACCGGAAGATTTCGTCATCGCCACCGGTCGTCAGCACTCCGTACGTGAGTTCGCCACCCTGGCGTTCGCCCGCGCTGGCATCAACCTCCGCTGGGAGGGAGAGGGAGCCGACGAGAAAGGTATCGACGAGAAGACCGGCAAAGTGATCGTAGAGGTTTCACCCGATTTCTACCGTCCGACCGATGTGGTCAACCTCTGGGGCGACCCGACGAAGGCGAAAGCATTGCTCGGTTGGGATCCGGGTAAGACTTCGTTTGAAGAACTCGTAAACCGCATGGTGGACTCTGATATGCAGAAAGTGGCTGTGGAGCGAGCTTCTGATCATGTTCGCACCAACCTCGCCGAATATCTTGAGAAAGGAATCGTAAAATAACTTTTTAGGCCTTAGGTTTTAGGTATTAGGTATTAGATAATTGTAGGGACGCACCATGGTGCGTCCGCACTAATCAGGCTATAAGAGCTATCTAAGCTATTAAGGCTATAAAATTAAAAAGAATTGGAAAAATTTGATAAGATATATGTTGCCGGTCACAGGGGGATGGTGGGCTCGGCTATCGTCAGGGAGCTGAAGAAGCAGGGTTACGAGAATATCATCACGCGCACTCACGCCGAACTTGACCTTACCGATCAGCGTGCCGTCAACGAGTTTTTTGCTGAGGAAAAACCCGATTATGTTTTCCTCGCAGCCGCCAAGGTGGGAGGCATCGAGGCCAACGATAAGGCTCCGGCCGATTTCCTTTATCAGAATATGATGCTGGAGATGAACGTCATCAATGCGGCATGGCGCAACGGCTGCAAGAAACTGGAGTTTCTCGGGTCGTCGTGCATCTATCCGCGCATGGCTCCGCAGCCTATGCCCGAATCATGTCTGCTCACCTCATCGCTGGAGAAGACCAACGAGGCTTATGCCCTCGCCAAGATATCGGGCCTGAAATATTGCGAATATCTCAACCGCCAGTACGGCACGGACTATATCTCCGTGATGCCGACAAACCTCTACGGACCGAACGACAACTATCACCCCACTCATTCGCATGTGCTTCCGGCGCTTATCCGCCGTTTCCATGAAGCAAAGGAAAGCGGTGCTGAGGTTGTGGTCTGCTGGGGCGACGGTTCACCCTTGCGCGAATTCCTTTATGTCGATGATCTCGCTAACCTCTGCGTGTTCCTTATGAACAACTATTCGGGCAACGAGACCGTAAACGCCGGCACCGGCAAGGAAATCTCCATCAAAGGGTTGACCGAGATTGTGGCTGAAGTGATCGGCTACGAGGGGCGTATCGAGTGGGATACCACCAAGCCAAACGGCACGCCGCGCAAACTCCTCGACGTGTCGAAGGCTACGGCTTTAGGATGGACCTACACCACGGGGCTGCGCGAAGGGATCGCTCTCTCCTATCAGGACTTCCTCACCAATCCGATGCGCGCCGAGCGCTAATTTATAGCGGCGAGATGTAGGGTCGCGGCATGCCGCGACCGCATCAAACCACCCGGAGACAAACAATGAAGACGAGGGGAGCGAAGCCGGTTTGTCAGAGGTGAGTGATGTGTGTCCATAATTCCTAAATCCTAACTCCTAATTCCTAACTAAGCGTGGATAAGGTAAAAACGGTTGACAGATGCGTGTCGTGGGGGGTCTTCGGCCTCCTGCTGCTTTCGTATTGGCTGACGTGCGCACCGACCGTGTCTTACTGGGATTGCCCGGAATATGTGTCGGCGGCATGGCGGCTCGAAGTCGGGCATCCTCCCGGCAATCCGACGTGGATGCTTGTGGAGCGCGTCATAACCATGCTTGCACCCTCGGGGCAATATGCCGCCCGGCTCGTCAACCTCTCAAGCGGATTCTTCACCGCATTCGCAGGCTTCTTCCTCGCCAAAATACTCTTTGCCGCCGTAGGGTGGATTATTGGCGGATTGCCGAAATGCCGATATCCCGTGCTAATCCGCGCTGTGGCGGCGCTCACCGGCGCATTGTGCTTCGGCTGGTGCGACTCCGTGTGGTATTCAGCCATCGAGGCCGAGGTCTACGCTTTCTCCATCTTCATGACCGCATTGTGCGTCTATGTGATGGTGAAATGGGCGTTCTCCTCCGATTACGTCATGTCGGTGCGTTATCTCGTGCTGCTGGCCTATCTATTCGGCTTATCGTTAGGGATTCATCAGCTTAACCTCCTCTGCATCCCCGCCCTGGCCATCATCTGGAGCATCAAGCGCAAGGTGCGCGTATGGTGGAAAGTCGGGCTGATTTTTCTGCTGTCGCTGGCCGTCGTGGGGTGCATCCTCACCGGCATCATGCCCTCTACCATCACGATCGCCTCCGAACTCGAACTCTTCTGCGTCAACACGCTTCATCTGCCATTCTTGAGCGGAGTGGTGCTATATCTCCTCCTCCTCGGCGCGGCACTGCTTATCGGAATCATCGGCACGGCGCGGTCATCTAATCCCGGTGTGCTCTCAGCGTGTGTCTTCCCTGCAGTGTTCCTGTCGGGAATGTTTATCTTCTCACGCCACATAGCCGTCGGGGGCGCCGTCAGCGCCATCGTGTCGATTCTGCTCGTGCGCGGCTATCACTTCTCGGCACGCCGTCTCAATATATGTATGTGGATGCTGGCTCTGCTTCTCACCGGCTACGCCTCCTACGCTCTTATCCCCGTGCGGGGCTCCGTGCCATCTCCGGCCAACTCCACGCTCCCCGGCGACCCGTTTTCGTTTGCATCTTATCAGGGACGCGAGCAATACGGCGGTGCGCCGTTGCTTTACGGCCACACTCCGCTGAGCAAACCGATCGCCCGCGAGGAATTTGATCCGGCCACGGGCAAGCCTATCTACAGCCGTGTGCTTCTGGAAAAAGAGCATCCGGTGATCAGCCGCAAGGAAAATGGCGCACGGGTCAGAGACCCTTACGGCATGCTCACTGCCGAAGACTCAGCCATCAACACCGCGGCTATGAGCCACTCGGATGATGCCTATATCATCAGAAGTCATATCGTTCACCCGGTGCTCACCCCGGAACTGAATATGTGGTTGCCGCGAATCACCAGCCGCGACCCCGCAGACCTTGTTTCTTTCGCCGACTGGACCGGAATGACCTACGACAACATGACCGAGGTCACGGTAAGCGAAGCCGTGGATTCCACAGGCAATTTCGTAAACTATCTCAAGGACGATGGGAAAAGAGCCACGCGAAAATCTCGCCGACCGACTTACGCGCAGTCGATGCGGATGCTCTTCACTTACCAGATCGGATATATGTATTTCCGCTATCTGCTATGGAACTTCTCCGGACGGCAGAACGATGTGCATTCCACCGGTGAAGTGGAACACGGCAATTTCATCACCGGCTTCATCTCCATCGACAACGCCATGCTCGGAGCCGAGCATGCCCTTCCCCGCGCACTCGGGAGCGACAACAAGGGGCGCAACCGTTATTTTCTCCTCCCCTTTCTTTTCGGCTTAGCCGGACTCGTCAGCTCCCTCTTCATGGGTAAACGCGGACGCAAGGTCTGTCTGGCAAATTTCATGCTCTTCGTGATGACCGGTCTCGCTATTGTGGTCTATCTCAACCAGTCGCCGGGCGAACCGCGCGAACGGGATTACTCTTTCCTCGGGTCTTACTGGGCATTTGCGCTCTGGATCGGACTCGGTGCGTTCGCATTGATGCGCTCCTCAGGCAAATTCGCACCTGTCGCAGCTATCCTTCCTCTCTTCACAGCTGCCTGGATGGGTATCGAGAATTTCGACGACCATGACCGCAGCAACCGATATGTAGCTTCACACATAGCCCGCAACGTCCTCAATTCATTGGAGCCTGATGCCATCATCTTCGTCGACGGCGACAACTCGACGTTCCCGCTATGGTATGCTCAGGAGGTGGAGGGAGTGCGCAAAGATGTGAGGGTAATCAACCTCGCTTATCTTTCCATGCCGCAATATGTCGGTTCGATTATGAAAGACTGGGACGGCTCCAAAGGTGTTGACCTCACCCTGCGTCGCGGCGAACTTATCTACGGCGCGCTCAGCTTCCCGAAACTGGCAGACACTCTGACGGAAACACCCGTGTCTCCGGCTATGATGCTCCGCTCTCTGGGTGACAGTGAGGAGCCGGTAATCACTTATAAATATGTGACACTCCCCACCGTCGGAGGCGACACTATAATTTTCCCGATAGAAAATCTCGTTAAAACGCCCGGAGGCAAAAGGGTGGATTTCCGCAAACTTCTGATGTTCGACATCATATCCACCAACGCCGCCTCCCCCTCTCCGCGTCCTGTCTATTGGCATCACAGTCTCCCGGCACGTCATCATTTAGGGCTTGACACGCTGCTTAACAGAGATCTTTTTACATGGCGCTTCTCGAAGAAAAGTGCCGACCGGCTTGAGAGAGATTACGATATCCTGCTCGATTCCTTCCGTGCTCCAAATCCCGGAAGCGAAGCTCTCTATCTCGACGATGCGCCGCTGACTCAGATATGTATGCATCGCGCCGGATTGCTCTCCGCCGCAAGAGAGATGCTTGAGAAGGGAAAGACCAAGACAGCCTTGAGGCTTGCCGTAGCCGCAGATTCGCTACTGGGATCGCATCCTCGCTCATATCGACCCGTGCGTCTGAAAAATAACCTCTTCCGATCGGCGGAGGAGATGCCCGCAATACTTTTCGCGCTCGCTGATTCGTTAGATAAATCAGATGATCCGAATTTGCGCCGACGAAGCCATGCCGTTAAGCTTCGCGCAATCCAGCTTCAACGCGACGACAGTCTCCGCAATGAGGAATGGAATCTGTATTATCGAACTTTACCCCCCGCTTTGAGGTTAAAAATAGCGAAATGATTGCTTCGCAAAAGTATAAAGGATAAAGTATGAAGTATAAAGTGGAAAACTATTCTTATCACTTATCTCTTATTTCTTATCACTGAAAACTGAAAACAAAAAAATATGAAAAAGATTATTGCATTGCTGATGCTGGCCGTGATGGTGATTATGCCGGCGGAAGCCAAGAAGAAAAATAAGAGCGATGACGGCAACGCCCTCATCTCGTTCGTCGAAGAGTCTCACGATTTCGGCATCCTCAACACTGATAAGGGCGTTGTGAGCCATGAGTTCGAATTCGTGAATCAAGGCAACTCGCCTCTTGTGCTCGTCAGCGTCACTGCCGACTGTGGTTGTACACGCCCGGAATATCCCAAAAACCCGATTGCCCCGGGCAAGAAAGGAAAAATCAAGGTCAATTTCATCCCTGCGGGTTATAATGGCTCCTTCTCCAAGAATATTAAAGTGAAGAGCAACGGATCCAAGAAAATGAAGGTGCTTAAAATCACCGGTATCGTTAACCCCAACGGCAAAAAATAGCTTTAAAATAAGACTGTGTTGAGGGCGCAAGCCCGAAATTAAAATTATTTAATCAATGAAAACCTTTGGTTTTACCATCCTCCTCTCTGCAGTTTCCGCACTCAGTGCAAGCGCCGACGTGGTTTGGCTCGAGAAGGAGTATGATTTCGGACTGATGAAGGAGATTGCCGGACCGCAGACCGGAAGTGTGCGGTTAGTGAACACCGGACCGGAGGAAGTGGTCATCACCGGTGCGCGCCCGAGTTGCGGATGCACAGGCGTGGCCTACAATCAGGATCCGATCGCCCCCGGCGATACGGCCACATTCTCTTTCACTTACAACCCGCTCGGGCGTCCCGGCCGATTCGAGAAATCAATCCGGGTCTATATCGGCGACTTCGACACATATAAAATCACTATCAAGGGTAATGTGCTCGGCACCCCCGAATCGCTCTCGTCGCTCTATCCCGTGGAGGTCGGGCCGATGCGTCTTTCAGAAACCATCCTCGGAACCGGCGATGTGAATTACGGCTCGACACGACATTTTTTCGTCAACGCCTACAATCAGACCACCGACACGATCCGACCGCACTGGGTATGCGACAATCCGGCTTTGAGCGTAACAGCCACAAGCGAGGATCTCGGCCCCGGGGATCTCATGACTCTAAGTCTATACTTTAACTCTCGCGATCTCAAAGAGTTAGGTCCCGTAACCATCCCGGTCACGGTCTATGCGGATCAGAAAGCGGATTCACCATCGGCCACCCTCGAATTCTATTCCAACGTCACGCCCGATTTCTCCAAGATGAGTCCTGAGGAGATCAACAACGGCCCGCGCTGCGAGGTAGAACCGGTGGAGATCGACGCATCGAAATTCTCGTTTGCTGCCAAACCCATCCCGTTTAAATTCACCATCCGCAACGAAGGTAAGTCACCCCTGCAGATTCTGCGCATCTACTCCAAGTCGGATGCGGTGCGCGTGACGCGCCGACCGTCGGTGATAAAGCCGGAGAAATCGGGGCAGGTGGATGCCTCGGTCAACCTCCGCCAGCTCATTCAGGCCACGCAGGGTGATGTTATCCCCGAGGCTGCCCGCGTAGAAATCGAGGTCATGACAAACGATCCCCTTCACCCCGTCCGCACACTCGCCGTTCCCATACACTCCATAAAAAATTAAAAGAGATACGGGAATTTCGGGATTTTTGGCTATCTTTACACCTTAGTATTTTAAACAGTGTTTAATGCGTAGGGACGCATCATGGTGCGTCCGAATACAATATCTAAAGAAATTATGGAGCATCCTGAAAATGACAAGGAATACAAAGGGCTGCAGGTGAACGCAGGCGTGAGTTCGCAGCCGGTGACCAACCCGTATCGCACACGCCGTCGCCGTCCGCAGCTTACGGTGTCGGAATATGTGGAAGGTATCCTGAAAGGGAACGTCAGCGTGCTCGGCCAGGCAGTGACACTCGTTGAGAGCACCGCCGACCATCATCAGGTCATAGCCCAGGAAGTGATAGAGAAATGTCTCCCATATTCAGGCAATTCGCGCCGCATCGGGATCACAGGCGTGCCGGGCGCGGGTAAGTCTACCTCAATCGATGTCTTCGGCCTCCATGTGCTCAAACAGGGGGGCAAACTCGCCGTGCTCGCCATCGACCCAAGTTCGGAGCGCACACGCGGCAGTATCCTCGGCGACAAGACCCGCATGGAGAAGCTCTCCATTCATCCCGACGCATTCATCCGCCCCAGTCCTTCGGCAGGCTCGCTGGGCGGTGTGGCCCGCAAGACGCGCGAGACTATCGTGCTCTGCGAGGCGGCAGGATATAACAATATCTTCGTGGAGACTGTAGGCGTAGGCCAGAGCGAGACCGCCGTCCATTCGATGGTCGACTTCTTCCTCCTCATCCAGCTTGCCGGCACCGGCGACGAGCTTCAGGGTATCAAGCGCGGCATCATGGAGATGGCCGACGGCATCGTCATCAACAAAGCCGACGGTGACAACGTGGAGCGCGCGAACCTCGCTGCCGCGCAGTTCCGCAACGCCCTGCACCTCTTCCCGCCCACACCGAGCAAATGGGTGCCCGAAGTGGTTACATACAGCGGCTACTATGAGCTGAACATCGACAAAGTCTGGGATATGATCGACCGCTACTTCGACTATGTCCGTAAGACCGGATATTTTCAGCGCAAGCGCAACGAACAGGCGAAATACTGGATGTTCGAGACCATCAACGAGGAGCTTCGCAACAACTTCTACCGCCAGCCCGAAATCCGCGCCCTCCTCGAGCAGAAAGAGCTCCGCGTGCTCAACAACGAACAGAGCTCCTTCACCGCCGCCCACGATGTCCTCACGAGATACTTCGAAATGCTCCGCGCAGGCAATTAGGAGTGACTGCAAGATTTTTGCAGTCTGTTAAGAATCTTTAAAGATAAAAAGTCCCTGAAAATTAGGACTGAGAATTTTAATGTTGTAACTTTGCAGTCGGTCTGAGTGCCTTCGGCACCGCGCACCGGCCTTCGGCCGACGTTCGCTCTCAGCCGACCTGCGAATATCTGCGATATTTGCAGTGAAATATTGAATGAGAGGACAGATAAATCTGAGTGCCTTCGGCACCGCGCCTCTAATTTTTGTGGAAGCCGCGAGCTTCAGCGAAGCGAAGATTGTGGTGCGAACGCAGTGAGCACACCTATATATCTTCTTTCCTATCACTGAAAAGACAACTTAAAACTGAAACTAAATATGGCAAAGAAAAAAGCAACAAAGGCGGTAGCCGCCGGCAAGATAACTGACCTTAAGGAGAAACTTAAGGCCCTCGACAACACAATGGCCCATCTGGAGAAAGATTTCGGCACAGGCGCAATCATGCGCCTCGGCGACGATGGCGTGCAGAATGTGGAGACAATCCCCACCGGCTCTATCGGTCTTGACTATGCGTTGGGCGTGGGCGGTATTCCGCGCGGCCGCATCACTGAGATCTATGGCCCCGAGGCTTCCGGTAAGACCACACTCGCAATCCATGTCATCGCCGAGGCCCAGAAGCAGGGAGGCATCTGCGCCATCATCGACGCGGAGCACGCCTTCGACCGCTTCTATGCCGAGAAACTCGGTGTGGATGTCAACAACCTCTGGATCGCGCAGCCCGATAACGGCGAGCAGGCCCTCGAAATCGCCGAGCAGCTTATCAACTCCGGCGCCATCGATGTGCTGGTGATCGACTCCGTGGCTGCCCTTACGCCGAAAGCAGAGATCGAAGGCGAGATGGGCGACAAGAACGTCGGCCTCCACGCCCGACTCATGTCTCAGGCGATGCGTAAGCTCACAGGAACCATCTCACGCACCCGCACCTGCTGCATCTTCATCAACCAGATCCGCGAGAAAATCGGTGTGACATTCGGTAATCCGGAGACTACCACCGGTGGTAACGCGCTGAAGTTCTATTCATCAGTGCGCATCGAGATCCGCCCCTCATCATTCATCAAGGATGGCGACGAAACCATCGGCCGCCTCGCCAAAGTGAAAGTAGTGAAAAACAAAGTGGCGCCCCCCTTCACCCGCGCCGAGTTCGAAATCATGTTCGGCAAAGGTATCTCTCGCGCCGGCGAAATCATCGACCTCGCTGTCGAGTATGAGATCGTCAAGAAATCAGGTGCATGGTTCTCTTACAACGGCTCGAAGTTAGGCCAGGGCCGCGATGCCGTGAAACGCGTGATCGAGGAGAATCCTGACCTCGCCGACGAACTCACAGAAAAGATCTACGAAGCCCTCAACAAAGAAAAAGAGGAAAACCGCGCATCGAAATCCAAAAATCCCTGCCTCCCCGGCAAAGAATCCACCCGCTCTGACGACGATGACGACCGCGATGAAGTGGAAGACATGACCGACGACGCCGACGGCGAAGATCTCTTCAGCGACGACTTCGACATCGATTAAACAGTCAGGCTTTAGAAGAGATTCCGGCGACTATAATATTGGGCTTTTATTAAATTTTAAAGCATGAATGAAATAACAATTATCGCACCTGGAATATTATTAGCCCTGCGTGAATATTTCTCAAACCAACCTGTGCTCAAAGCATGGGTCTTTGGATCCGTGTCGCGAGGTGAAGCCACCTCGAAGAGCGATATTGATATTATCGTATGCTTTGACCCGAAAGCCCAAGTCGGCATTTTCAAACACATAGCCATGAATCAGGAGCTGGAAGCGCTTCTGCAGCGAGAAGTAGATCTTGTGACTGACGGCTCGTTGCTTCCGTGGATAAAAGATTCAGTTGACAAAGATAAAATTCTTATATATGAGAGAGAAATTGCGTGATGAGTCAAGATTGCGTCATATTCTTGAAGCTATCGATAACATCGAGAGTTTTCTTGAAGATAAAACCCGTGACGATTTCACGATGAAATCTCTCCTTTATTTCGGAGTAGTCAAAAATCTTGAGATAGTAGGATAAGCTGCCTATATGCTCAGCAAGGAATTCATTGAGAGTCACCCCGACTCCCCGTGGAAGCAGATTATTGGTATGAGGCATTATCTTGTTCATGGCTATTATCAGATCTCTGCCGATGAAACATGGAACACCATTAAGAATGATTTACCAATATTCAAAGGTAAAGTATTATCATACCTTAATGAAATAATATCGGAATAATAAGATTCTCATAAACTGAAATAAAACCGGAGGCAAACCGAGACCGCGAAAATTGCGACTCAAAGTTTGCCTCCGGATGTTTTTGTAAAGACTCCTTACATTTAAGGTAAGACGGAGAAAACTGAGGCACGTAGAGGTAATCTAATGAGATTTTACAAGCTTCACGATTGAGTTGCCCGTTTCAATCAATAACGTATCTTTCGGAAAGCCTTTGATAGTTCCTAACGGATAATATTTCCCTGAAATATTTCTGAATTGTGTCGTGATATTCTTGGTTAGAAATCGGGATATATCCCGCAGCATATCCTTCCTGACCTCATCCTGAATATTTACCGCACTGACAGAATCGATCACAGCAATTTGGAAAGAACTGCTGTCAGGGATAACGGTAATGGCGTCATCATAATTCAGCACTATTGTGTCTTTCCTTAATTGCCATCGCCCGGAGGTCCTCACTTCGCAGGCGATATTGAATTTAAATCCGCTGTCGGCTGAATAATAGTCAAACTTTTTTATCTCGCTGAAATTATCATCACTGTCGAATGTTATGGTCTGTCTGCCTCTGATATCATCTTCGGCTATTTCACAATCCCATGATGCGCAAAGCATTTGAGGGGAAAGCGTTGTATCCTTGTTGGGAGATGAACATCCTACAGTCATTATCGCCACAATCGCGGCGGCACATAGTTTATCTGAAGAGAGTTTCATAATTTGTTGGTGTTATACTTAATAATCTCAATTATAGCCAACATCTTTTTCTGATTTGCCCCCCACTTGGATTTGTCATATCCAAAAGATGCCGTATGTTCTGTTTCTTGCAAGATAGTGTTATACTGTAGCGAAAAGGGTAAGGGAGATTCATAGATCTCATTCCATATAGAGAATGGGAAAGAAATTTTAAACCTATATTCCAACGACATTTTACCTTTCGGCTTCACGTATATTATTTCGGGCGAGAAATTGTATGATTTACCTGCAGATACAATGTCGATAGAAACAGGCTTGGTGCCGATTGGAAATTTTACTGTTGAAAGCATGGATACGGAGTCGGTGTCTTCCACAAATGTATAATCAAAGTCTACGTGCCCGGCAACATTATGCTGATTGGATTTCGCACTCATTTTTTGAGTGAATATATGAAACACCCAACCGTGCTCACCTTTGCGCTGAACATACATATTGCCGATCCCTGACACCAATATCACTACAGTCAAAGTGAGGACAAAATATAATTTCCTGATATTCATAAGTTAAAAATGGATTAAGAATATGCGTCGGCTATCAAAAACCGACGCATATATTATCAGCGAATCAAATACCGCCAATATTACTCTCCGTAAACTACTGTTGAATAGGTTGCGAAAAGACCAAGTACACTCATCTTCTTAACGTCGACGTGGCTGATCTTTTTGATGCCGGCTGAATTGGCGGCAGTCTGAATAGAGGCGTCTCCTATGCTTACGAGACCGAGAACACCGGTAGTCTTAGATGTTCCAACCTTGTTACCTACGGGATTGGCAGTGGCGATCTGACCTTCGGTAACACCGGTGTAAAGAATACCCATACCTGAACCGGAGGTGATTGTCGAACAACTTGCGAGACCCATTGCGCATACGGCGGCAACTGCAAAAAATAATTTTTTCATTTTAAAAATGATGTTAGTTTTGCCATGCGATTTCCTATTCACGGCTAAACATAAAAAGAAAGCTCTAAGTTTGCAGGAGCAAAATAAGAGAGTGGAAAATTTATCTTAAAAAAGCCAAGAGAGGCGGGTAGATTT